>DASVAP010000014.1:0-92252 GCA_036376275.1 Planctomycetota bacterium | reverse complement strand
ACTACCGCGTGCGCGCCACGAACTCGGCCGGGCCCTCGGCCTGGTCGAACGTCGCGACCGTGCGCACGATCAAGGCCACGAGCCGCTAGGCGATCGCAGATCGCCTAGCGATTTCGCCGTCAGCGTGACCGCACCGGTTCTCCGGGCGGGCGCGCGCCCGCCCGGTGATCCGGTGCGCGGATTCTCCGACCGAGCGCCCGTCGGCTACGCTGCTCATCGAGAGAGCCCCGCCATGCTCGTCCTCGCCCTGCTGCTCCTCCAGTCGCCCAAGCCGCCCTCCACGGCCGAGCTCAAGGCGAGCTTCGAGGC
Source organism: Planctomycetota bacterium (assembly GCA_036376275.1). Classification (GTDB taxonomy): domain Bacteria; phylum Planctomycetota; class UBA1135; order UBA1135; genus JABFRZ01. The sequence goes on along the minus strand of DASVAP010000014.1, from coordinate 91,943 downwards.
CTACCTCGACGCCGACACGCTGACGCCCGAGGGCCGCGACGAGCGCCGCCGCATCCGCACCGAGCTCGCGCGCCTCGCGCTCGACGCCGCCGGGGCCGCGCGGCACCAGAAGACCATCCTGGAGCTGTGGAAGAAGGGCCCGGAGCTCGAGAAGGACAAGGGTCAGGTGCACTTCTGGGAGGAGGAGAAGAAGGGGCTCTTCATCGTCGGCGGCAACGCGCGGAAGCCGAAGGCCCTGGCGGTGTGCATGCACGGCGGCGGCGCCGGCTCGGGCGACGCCTGGAGCGCGCACGGGGCCTACGAGCCGGCCCTGTCGAGCCTCGACTGGCTGGCGCTCTACCCCGAGGTCCTGGAGAAGACCGAGCACGGCTGGACCGACGCCGGCACCGAGGAGTGGGTGCTCGAGCTGGTCGAGCGCGCTCGGCGCACCTGGAAGATCGACCCGGACCGCGTGTACCTGGTCGGGCACTCGATGGGCGGCTACGGGAGCTGGACCCTCGGCGCGCACCACGCCGACCAGTGGGCCGCCCTGGCGCCCTCGGCCGGCGCGCCGACGCCCTACATGGACCGCGAGGGCAAGGTCTTCGACATCGCCGCCGGCGTCGTGCCGTGCCTGCGCAACGTCGCGATCCGCATCTACCAGTCGGACGACGATCCCAACGTGCCGCCGGACGCGAACCGCATCGCGGCGCGGAAGCTCGCCGAGGCCCAGGAGCTCTGGGGCGGCTTCGACTTCGAGTACTGGGAGGTCCCCGGACGCCAGCACCAGGGCCCGCCGGGCGGCTTCGAGGCGCACCTGGAGAAGATCGCCTCGATCGAGCGCTCCACGCACCCCGACACGATCGTGTGGCAGCCGGTGATCCCCTGGAAGCCGCAGTTCTACTGGCTCTTCTGGGAGGAGCCGTTCAAGGAGGCCCTGGTCGTCGCCAAGGCCGACAGGAAGACGAACAGCGTGCGCGTGACCTGCGACAAGCCGACGCGCGGGCTCCACGTGCTGGTCGACGAGACCCTGCTCGACCCGCGGAAGGAGATCGTCGTCTACCTGAACGAGCAGGAGCACTACCGCGGCGTGCCGCAGCCGGATCTCGGCACCGTGCTGGCCACGGCGGCGCGCGGCGACCCGGACCTCGCCTACACGACGCGCATCGCGCTCTTCTGACCCGCCCTCCCTCGCCCCCGAGCCGACGCCGATGGCCCCGACGACGATCCCCGCGACCGACACGGACGCGAAGACCGCCCTGGCCCCGCGCTGGAAGGTGATCCTGCACGACGACCCGGTGACGAGCTTCGACTTCGTGCTGGGCGTCCTGCGACGCATCTTCGCCAAGCCCTCGACCGAGGCCTACCGGATCACGCGCGAGGCCCACGACACGGGCTCGGCCGTGGCCGACGTGCTGCCCCTGGAGCAGGCCGAGTTCCGCCGCGACCAGGCCCACTCGCTGGCCCGGGCGGAGGGGTTCCCGCTGACGCTCACGCTCGAGCCGGCGGACTGAGAGCCTGGCAGGATGCCGCGGCCTTCGGCCGCGGCTCCTGCCAGCCTCTCTGGATCGTCCTTGGCGCGCGATCCTCGCGCGCCCTTCTGACCCTCGCCCAGGCTCTCCGCTGAGTCGAGCGGAGCGCTCCCGCCGCCCACCGCCACGCTCCAGCTGGGCTCCTCCGGGCTCCCGGTGGGAAGAAGCGGGCTGGAGCCCGCGCTCCCGTGGGCGGCAGGAGCCCGGTGGTGGGAGAATCACCCGGATTCCTGCCTTCACCCGCGCGCCCGCGGGGTGCAGGTCGGCAACCCGGAACGAAGCCCATGGCCCCCTCCCAGTCCCTCCACGCGCTCCTCGACCAGACCGGCTGGATCCACGCCCTGGCGCGCAGCCTGGTGGCCGACCCGCACCTGGCGGCCGACCTGGCCCAGGACACGGCCCTCGACGCGCTGGAGGCGCGCCCCGACGGCTCGCGCCCGCTGCGCGCCTGGCTGGCGACGGTGATGCGCAACAACCTGGCGAAGCTGCGCCGCGGCGAGGCGAACCGCAGCGCGCGCGAGGACGCGGTGCGGCGCGCCGAGCTCGCCCCGGCCGCCCAGGAGGCGGTCGAGCGCGCCGAGACGCACCGCAACGTCGTGCAGGCGGTGCTGGCGCTCTCCGAGCCCTACCGCAGCACGCTCCTGATGCGCTTCTTCGAGCAGCTCTCCTACGACGAGATCGCGAAGAAGACCGGCGTCACGCGCGCGGCCGTCAACAGCCGCGTCACGCGCGGGCTCTCCGAGCTGCGCGCGCGCCTCGAATCCACGTACGGCGGTGACCGCCGTGCGCTCGGTCTGGCCCTCCTCCCGCTCGCGAAGCTGCCCACGGGCCTCGCGGCCTCCACCACCACCTTCCTCGGACTGAAGACCATGCATCTCGCCCTCGGCACCGCCGCCGCGACCCTCGTGGCGGCCTCGATCTCCGTCAGCGTCCTCTCCGGCGGCCGCGAGCCTGCCTCCCCGACCCCCGTGCGCTTCGGCACGCTCGCGACGCCGGCCAGCGCCGGCGCCGAGCTCGCCACGCCGGCCCCGCTCGAGCCCACGGCCGAGCCGGCCGCGCGCGAGGCCGTGCTCGTGCAGGAGCACGGGCAGAAGCGCAAGGAGAGCGACGAGAACGTCTGGCAGACCGACCTCTTCCACGCCCAGGCCCTGCCCGCCTCGATCGAGTCGATCGCCGTCAACACCGGCTCGGGCGACGTCGAGGTCCTGGCCTCCGCCAGCGGCAAGCTCGAGGTCCAGGCGCACGTGCGGGCCAAGCTCGGCACGGTCAAGGGCCACGAGCTGACCCAGGTCTTCGCGGACCACGTGGACATCAGCGAGGACGACGGCACGCTCGTGATCGAGGACGCCCACAAGAACACGCGCGGCTGGAGCGTCTCCTTCGTCGTCTCCGTGCCCGGCAGCTTCCCGGTGCAGGCCAACAGCGGCTCGGGCGACGTGGTCGTGAAGACGGGCCGCACGAAGGTCCAGGCCAACTCCGGCTCCGGCGACGTGCGCGTCGAGCTGCCCCAGGAGCGGCTACAGGAGCTGCAGGCGAACTCCGGCTCCGGCTCGGTCGTGGCCGAGGCCTTCTCGGTCGAGGACGAGCTGAACGCGAACTCCGGCTCGGGCGACGTGCGCGTGCGCGTGGGCGAGGCCCTCTCGCCCGGCAAGCTGAGCCTGAACTCCGGCTCGGGCGACCTGCTCCTCGTCGTGCCCGCGAACATCGTCGGCGACTTCGAGCTCACCACGCACGGCGGCACGATCGAGCTCCCGCCCTCGCTGGGGCTCACGGTGAGGACCGACGTCAGCGGGCAGAAGAAGGCGGCCGGCACGCTCGGCAGCGGCGGCGGCCGCTACCGGCTCAGCACCGGCTCCGGCGATGTCGAGGTCCAGCTCGGCCACGTCCTGCCGGCGAAGGACGAGTAGTCGCCCGCGCGGCTCTCCCCGGGCCCGCCTCGATCCCGCACGGTCGAGGCGGGCCCGGTCGTTTCCGGTCCGAAAAGGCGCCGTGAGCGCTGCGCCGCCCCGCGCGCACGGCTGCTACGATTGGAACCTCGTTGCGTGCGCCGCCCAGCACCGGCTCAAGGCGCGCTCACCGAGCCCGCGTGTCCCCGTGAAGGACGACGTCATGTTCCCGGAGGGCCGGCCGGCAAGGAGAGGGCTCGCCTCGCTGCCGCTGGAGCGCCTCTACCTGTGGCTGGCAGTCCCGGCGGGGCTGCTGTTCGTCTTCCTCAACCCCCCCTTCGCCGGCGTCCCGGACGAGCTGGCCCACTACCTTCGGGCGCTGGCTCTGGCCCAGGGCGAGCTCGGGCGGCGGGCGGAGGCGCCCAAGGACTACGTGGACCTCGTCGGGAGCGTGCGCGCGGAGGACGAGCGCCAGCGCTGGGGCGGGCTGGACCCCGAGGGCGTGCGGCGCGCGCTGACGGTGCGACCCGGGCCCGAGCTGGCCCAGTTCCACTGTCGCATCGGCTACGCCTACCCGTTCGCGTTCCTGCCGCAGGCCCTGGTGCTGAAGCTCGGCCTGGAGGCGCGCGCGCCGCCGCTGGTGACCTTCCTCCTGGCCCGGCTCGTCACGCTGCTGCTCGCGACATGGCTGGTGCACGCCGCGATCCGCGTGGCGCCCACGGGCAAGCTCGTGTTCGCACTGGTCGCGCTGCTGCCCGAGGCCTTCCAGCAGATGGCCTCGGTCAGCTACGACGCGCTGCACTTCGGCGTCCTGCTCTACTTCTCGGCTCACGTCCTGGCCCTGGCGCACGGGACGCGCTCCGCGACCCGGCGCGAGCTCGGCCTCGCGGTGCTCCTCTCGCTGGGGGGCACGCTGCTGAAGCCGGGCTACACGGCCATGGCCCTCCTGGTGCTCCTCGTGCCGCGTCGGCACTTCCGCGGCCCGCGCGCGCACGGGGCGTTCGTCCTCGGCACGCTCGCCCTGAACGGCGCGGCCCTGGCGCTGGGACTCTTCTGGTTCGGCATGGGAATCCCGGTCGAGGACGGCCAGCGCGAGGCGCAGATGGCTCTCGTCACCGGCTCACCGCTCGCCTTCCTGGGCGTGGTCGTGAACACGCTCTACCTCGGCCTGCAGGGCCTCTGGGAGGGGCTCGTCTTCCGCTCGGGGCAGAGCTCCTCGACGCTGGCTCCGCTGACCTACGTCCTCGTGGGTTGCGCCTGCGTCGTGCTCCTCCGCAGCCAGGACGAGCTGACGCGGCCGACTCCCGCGCAGCGCGCGGTCCTGCTGGGGACCGTGCTGATCCAGACCGTGCTGATCCACGTGCCGCTCTTCCTGCTCACGCCCGTCGGACGCCCGGTCGTGCTCGGCCTGCAGGGACGCTACTTCATGGTCCTCGTGCCGCCGCTCGTCCTGGGGCTGGCGGGGCTGAGCCTGCGCAGCGAGTGGGTGAGGCGGCATCTCCGAGCGGCGCTGATCGTGTTCGCCGTGGTCCTGCTCGCCTGCGCGATGGTCCATGTCCTGCGACTCCACTGAGCCGCGTCGCGACCCGCGAGCGGGTATCCTCGCCCGCCTGGGCCCCGCTCCGTGCCATCCCCACCGCGACCGCACCGGGACGCTGCCGCGCTGCCGGCGCTGCGGGCTGCACGAGCGGCTTTGCCTGTGCGCGGAGCTACAGCCGCTCGCGCTGGCGACGCGCGTCGTGATCGTGCGCACGGCGCGCGAGGCGCCGCAGCCGACGAACACGGGCCGGCTCGTGCCGCTCGTCCTGGCCGACGCGTCGCTCCTGGCGCGCGATCCGGCGCAGCCTCTCGCCCGGGAGGAGCTCGCGGCCCCGGGGCGCCGGACGCTGCTGCTCTTCCCGGAGCCCGGCGCGCCCGAGCTGGCGCCGGAGGCCGCGCTCGAGCATCCCGTGACGCTCGTCGTCCCGGACGGCACCTGGCGCGCGGCCCGGCGCATGGCCACGCGCGAGCCGGCCCTGGCGGAGCTCGAGCGCGTCTCCCTGCCCGCGGGGCCGCCCTCGCGCTACCGCCTGCGCTCCCATCCCGACCGCGCCTGCCTGGCCACCTTCGAGTCCGTGGCGCGCGCGCTCGGCATCCTGGAGGGCCCCGCGGTGCGCGCGCGTCTCGAGCACCTCTTCGCGCTCTTCGTCGACCGCACGCTCTACTCGCGCGGCCGCCTGCGTGCGGCCCTGGTCACGGGAGGCGTGCCGCCGCGCGCGGCCTACTCGGCCCGCGCGGACACGCGCGCCGAGCCGTCCTCGTCGTAGTCGACGAAGACCTCGTTGGGCGTGCAGCACACCGGACAGTCCTCGACGTACTGCTGGCGCTCGCCGCCCGACGGATCGAGCGGCACGACGATCTCCTCGCCGCAGGAGCCGCACACGTAGCTCGCCTCCACGTCGCGGTGGCGCTCCGGCTCGTGCTCGCTCCGCTTCCTGCGCATGCGCGCGAGGATAGCGCGCCGGCCGCCGGTGCGCCCCTCAGGCCGCGCGCCGCGCACGACCCCGCGCCCGGCGCCCGAAAGGGTTGAGCATGGGCACGTGCGCCTGGTAGGCGCGGTACTGGGGATGGAGGCGCGCCAGCTCCGCCTCCTCCTGACGCACGAGGAACAGCAGGTAGCCCGTGACCAGCCCGCCGAAGACGAGGTGCCCCAGGGTCATGAGCGGTGCGCACCAGAGCGCGACCAGGAGCCCGAGGGTGAGCGGCTGACGCACGCGGCGCGTGAGGGCGTCGAGCTGGAGCGCGGACGGGGCCGGCTCCTCGCCGCGCGCGTGCGCGATCGCCTGCTTCAGGCCGAAGAGCTCGAGGTGGTCGCGCAGGAAGGTGCTCGCGAGCGCCAGACCCCAGCCGCACCAGGACAGCACCTCCACCGCGAAGGCGAACGGACCATAGCCCAGGTCCCACAGCACGACGGGCACCGGCCGCCACAGCAGGAACACGAGCATCAGCGCCACGGACGACACCAGGACGCGCGTGCTGCGCTCCAGCGCGGGCGGGAGGTACCGCCTCCAGGCGCGGCGGAACTCGGGGCGCCCGAGCGCGACGTGCAGCGCTCCGAAGGTCCCCAGGGCCAGCGCGCTCCCGAGCCAGGCGCCCGGGTGGCTGGCGATCCCCCCGGGCAAGCCGTCGAGGGTGAAGGTCACGTCCCAGTTGCCGACGAAGGCGACGGCGTAGAGCAGCGTGAGCACGAACACCACGTAGGCGCCCACTGCGTAGACGAAGACGAACATCGGCCGGGTTCGGGCCCTGGAAGCCCGCCGATTCATCGGCTCGGGCCCCGGGGATTCCGCACGCCGCGCCGGGAGAACCCACCGGGCAACGCCTTCCGTCCCCCCGCGGTCCCGGGCAGGTCTTGCCGCTACCTTCCGGGCCGGCTCCACCCCTCGCGCGCGCACCGGCCGCTACCCTGGGGCCCCGCCTTCGCTCCCCGGAGACCCACCCCCATGCACGACGCACCGATGCAACTCCTGAGCGCCCAGCTCGCGGGCCTCCTCGAGGAGCTGGAGGCCGAGGCCACGCGCGACGACGCCTGGCGGCGTGCGCTCCAGGCGCTCGGCCCGACCCGCTCCCAGGAGCCCGAGCTGGCGCGCGTGCTCGACGGGCGCGACCTCGCCGCCCTGCGCGAGCTCGTCGCGGGCTGGCGCTCGGGCAAGCGCCTCCTGCCCCCGCAGGACCGCGAGCTCCTGAGCCGGGCGCTGAAGGCCTTCCGCAAGTCCCTGAAGGTCACGCGCCTCGACGCCGAGTCCTCGATCGGCGGCGGGCCGATGAGCAAGGGCCGCGAGTCGGGCATCCTCGGCATGCGCCCGCCCGAGCGCTACCCGCGCGAGGTGTGGGAGGAGCTGGCGCGCCAGAAGCGCCTGCTCTCGGTCGGGCACGGGATCTACGAGCTGCCGCCGGAGTAGTGTGCCGCCCGGGGTTGCGCTCAGGCGCCGTCGAGCGCGAAGGCCTCCAGGAAGGCCCGCGCAAAGGGCGAGGCGCGCAACCCCTCGCGGCCCCAGGCGAAGCCCGCGCTGAGCCGGTCGTTGGCCCCGAGCAGGACGAAGCTCAGCTCGGCCTCGGGCACCTTGACGTAGAGCGCCGAGACGCACGGCGGGAGCCAGCCGTAGTGCCACAGCACCTTGCGGCCGGCGATCGTCTCGACGAACCAGCCCAGGCCGTAGGGCAGGCTCGCGCCGGTGCTCGTGACGGCCGCCGTGAACATGCGCTCGCGGCTGGCGGCCGAGAGGAGGCGTCCCTCGTCGAGCGCCACGTCGAAGCGCGCGAGGTCGAGCACGGTCGTGACGACGCCGCTCGACGTGCTGACGCCGTTCAGGTGCAGGAAGCCGTCGCCCAGGAGCTCGCGGCGGGCGGCCAGCGCCTCCTCGGGCAGGTTGAAGATCGGGTCGAAGCCGGTCAGGTCGAGGGCCGGATCCGGATCGATCATCTGGTACGGGGCCGGCACGTACCCATCGCCGTCGGGCTGGTAGGGGCGCGCCAGCTCGACCCGCTCGCTCGTGCCGGGCCGCGCGTGGCCGGGCACGGAGCGCTCCATCCCGAGCGGATCGAAGAGGCGCGCCTGCAACAGCCGCGGGTAGGCCGTGCGCGTCACCTCCTCGAGCACCCAGGTCAGGTCGACGAAGATGTTGCCGTTGTAGGCGTAGCTCTCGCCCGGCACGCCCTCGCTCGTGTGCGTCAGGACGTGGCGCAGGAGGATCGGCTGCGCCTGGTAGCGCGCCGGATCCGGCGCGAACCAGCGGTGGATGCGGAAGTCCTTCATCGGCGCGTCGAGGGAGAGCTTGCCCTGCTCGACGAGCTGCAGGATCAGCACCGCCGCGAGGGGCTTCGAGACCGAGGCGATGCGGTAGCGCGTCTCCGGCGTGGCCCACAGGTCGTGCTCGAGGTCGGCGTGGCCGGATCCGTGGCTCCAGGCGAGCTTCCGCCGGTGGACGAGCGCGGCCGAGAAGCCGGGCACGCGGTGCAGCTCGGCCAGGCGCTCGAGCTCCGCCACGAGGCGCTCCACGCGCGCGGGATCGAGCTCGGCGGCGCCCGCGGGGGTCTGGGGAACGAGGAGCGCGGGGAACAGGGCGAGCGTGAGCGCCGGGAGCATGCGCGCCAGGATGCGGCGCGGCCGGCCGGCGGCGCGGCTCCGGGCGGCTTCTTCCACGTCTCTTGCACGGCCCCGGCTCTCCCTCGCCGCCCCGGAATCGCTCCCGCGTGGGCCGTGCCGGCCCTACGCTCTTCCCCATGGCCCTGGTCCAGGTCGGCCCCGACGAGTGGGAGCTCCCGCAGTCCGGAGCGATGCGCGTGCCCGGGCGCATCTTCGCCTCGGAGACGCTGCTGCGCTCGATCCGCGACGACCCCTGCCTCGGCCAGGTCGCCAACGTCGCCTGCCTGCCCGGGATCGTCTCGGCCTCGATCGCGATGCCGGACATCCACTGGGGCTACGGCTTCCCGATCGGCGGCGTGGCGGCCTTCGATCCGAAGGAGGGCGGCGTGATCTCGCCCGGCGGGGTCGGCTTCGACATCAACTGCGGCGTGCGCCTGCTCTCCGTGCGCGGCGTGCGGCCGAAGAAGGCGCGCGAGCACCGCGGCGAGATCGCCAAGGCGCTGCTCCAGGCGGTCCCGGCCGGCGCGGGGCGCGGCGGGGCGATCCAGCTCAAGGCCCACGAGCTCGACCAGGTGGCCCGCAAGGGTGCCGCCTGGGCCGTCGAGCGCGAGTACGGCACGCCCGAGGACCTGGAGCGGCTCGAGGAGCGCGGCTGCGCCGCCTGGGCCGACCCGCGCTTCGTCTCGGCCGACGCGCGCATCCGCGGTGCGCCGCAGCTCGGCACGCTGGGCTCCGGCAACCATTTTCTCGAGGTGCAGACGGTGGCCGAGGTCCTCGACGAGCCGGCCGCGCGCGCGCTCGGGCTCCTCGCGGGCGAGCTGACGGTCCTGATCCACACCGGCTCACGTGGATTCGGACACCAGGTGTGCGACGACTACCTGGCGCGCATGCAGAGCGCCTCGCGGCGCTACGGGATCGAGCTCCCCGACCGCCAGCTCTGCGCGGCACCGTTCGACTCCGACGAGGGCCGGGCCTACTTCGGCGCCATGGGCGCGGCCATGAACTTCGCCTTCGCCAACCGTCAGGTGATCACGCACCGCGTGCGCCAGGTTCTCACCAAGGCCTTCGGCGACCTCGACGTGCGCGTGGTCTACGACGTGTGCCACAACATCGCGAAGTCGGAGCGCCACGTCGTCGACGGCGTCGAGCGCGAGCTGGTCGTGCACCGCAAGGGCGCCACGCGCGCCTTCGGGCCCGGGCACCCGGACGTCCCGCTCCCCTACCGCGAGCTCGGCCAGCCCGTGCTCGTCCCGGGCGACATGGGCCGCTACTCCTTCGTCCTGCTGGGGACGAGGGAGGCCGAGCAGCGCTCCTTCGGCTCCTGCTGCCACGGCGCCGGACGCGTCCTGAGCCGTACCAAGGCGCGCGAGGTCGCCCGCGGCCGCGACATCGGCCGCGAACTCGCCAAGCGGGGCATCTCGCTCCAGGCCGCCGGCCGCGCCACGGTCGAGGAGGAGATCAGCGAGGCCTACAAGGACGTCGCCGACGTGATCGACGTCGTCGTGCGTGCGGGCCTGGCGCGGCCGGTGGCCAGGCTGAAGCCGTTCGTGGTCGTGAAGGGCTGAAGGCGGCTCTCAGCGCGGCTCGAGGACGCGCAGCGGCCCGGCTCCCGCGGCGATCTCGCGCGTCAGGCGCTCGATCTCGTCCTTGCCGAAGCGCCCCTCGATGACTCCGCCTGCACCGAGCCTGGAGTTCAATGTAGGGACGGAGCGGACGCGACCGGCGATCACGATCGCCATGCGTCGGTTCAGGTGCGACCCGGTGAGGCGCGCGAAGTCGTCCACGCGGCCGGGCCTGAGCTCGAAGCCGATCGCGGGAAAGCCAGTTGGGTCGGTGACGAGGTGTGTGCGTGCGAGGTCGGCCGCGCCGACGTGATCGGCGGGCTCGGCGGGCAGGCGCAGCAAGTAGGGCGGTCCGGCCGTCGGCTCGCCGGTCTCCGAGTGGTAGACCGTCTCGAACCACGCGAAGCCCTCCGGCGGGCCGCCATCGTCGGGCGCGAGGTGGTTGAGCTCCTCCAGCGGCGCTTCCGGGTTCACCCGGCGCCAGGCAGCGAGTCGCGGAGCCTCGCGCTCGGCCTCCTGCTCGGCGACGAACAGGAACTCCAGCGCGCCGAGGCTGTGCACCAGGCCGCGCAGGCGCTCCGGGTCGCGCGGGTCGACGCTCGGCAGCGACAGGCGGAAGCGCTCCTCGCCGGACACGAGCTCGACCGCGACCTCGCGCCCCATGGCCACCAGACGACGCTTCACCACCTTCGCGGCGAGCGCGACGACGCCCGCGTCGTCCGCCGCCCCCCAGCCGACCGCGCGCGCGCGCTCGGGGTCGACCTGGACCTCCAGGACGAGCTGCCGGACGCCCTTGACGCGCTCCTGGAGCGGTGCGGGCGCGAACGCGCTGGCGACCAGGACGAGCAGGAACAGGACAGCGCGCGGCATGGGCTCCTCCCTCCGTGGGAGCGCGAGCGTAGCACGGCCCGAGGAAGCCGGCGCGCTCGCCGGGCGCCCTACGCCTTCAGCTTGGCCAGCACCGCGCGCGCCTTGCCCGACTCGAGGCTCTTCATGGCCGCGTCCACGCCCTCGGCCAGGGTCAGCGCGCGGCCGGCGGCCTTCAGGATCACGGCCGCGCCGAGCAGCGTCGCGTTGCGCGCCGCGCCCGCCTCGCCCGCCAGGACCGAGCGCGTCATCGCGCCGGCGTCGCGCACGAGGGCCGGGTTGTCGCCCGGGCCCTGGCCCTCGTCGGGCGGGCCGTACATCGGGAGCTCGGGGTTCTCCGGGGCGTCGAGGCCGAAGTCGGCCGGCTCGACCGAGAGCGGGACCTGGTGCAGGCCGGCGATCTCGACCCCGCGCGTGCGGCGCGTGAGCGAGGGGATGATCCCGCCGCCGACGCCCTGGATCGCGATCCCGGCCGAGTGGCCGAGGCCCGCCATCGTGCCGGCCGCGAGGCCGAGCACGGCGCCGGGGTTCGAGCCGAGCAGCAGCGCCGAGCTGGCCGGCACGATCAGCTTCTCGACCGTCGAGAGCGGCGTGCGCACGCCGACGTCGCCGCGCACGCGCCGCAGGCCGAGCAGCGCCGGCAGCATGCCCGGGGCCGCGATCGCGCCGAAGCCGGCCTCCTTCACGTGGCGCTCGGCCTCGGCCGGGTCCCAGCTCATCGGCGCCTCGAGCTCCTCCAGGACGTGCGCGCCGGTCAATCCGCGCTTGGGCGGCACGCCGCGGTCGGCCACGAGCAGGACGCGCGCCCCGGCCCCGGCCGCCACGATGCCGGCCGCGACCTCGAGCGGCGGCGTCAGGTCGTAGCCGTCGTGCGGCGGGCACAGGCACACGAGGCCGGCCATGCCCTGGCAGGGGATCGTGGCGCGCTCGCGGGCCGCGCGCGCGAAGCCGGTGACCTCGTCGACCGTGACGCCCTTCCAGCGCAGGGCGATCAGGAAGGCGCCGATGCGGATCTCGCTCTCCTCGCCGTCCAGGATCGTCAGGAAGGCGCGGTAGGCCTCCTCGTGGGTCAGGTTGCGCCCGTCCCGGCGGTCGTTCGAGCCCAGGACGCGCAGGAGGTCGCGCAGGATCATGCAGGGGAAAGGGCAGCCTAGCGGAGGCCGATTCGGCGGACAACGCGCGCCGCCGGTCCGTGAACCCCCACCGCCGGGCGCTATCCTGCCGCGAGCCATGGGCACCGACGCGAGCCCGCCCCCGCCGCCGGAGAGGCCGCGCGGGGCCGCACGGCCGCGCCGCCGGTGGCGCTGGCTCGCCGCGCTGCTGGTGCTGGTCCCGGCCACGCTCGTCGTCACGCGCGAGCGCTGGGCCGGCCCGCTGATCGCGCGCGCGGCGCGGGACTGGGTGCGGAAGGAGCTGGGCGGCGAGCTGACGCTCACGCGCGTCTCGGGCTCGCTGTGGCGCGACCTCGTGCTCGAGGGGGTGCAGCTGCGGGGGGCGCGCGCGCCCCTGCTCGCCGTGGAGGAGGCGCGCATCGAGGTCTCCTACTCGCTGCTCGGGGCCCTGCGGGGCGAGCCCGACCTCGCGCTGCGCATCCAGGGGCGCGGCCTCGAGCTGGCCCGGCCGCCGGCGGAGGCCGGTAGCGCCACGGAGGAGGCGGGCGGCACGCTCCCGACCCTGCGCCTCGAGCTCGACCTCGCCGACCTGCGCCTGCGTCGGCCCGGCGCGAGCGAGGTGCGCCTGGACCGCCTGAGCGGTGGCGTCGTCCTGGCGGGCAGCGAGGCGGCGCTCGAGGACCTGCGGCTCGTGGTCGGCCAGAACCGCCTGATTATCTCCGAGGCGCTGGTCGACCTCGCGCCCCTCGGTCGGGACGAGCCCGGGAGCGAGCTCGAGCTCGCACGCAAGCTGCGCGGTGCGGCGCGCGCCGAGCTCCCCGATCCACGGCAGGTGGCCGAGCTGCTCGGCCTCCCGCTGCGCTCGGCCGAGCTCGAGCTCTCCACCGCCGGCGGCTGCGCGCAGGTGCGCGGGCGCCTGGCGGTGGAGGGCGGGCGCCTCGAGCTCGGACGCGGCGAGCTGGTGCTGCCCGCCAGCGGCGCGTGGGACGAGCTGCAGCTCGACCTCGAGCTGACCGGCGAGTTCGACGACGTCGGGCCGCTCGGTCGCGCCTTCGGGCTGGACCTGGCCGGGGCCTGGCGCGGCGCGATCGAGGTCTCCGGGCCGCTCCGGGCCCCGATCGGACGCTTCGTCGGCCAGGGCGAGCGCCTGCGCGTGGCCGGGGTCACGCTGGACACGCTCGAGGTGGACGTCGAGACCGACGGCGAGCGCGCGCGCTTCGAGCGCTGCGAGATCGAGGGCCCGGACCTGACCGCCGTGCTGCGCGGCGCGCTGCGCCTCGATCCGCTGGCCTTCGAGGACCTCGCGCTGGTCGTCTCGGCCGAGGCCGGCGCGCTGGGGCAGCTGCTCCCCTTCCCCTGCACGGACGCCTTCCTGCACGCGCGCCTCGACGGGCCCCTCGGCGCACCGACCGGCTCCTTCGAGGTCAGCGCGCGCGGCGTGGACCTCGGAGCGCTGTACCTCGACGACTGCGAGGCCCGCGGGCGCATCGAGGGTGGCACGCTGGAGGTGGCCGAGCTGCACCTCTCGAGCGGCGAGACGACGCTCGAGGCCGCCGGGACGCTGCGCCTGCGCGAGAACGGCGGCGAGGCCAGCCTCGCGACCCTGGCGCTGCTGTGGCGCGACACGCGCGTCGAGCTGGCGCGGGGCGCCGAGCTCGCCTTCGGGCCGGGGCGCTTCGAGGTCGAGGGTCTGGTCCTGACCTCGGAGGGCACGGCCGGCGCGGGGCGGGCCGAGGTCGCCGTGCGCCACGGCGCCGGGCGCACGCGCGCGAGCGTCGTCTTCGAGGACTACCAGGCCGGCGCGCTGCTGGCGCCCTTCCTGCCGGCGGGCTTCCGCGGCGGGCGCGTGCACGGCACGGTGCGCGGCGAGCTCGACGCCGAGGCCCTGGGGCTGGGCGCCGAGGAAGAGGCGGCCGTGCTGGCGCTCGACCTCCGCCTCGACGACTGGGGCGCGGGGCCGGCCTGGCCGGAGCTGTCGGCGGTCCTGCGGGGGGAGCTGGACGCGCGGCGGCTCGCGCTTGAGCACCTCGAGCTGCGTGCCGCCGACGCGGAGGCCCCGCGCCTCTCCGGCTCGCTGCGCATGCCCCTCGACCCGGCCCGGTCGCTGGCCTTCGTCCCGGGGCCGGTCGAGCTGCGCCTCGACGTCGAGACCGGCGACCTGGTGCGCACCCTCGCGCGCGTCGGCCGCGCGCCGGAGCTCACGCGCACCGGACCCTGCACCCTGGCCCTCGAGCTGGCCGGCGCCTGGGAACGCCTCGACGGAAGCCTGACGCTGTTCGCCGAGGACGTGACGCTCGGCAAGGAGGCCGGGGCGCGCGCGGCCGACCTGGAGGCCTCGCTGGAGTTCGGTGAGCGCCTGCGCATCGCGCGCGCGCTGCTGGCGGCGCCGAGCGGCACGATCGAGGTCACGGGCGAGGTCGAGCGCGCGCTCGACCTGCCGCGCTGGCTCTCGGACCGCTGGGCCCTGCTCGACGCACCGGTCGCGCTCGAGGCGCGCGTCGACCTGGCGGATGTTTCCTGGGTCGCGGGCCTCTCGGGCGACGTGCGCCGGACCGCGGGCCAGGTCGCCGGGCGCGTGAGCGTCACCGGCACGGCCCTGCAGCCCTCCTTCGGCGGCGCGCTGGAGCTGCGCGGCGGCGAGCTGCGCCTGTCCGGCATGGCCACGCCGATCCGCGACGTCGTGTCCGAGCTGGTGCTCGAGGACGACGTCGTGCGCGTGCAGTCGCTGCGCGGCGAGATCGGCGGCGCGCCGGTGCTCGTGACCGGCACGCTCGAGCCCTTCGGGCCCGTGCGGCGCTTCGACCTGCTCGTCTCCGGCCAGAACCTCCTGCTGGCGCGCGACTCGCGCCTGCGCCTGCGGGCCGATGCCGACCTGCGCGTGAAGGGCACGCCGAGCCGCGTGGCGCTGTCGGGCGAGCTGCAGATCGCCGAGGGCCGCTACACGACCGAGTTCAGCCCGCTGGAGGAGCTGCTGCGCGCCGCGCGTCGCGCCGCGCCCGAGGGCCGCCCGGCGCGGCCCGAGCCGCACGGCTTCGCGCTGTGGACCGACGGCGTGCTGGCCGACGCCGAGCTCGCCCTGCACTTCGCCGGACCGCGCACCTTCGAGTACCGCACGAACCTCCTGACGGCCTCGCTGCGCCCGGACCTGTGGCTGCGCGGGACGGGCGCGTTCCCGACCCTGGAGGGCTCGGCCTACGTCGAGGAGGCCGAGCTCGAGCTGCCCTCGAACACGCTCGAGCTGACCTCGGGCGTGCTGACCTTCCGCCCGGACCGGCCGCTCCTGCCGGACCTCGACCTCACGGCCGAGATGCGCGTGCGCTCGCACACGGTGCGTGCGACGTTGACTGGCTCGATGCTCTCACCCGAGGTCGCGCTGTCCTCGAGCCCCCCGCTGGCCGACGACGACCTGTGGGTGCTGGTGCTGACCGGGCAGCTCCCCGTGGCGCGCGGCGAGGACCGCAGCACGGCCGCGATGGAGTCGCTGGCGGTGTTCCTGGCGCGCGACGCGCTGGTGCGCTGGTTCGGCGGCGACGAGGACGACACCGAGAGCCTGCTGGAGCGCTTCGAGATCGACGTGGGCGCCAAGACCTCGCGCTCGGGCCAGCCGACCGGACGCGTGGTCTTCTACCTGAAGCCCGACTCGCGCCGCGCCACGCGCGCCACGTACCTGACGGCCGAGATCGACGAGTACGACCGCGTCAACTACGCCTTCGGGCTCCTGTTCCGGCCGCGATGAGCGCCTGGCGACCGGGGCTCTGCGCGGGGCTGCTGCTGGCCCTCGGCGCCTGCCGCGCGGGCCAGCACGGCGAGGCCGAGGTGCCCTTCCCGCTCGAGCTCGCCTTCGAGGGCGAGCAGGCCATCCCGGAGGAGGACCTGCGCGAGGCCGTGCTGCGCGAGCTGGCGCGCCTGGAGGTGACCGAGCTCGACAAGGCGGCCGTCGACGACGCCGCCTTCGCGCTGGAGCTCGCCTACCGCGCGCGCGGTCACCACGACGCCCTGGTCGACTACGAGTTCGAGCCGCGCGACGGAACGCCGCTGGCGCGCTTCCGCATCGAGGAGGGACCGCTCGTGCGCGTGCGCGCGCTGCACCTCGAGGGGCTGTCGGCGATCCCGAGCGAGGACGTGCGCGCCCGGCTCGAGCCGATGGCGAGTGGCGGGCCCTACGACGAGCGCCGCCTGGCGGCGGCCCTGGCGCGCCTGCGCGCCGATTCCCGCGAGCGGGGCTTGCTGCGCTTCGCCTACCGCGCTCCGGAGGTCACTTTCGACGAGGACCGCAGCGCGGTCGAGGTGCGCGTCGAGTTCGTGGAAGGGCCGGTCTTCCGCGTCGTCGCGCTCGATTTCTCGGGGGGCACCCCGGCCCTGGCCAGGCTCGAGCGTCAGCTCGTCGCGCGCCACGTGGGCAAGCCCGCGCTCCCGCGCGTCGCGCCCGAGGTCGAGCACACCCTGATCGAGGCCTACCGGCGCGCCGGCCATCCCGACGTGCGCGTGGAGGCCCGCGCGGAGCCGGACGAGGTCAGCGGGGACACGCGCCTGCGCGTCGCGATCGAGACCGGCGTGCGCGCGCGCATCGCGCACTTCCGCATCGCCGGCAACGTGCGCACGCGCGACGCGGCCATCCTGCAGTTCCTCGACATCGAGCGCGGCGAGCTCTACGACTCCGAGCGCGTGCGCGCGGCCTTCCGCGAGCTCTACCGCACGGGTCTGTTCGAGTCGGTCGAGATCTCGCTCGAGGGCGAGGGCGAGGAGCGCACCCTGGCGGTCGAGGTGGTCGAGGCGCGCACGGTCGAGATCCGCCTCGAGCCGGGCTACGGCTCCTACGAGGGCCCGCGCGTCCTGGTCGCCATCCAGGAGAAGAACTTCGCCGGCCTGGGCCAGATCGTGCAGCTCGAGGGCAGCGCCAGCCTCAAGGCCCAGGCCCTGCGACTCGCCTGGATCGACCGCGACTTCCTGGACACGGAGTTCACCTCCGAGACGAGCGCCTTCGTCGAGCAGCGCGAGGAGCCCTCCTACGCGTTCGTGCGCCGCGGCGTGGGCTTCTTCCTGCGCCGCGAGTGGACCGACGAGTGGAGCTCCTCGACCGGCTACGAGTTCCGCCCGACCGACGTGACCGAGGACGACGTGCCGCCGCTGACGCCCGACCTCGAGTCCGACATCGACGTGGCCGCGCTCTCGGCCTCCTTGACCTTCAACGACCGCGACAGCCCGCTGCTCCCGAGCCGCGGGCGCCTGGTGCGCGCCAAGGTCGAGTGGGCCGACGACGGCCTGGGCTCGGACACCGAGTTCATCCGCACGCAGCTCGAGATCGTGCACCTGTGGACGCTCTCGGAGCGCTCCATCCTGGCCAGCGCCGCGCGCACCGGCTGGATCACGCCCTTCGGCGCGACCGACGAGATCCCGCTGCCGGAGCGCTTCTTCAACGGCGGCGAGAACAGCGTGCGCTCGTTCCAGGAGGACGAGCTCCTGCCCGAGGGCCGCAGCGGCGAGCCCCTGGGCGGCGAGGCCGCCACGACCCTCAACCTCGAGTACCGCCGCCTCCTGACGGGCAACCTGGCCGCTGCGCTCTTCTTCGACGCCGGCAACGTCACCGAGGAGGTCGAGGACTACCTCGACTTCGACGGCTTCCGCAGCGGCTACGGCCTGGGCCTGCGCTACCTCTTGCCGATCGGCCCGCTGCGCGTCGACCTCGGCATCAACCCGAACCCGCGTGACGACGAGGACGAGCTCGTCCTGCACGTCTCGGTCGGGTTCCCGTTCTGAGCCGCACCCGGGACGCCGTCACTGGGTCGGGAGCCGGCGGGAGTGCCCCGCCATCTGCCAGCACATGCACTCGGCCATGCAGGTGCAGGAGACCGGCATCGTCGCGCGGCCCGGGTCGAGCACGCACAGGCGCCTGCAGCGGCGGGCCGTCTCGACGCCGGCGCGCGGGCAGCCGCCGTCGGGATTGCTCACGCAGGCCGAGGCCAGCAGGGCCAGGGTCGCGGCCAGGAGCGCGCGTGCGCGAAGAGGGGTCGCTCGCGGGGGCATGGGAACGACTACTCGTCCTTCGAGTCGTCCTTCTTCTCGTCCTTGGCCTCTTCCTCGGCTTCGTCCTCGTCCTCGGCCTCGGCGCCCTTCTCGGGCTCCTCGGCGCCTTCCTCGGCGGGCGTCTCGGCCTTCTCCGCGCCCGCCGCCTCGGCCTCCTCCTTCGCCGGCTCCGGCTTCTTCGGGCGCGGGCGGATGTGGGCGAAGTAGATCTCCTGCTCCTTGTCGTAGACGAGCTTGCCGTCGACGACCGTGTACTGGACGAAGGTCTGGTAGTGCAGCAGGTCGCCGTCGGTGACGATCGCGTCGCAGTCCTTGCCGGGCTCGAGCGTGCCCACCCGGTGGGCGATGCCGAGCACGCGCGCGGGGACGATCGTGATCGCCTCCAGCGCGGCCTGCTCGGAGAGCCCGCCGCGCACGGCGAAGCCGGCCTCGACCGGCAGCGCGATCAGGTCGCGCCCGGCCGTGCCGACGAAGTCGATCGAGGTGCTCTCGGGGCGCACGGCGATCTGCACGCCGGCGGCGTGGAGCCGGGCGGCGTTCTCGATCGAGGCCCCGCCCGGGCGCACGAAGCGCTCGTCCTTCGGGCTGCGCCCGCGCGGCGTCAGGATGACGGTGGCGCCCGCGCGGCCCAGCTCGTCGGCCACGGTCCAGCCCTCGTCGCAGCCCTCGATGACCGGGCGGAAGCCGTGCTCCTGGGCGAAGCGCGCGATGCCGAGCAGCTCCTCGCGCGCGCTGGCACGGAACAGCGCCTGGGCCTCGCCTGAGAGCACCTTGAGGGCCGTCGTGTCGACGCCGCGCCGGCTGGGCTCCTTCTCGTTCTTGTCGTTGCGCGCGCGCCAGGCGCGCAGCTCGCGCAGGTACTCGGCGGCCTTGGCGAACTTCTTGCGCGTCGACTGGATCCCGATCGGGTTGGCGAGGCCCCAGGTGACGCTGGCCAGGTTGCGGTCGGAGAGCAGCACGCCGTCGATCTCGTAGCGCTTGAGCTTGACCGCCGCGGTCGACTGCTGGGCGGTCGTGATCCCGGTCGCCAGGGCCAGCACGAGGAACGAGTTGAAGGGATCGAAGGTGTCCTCGATCTCGCTCTTCTCCTCCTCGGCACCCTCCTCCTCGGCCTGCAGCTCGGGGTGCTCGTCGTCGCCGCCGACGTGCGACTCCGGCGCGAGCGCCACGGGCAGGAGCCCGTCCCACTGGATCTCGCGCGGCTTGTCGTGCGGGTGCTCGAACTCGTCCTCGCCCAGCTCCGGCCCCTCGGCCGCGCCCAGACCCTGCGAGAGGCGCGTGGTCGCGCCGAGCGCGACCAGGCCCGGGTAGACGCGCAGGCCCGTGGCGTCGACCTTCTCGGCCTCCGGCGGCACGAAGACGTCGTAGCCGATCTCCTTGATCTTGCCGTTGCGCGCCAGCACCGTCGCGCCGCGCAGCACGGCACCGGTGCCGGTGTGCACGTCGCCGCCGACGATCGCGAAGTACTTGGCGCCCTTCTCGTCGTCGGTCTTGGCCTCCTCGCCGCCCTCCTCGGGCGGCGGGCCGCCGCCCTCGCCCTCCTGGGCGGAGATCGGCGCCAGCACCGGGGCGAGTGCCAGCAGCAGCGCGGAGAGGGGGTAGATCACGCTTCGTCGGATGCGATCGCTCACGGCACGTCTCCCACCACGAACTCGCCGCCCAGCATGACGGCCTCGACCTTCGAGGACGGTTCCAGCGGGTCGCCGCTCCAGAACACGAGGTCGGCGCGCTTGCCGACCTCCAGGCTGCCGATCTCCTCCGCCTGACCGAGGGCGCGCGCGGCCTCGAGCGTGATCGCCGCCAGGGCCGCCTCGCGCGCGAGCCCCTGGCCCACCAGGCGGCCGACGTCGGCGCGCCAGTCCTCGTGGCCGCGCACGGTGTCGAAGCGCGGCGTCAGCACGAGCTTGGCGCCAGCGCGCACGAGCTCGGCCGGGATGTTGCGCTCGCGCAGGCTGTTCACCTGCAGCGTCACCTCGGGCACCGTCACGACGGTCAGGCCCTTCTCGCCGATCTTCGTGGCGACCTCGTACAGGTCGCCGTCGTCCGACAGCGGGAACTGCAGGAAGAACTGCACGTCCTTCTCCTTCTTCAGCACGTCCAGGAGGTGCAGGTAGTCGGCCGCCTTGCGAATCGACATCATCGCCGTCAGGGACTTCTCGCGCAGGTCGAGGAAGGGCTTGACCTTCTCGTCGGGCGCGGGCGGGACGAAGACGTCGCCCTTCTTGTCGTCGGTCGACTTC
Source organism: Planctomycetota bacterium (assembly GCA_036376275.1). Classification (GTDB taxonomy): domain Bacteria; phylum Planctomycetota; class UBA1135; order UBA1135; genus JABFRZ01. The sequence goes on along the minus strand of DASVAP010000014.1, from coordinate 71,616 downwards.
TTGTCGTCCTGCTTCTCCTCCTCCTTCTCGTCCTCAGGGGTCAGGGCGCCTTCCTTCTTCTCCTCGGCCTTCGGATCGTCCTTCTTCTCCTCCTCCTTCTTGGAGCTCGTCTTGGAGGAGGACTTCTTCTTCTTCTCCTGGTCCTTCTCCCACTTCTCGCGCTCCTTGGCGACCTTCTCGAGGTACTCGTCGACCTTGGCGAAGGCCTCGCGCACGGCCTTCTTCGAGGAAGCGCTGGCCTGGAGCTGGATCTTCAGGTACGCGGAGTCGGACACGAGCATCTCGGCCAGCGTCTCGCCGTGCGGGCGCAGCACGAGCGCCTGGCCGGGGATGCCGGAGCCGTCGGGGTAGAAGCCCACGGTCGTGATCCCGAGCTCGAGCAGCTCCTCCCAGGCCTCGTGGCGCGGGTCGACGTCGAAGGTGGGGCGCGACTGCGGCTCGAACAGGCGCGCGGGCGAGCGCTCGCCGGCCACGCGCGTGTGGGCGTTGACCAGGCCCGGGGTCACGACCCAGTCGGGGCGGTCGAGCACCGGGATGCCGCGCTCGACCGGCAGATCCTCGCCCAGCGCGACGATCTTGCCGTCCTCGACGAGGATCAGGGCGTGCTCGAGCGGACCGCTGGCGATCGTCTCGGCGCGCTTGACGCGGATCGCCACCAGGTCGCCGCCGCCGGGCGGCGGCGCGAGCAGGAGGCTGGAGAGGAAGAGGGAGAGCATCGCTGGCTCCTAGTGTCCTGACCCAGAGGTTCGCATGCAGCTTCCGCCGGCATCCGCCGGCTGGCTAGGCGCGACGACGACCGCGTATCCAGGGTGATACGCCGAGGAGGAGCAACGACGCCAGGCGGTGGAGGACGGCGGAAGGTGCATGCGAACTTCTGGGTCAGGACACTAGAGCATGGGCCCGTCGTCACGGCGGGAGTACTGGACGCGCCCGTCGATCAGGACGAGCTCGATGTGGGTGCGCGGGTCGAGCGGGTCGCCGCTGGCCAGCACGAGGTCGGCATCCTTGCCGGGCTCGAGGCTGCCCACGCGCTCCCCGATCTGGAAGGCGAGCGCCGGGTTGGCCGTCAGCGCGCGCAGCATCTGGTAGGGGTCGGCGCCGCGCCGCGCCGACATCGTGCCCTGCAGGAAGAGCTCCTCCTGCGGCACGACGGGCGAGTCGGTGTTGAGCGAGACGTGCGGCACGCCGGCCTTCACGTACTCGGCGGCGATGCCGACGAAGCGGTCCTCGCGCCGCATGGCCAGCAGGTTCTCGGTGCGCGGGCCGACGTTGACGGGCGTCCCGGTCTCGGCCGCGAAGCGCGCCGCGCGCCAGGCGTCCCAGCAGCCGTGCGAGACCACCGCATGCATGCCGTAGCGCAGCTTCCACATGCGGATCGCGTTGGCGATGCCCTCGGCGCTGGCGGCGTGGATCAGGACCGGCAGCTCGCCGCGGTGGGCGCGCTCCAGGTTCTCGAGCTCCCAGTCCGGAAGGGTGGCCTGGCCCGCCGCGGCCTGGCCCGATTCAGCCTGCCGCGTGGCGGCCGCGTGCACGCGATCGTTCAGGTACTCGAGGTTCCAGCCCAGGCCGCTCCAGGAGGCGCCCAGGTCGCCGGCGCCGCGCTGTGGGTTGAAGTTCTGGGCGATCTTCATGCCGCCCGGGTCGCGCAGGACCATCGCCTCGTAGCCGGCGTCGCGCTCGGGCTTGTACAGCGTGCCGAAGCCCGAGAGGCTCGTGCCGCTGCCGGGGATCCCGAAGAGCGTCGTCACGCCGGCGGCGCGCGCGTACGCCAGGCGCTCCTCCCACGGATCGATCGCGGGGCGCGCGCGCAGCTCGGGGTTGAGCGGGCGCACCATGTCGTTCAGGTCGGACCAGCCGGCGCCGTGGATGTGCGTGTGCAGGTCGACGAAGCCGGGGAAGGCCCACAGGTCCGGCGCATCGAGGCGCTCGTAGCCGGCCGGGATCTCGACCAGCGCGCCGGCGTAGGCCAGCTTCTCGCCGCGCACGAGCACCAGACCCGGGTCGAAGACGCGCTCCTCGGCGTCGAGCGTCAGGAGCTTGCCCACCACGAGCGCCAGCCCCGCCTCGCCCGGCGCGAGCGGCGCGAGGGCCTCGCGCCGCGCCGCCGCGGCGCCGTCCGTGGCGCGGCAGCCGCCCACCAGGGCGAGCAGCACGAGCACGGCGGCGTGGGTCGCGGGGCGCACGGCGGTTCCTACCAGCGGCGCCCGTCGCGCTCGGCGTCGTAGGCCCGGCGGCCGTCGACGAAGACCAGCCGCACGGTCGTGCGCGGGTCGACCGGGTAGCCGTCGCACACCAGGATGTCCGCGTCCTTGCCGGGCTCGAGCGAGCCGACCTGGGCGTCGATCCTGGCCGCGCGCGCGGGGACGATCGTCAGCCCGCGCAGCGAGGAGAGGTTCGAGTCGTCCAGGCCGTAGCGCACGCCCATGGTGGCCTGCACGAAGAGCTCCTCCTCCGGCACGAAGGGCGAGTCGGTGTTGAAGCCGATGTCCTCCTGGCCGAGCGACTGCCAGCCGGCGGCCAGGCCGCGCGTGCCCTCGTGCTTGTTGCGGGCCCAGGAGATGAAGCCGCGCGCGTAGACGTGGTCGACGTTGCGTGGGCCGATGATGGCCGGGACGCCGTGCTTCTTGGCCTCCGGCGCGGCCAGCCAGCCGCCGACCTCGGAGTGGTCGGTGAAGACCGGCAGGCCGAACTCGCCCGCCAGCATCGTGATCGTCATCAAGACGACCTGGTAGACCTGCGTGTGCACCGAGAAGGCCATCTCGCCCGCCACCAGGTCGCGGAAGCCGTCGAGCTCGATGTTGCGCAGCGGCTTCGCGCCCTTCTTCTCCTCGTGGGCCTGCCAGCGCTCGGCGTAGGCCACGCCGCGCTGGATCACGGTGCGCGTGTTCCAGTTCTCGAAGGCCATGCCGATGCCCGGACCCCAGCCCTCGGGGTTGCCCCACTGCGCGAGCTTCATCGAGCCCGGATCGCGCACGAGGTTCTCCTCGTAGTGGTTGAAGGCCGTCTTGACGAGCACGCCCTGGCCGCCGATGTTCGTGCCCGAACCGGGGATGTAGAGCACGGTCGTGACGCCGCCGGCGATCGCCTGGCGCATCTCCCACACCCACGGCTCGACCGCCGACGAGGCGCGCAGCCCGGGGTTCGTGAGGTAGACCATGTCGTTCAGGTCGTTCACGCCCGCGAAGAGGTTGGCCCCGGCCGCGTGGCAGTGCAGGTCGATGAAGCCCGGCGTCAGCCAGGCCTCGCCCAGGTCCTCGACCGCGTAGCCGGCCGGGATCGCGAGCGTCTCGCGCTCGCCCAGCGCCTGGATCTTGCCGTCCTTGATCAGCACGACGGCGCGATCGATCACCTGCGGGCCCTGGTAGGGCACGGCCAGGACCTTGGCGGCCAGCAGGGCCAGCCCGGAGCCGCCCGGAGCGCCGGGATCGGGCGGGTCGGAGCCGGCCAGCGCGAGCACGAGCGCGAAGAGCATCAGTGGGCCTCCACTTCCTCGCCGGCCACCCACGCGCGCAGCACGCTCGTGGCGGGGTCCAGCGGCGGTCCGTCCAGCAGCAGCACGTCGGCGTCGAGCCCGGGGGCCAGGCGCCCGACCCGTCCGTCGATCGCCAGCATGGCCGCGGCGTCGGCCGTCAGCGCGCGCAGGGCGCCCTCCGGGCTCATGCCGTTCGCGACCGCGTAGGCCGCGCGCAGCGGCAGGTCGATCGCGCCCTCCTCGGCCTCCGACGGGAAGGCCACGCGGATGCCGGCGTTCTGCAGCTCGGCGTAGGGCACACGGTAGTCGGTGCCGCGCTCGGCCTCGGCCACGACCACCGTGGAGGCGGGCAGGACGCCCGCGACCTTGCCGGCGATCTGCTCGAGCACGAGGTGCGCCTCGCGCGCGCCGTACAGCACCGGGCGGATGCCGGCCTCGTTGCAGGCCGCCACGCAATCGAGGATGTCGCGCGCGCGCTCGACCTCGACCACCAGGGCCGCCGTGCCGTCCATCGCGCGCCGCAGGGGCTCGAGCTTGCCGTCGAGCTTGGGTTCCCTGGGCTTGCCCTTGGGCTCCTTGGGGGTCTCGCTCTTCTCTGTGCCGCGCTCGCTGCGTCCGGCGACGACGTATTCCTTCGAGGTGCGCTCGAGCGTCGCCTCGTGCTCCTTGCCGTCGACGCGCGCCTTGACCGCGAGCTTGCCCTCCTTCAGCTCGCCCGTGAGCTCGACCCAGCCGCGGCTGCCGACCCCGCTCAGCGTCAGCGTGCGCGCCTCGCGATCGAACCAGCCCTCGAACTCGATCAGCGTGGCCGAGAGCGCGTCGCAGCGCAGGTTGCCCTCGACCGCTGCGCTCTCGCCGGCCCTGGCGAGCTTCGCGCGCAGCTTGAGCTTGGCCGGCGCGGCCGGCTCCGGCTGGGGCAGGTCGGCCTGCCACAGGCCGGTGATCGGATCGGGCTCGAGCTCCTCGGGCTCGCCCTTCTTCTTCTTCGACCTGGAGTCCTTCTTCTCGTCCTTCTTGTCCTCCTTCTTGTCGGACTCCTCCTTCTTCTCCTCCTTGGCCTCGGAGGTCTGGCCTTCCTTCGCGTCGGCGGCCTTCTCGTCCTCCTTCTTCTCGGGCTCGGCGGCCGGCTCGGCCGGCGGGACCCACTTGGCCATGGCCTGCTCGTACTCGAGCCACTTCTGGCGGTAGTCGCGGGCCTTGGCGAGCAGGCCGCGCACGTTCTGGCCGGAGCGCAGGCGCACGGGGTCGTCCCAGCGCAGGCGCAGGGCGGCCGGGTCGGCGACCATCAGGTGCTCGAGCTCGCGCGCCGCGGGCTTGTAGGCCGCGACCGGGGCCCCGCTGTCGCTGGCCGAGCGCGGGGTGAGCACGACGGTCGTGATGCCCTGCCGGGCGACGCGGCGGTCGAGCGCATCGCCCGGGTCGAGGATCGTGGCCAGGGTGAAGTCGGTTCCCGGCACCTTGCGCGAGCCCTCCAGGCCCAGGTGGCCGAAGGCGTCGATCATCCCCGGCATGCAGGTCTTGCCGCGCACGACGGTGGCGCCGCGCGGGTGCGAGACGCGCGCGCCGACCTCGCGGATGCGCCCGTCCTGGATCAGGAGCTGCCCCGGGCGCAGCACCTCACCGTCACCGACGTGCAGCTCCTCGACCTCGATCACGGTGGCGCGCGAGCCGCGCGCGTCCTCGCGGGCGTGCCGGTCGGGCGTCCAGGCCACCTCGCCGTCGACCCAGGTCGCCAGCACGCTCGTGCTGGACGCCAGGGGGTCGCCGTTCAGGACGCACAGGTCGGCGTCCTTGCCGGCGCGCAGGCTGCCGACGCGCTGGGCCACGCCCAGGATCTCGGCCGGCGCCAGCGTGATCGCGCGCAGGGCCGCGGCCGGCTCGAGCCCGCCGCGCGAGGCCAGGCGCGCCGCGAACAAGAGGTCGCGCGGGGAGCTGCCGGTGATCGCCACGCGCGCGCCGGCCTTCACGAGCCGGGCCGGAACGTCGAGCGTGGGCCAGCGCGCGTCCTCCTCCTTGCCGCGGTCGACGGCCGGAGCGTTCGGGACCCAGGGCAGGCGGTAGACCACGGGCACGCCGGCCGCGGCGATCTCGTCCGCCACGGCTCCGGCGCCCTCGGCGCGGTCGAGCACGAGCGGCACGCGCCGCTCGGCCGCGAAGGCGAGCAGGGCGCGGATCTCCTCCGCGTCCGAGGCCGCCAGGCGCAGCGGGACCTTGGCTGCCAGCGCGCGGGCCAGGGCGAGGCCGGTGCGGGGCCCGTACTCGCTCACCAGGCGCGCGTCGTCCGGATCGCCGGCGAGGTCGAGCAGCTCGCCCAGGGCCACGATCGCGCCCATGGTCGTGCGCGGGAGCTGCGGGCGCGCGTAGCCGAGCTCGACGTCGACCATGACCGGGATGGGCGGGTCCCAGTAGCCCGGCGTGGAACGCGCGCTGGCGTCGATCGCGCCGTGCAGCGCGGCCTCCGCGCTGAGCACGCGCGCCGCGTCACGCTGACCGGCCAGCTTGACGACCGCGGCCGTGCCGGCGATCAGGCGGTTGTCGGCCGGCGTGAGGTAGGCGCTGGTGACGCCGCCGGAGAGCGCGTCGCCGTTGACGCGGTAGGTGTCGAAGGCGTCCAGGGCCGAGAGGGTCGGATCGGCCGTGCGCTCGCTCGGGAACCCGAGGGCGTAGGAGCTGTAGGCCGCCACCAGCCCCGGCACGATCACCGCATCGGGTCCGTAGTCGACGACGAGCGCGTCCGGCGGCAGCGCCACGTCGGCGCCGACCGCCTGGATCTTGCCGTCCTTCACCAGGATCGTCGCCCCGGAGAGCACGCGCCCGTCCTCGACCAGGTGGATCGTGCCGGCGCGCACGGCGACGAAGCCGCGGCCGGCCGGCGCGGGCGGGCCGTCCCCGGCGCGCGGCGCGAGGAGGCCGAGCGGCGCGGCGACGAGCGCGAGGCCGAGCAGGCGAGCGCTCATCGTCCGCCGTCCTCCTTCTCCTTGTCCTCGTCCTTGCCCTTCTGCTCGTCGCCGGCGTCCTTCTCGGCGCCCGCGTCCTCGTCGGCCTTCTCGTGCTCGTGCTCGGGGTCCTCGCCGGCCTCGGCCGAGGTCGGCGGCGCCGTGCCGAGCGGCTGCACGCCCTCGAGCAGGTGCTTGTTGCGCACGTCCTTGGCGCGCTCGTAGACCAGCCGGCCCTCGATCACGACGTGCTCGACCCAGGTGGTGACCGAGAGCGGGTCGCCCGAGCAGAGCAGGACGTTGCCGAGCTTGCCGCGCTCGAGCGAGCCGACCTCGTCGCCCAGACCCAGGATCTCGGCCGGCACGCGGGTCACGGCGTCGAGCGCGGCCGTGCGCTCCATCCCGTGCGCGATCGCCAGGGCCGCCTGGTAGGCCGGCGCGCGCGTGTTGGGGTCCTCGGAGGAGAGCGCGAAGCGGATGCCCTTCTCCTGCAGGACCTTGGGCACGAAGGTCTCGACCTCCTCGCCCGTGATCGGGTCGCGCTGCACGTCGAGCAGCGCGCCCTCGAGGATCACCGGCACGCCGGCCTCGGCGATGCGGTCGGCGGCCTTCCAGCAGTCCTGCTCGATCACGAGCACGGTCCGGGCCAGGATCCCCTGGGCGCGCACGACCTCGAGCGCGTGCACGACGTCGAGCGGATCGCCGCAGTGCACGAAGGCGGTGTAGCGGCCCTCGAGCAGCTCGAGCAGCGGCGCGTAGCGCTCGTCCAGGGCCCCGCGCGGCACCAGCTCGAGTCCGTCGACCTTCCAGGCGGTGCCGCCCATCGCCCGGCCCTGGGCGGCCTCGGCCTCCAGGTCACGGCCCTGGAAGAGCGCCTCGCGCTTGGCGTAGCCGGCGTCGTCGCGCTCCTTCTCGACCAGGCCCTCGAGGTACAGCCTCAGGTCCTCGAAGGCGAAGCGCAGCGCCTGCATCTGCGTCGCGCGCGACTTGCCGCCCTTGGGACGGGTCGAGAGCTTCAGCCCGAACAGCGGACGCATCGCCATCTCCTCGACCGTCATCCCGATCGGCCGCACGACCATGCCGCGTCCGCCCACGACGCAGTTGGCGCCCTGCTGCACGTTGATCGTGGTGATCCCCTGGCGCAGGCAGTCCTCGAAGAAGTAGGCCACCGGGTCGATCGAGTCGCGGATGTCGAGGAACGGCGCGACGTCGATGTTCTCGTTGGCGCGATCCATGCCCTGCGAGGTGTGCGCCTCGACGAAGCCGGGGAAGGCGACGAAGGCCTTGCCGCCGATCACGGTCGCGTCCCAGGGCTTCTCGACCTCCTCGGCCTTGCCCACGGCCGTGATGCGGCCACCGTCGATCACGATGCGGCCGTTCTCGATGTCGGGCCCGGCCTGGGTCACGATGCGGCCGGCCTCGATCACGAGCCTGCCGCCCTGCTGGGCCGGGAGCGGCGCGGCCAGGAGGGCGGCCAGGAGGAGCGCGGGTGCGAGCAGTCGTTTCATGTTCATCCGTTGGAGAGGCGCGGCCTCACTTCGAGCGGGGATCGAGCACGAGGCGGCCCTGGAGCAGCACGCCGATGATGCGCGAGGTCGGCTGGAGCGGCGGACCGTTCCACAGCACGAGGTCGGCGTCCTTGCCGGCCTCCAGCGAGCCGACGCGCGCCTCGACGCCCAGCAGGCGCGCCGGGGTCAGGGTCACGGCCTCGAGCGCGGCCGCGAGCGGGAGCCCGCCACGCTGCGCGGCCGCCGCCTGGTCCGCCAGGCGCGCGCCGGCGCCGGCGCCCTCGTGGGCCGAGAGCGCGAAGGGCACGCCCCACTCGTGCAGCTTCCGGGCCGCATCGAGCGGCAGGAAGTAGCTGTCGTTCACGAACCCGTCCGCGTGCCGGCCGTCGGCCGTGAAGGGCGGCAGGATGACGGCCACGCCCGAGCGCTTCAGCAGCTCCGGCTCGCGCCAGGCCTCGATCGCGTGGTCGAGGACCAGGCGCGGGATGCCGAACTCCTCCTTGAGGTAGATCGCCGTGCGCACGTCCTGCGTCGCCTTGGCCTGCACGACGAGCGGCAGCTCGCCCGCCAGGACGCGGCGCAGCACGGCGTGGTCGGCGGCCGTGGCCGGATCGTCCTCGCCCTGACCCTGCAGCGTGTCGTGGAAGGCCTTGCGGAAGACCCACTCGACGCCCATGCGCGTCGTCGGGCGGCGGAAGTAGAAGGTCTGCGGCTCCTGGAAGCGCGGGATCGCGTTGCCGTTGCTCGGCTGGGCCCCGATCGCGCCGCGCAGGCAGGCCTCGGGCTTCACCAGGCGCGCGGCGAGCGTCGGGGCTCCGCCGGTCTTGAGCACGAGCCCGAGACCCCCGATCACGTCGTAGTCGGCCGGCTGGGCCAGCGCGGTCGTGATGCCGCTGCGCAGCGCGCGCTCCCAGCGGTAGGAGAAGAGGTCGAGGCCGTCGCTCGCGCTCAGGCGCGCGGCGGTCTCGCTCGACTGCTCGACCGAGAGCGGCCCCGTGTCGATCCCGAGCGCGAGGTCGATCAGGCCGGGCGTCACCGCCGCGCACTCGAGCGTGGCGCCTCCGCCGCCCTTGCCGACGGCGGCGATCTTGCCGCCCTGCACGCGCACGAAGCCGTTCTCGATCGGCGCGCCGGAGACGGTGTGGACCGTGGCGGCCTGGATGGTCCAGTCGTCGTCGCCCGGCGGGAGCGCGGCGAGGAGCGGAGCGATGAGGAGCAGCATGGCAGCTAGTGACCCGGGGCCGGCCAGGCGCGCTGGCCGTCGACGTAGACGGCGACCACGCGGCTCTGGAGATCGAGCGGATCGCCGCTCCACAGGACGAAATCGGCCTCGCGTCCGGCCGCGAGGGTCCCGAGCGAGGCGCCCACGCCGGCCAGCTTCGCGGCGTCCTCGGTGAGCGCCTTCCAGACCGCCGCCGGCGGCGCGCCGGCGCGCAGCGCGCGCGCGGCGGACAGGCGCAGCGCCTCGGGCGAGCGCGCGGGATCGCCGAGCGCGAAGGCCACCGGGACGCCGGCCGCGGCGAGGGTCTTCACGCTCTCCAGCGAGGCCCGCGTCTGGCCCGCGGAGTACGGGCCGACGATCACGCCCAGCTTGCTCTCCTTCAGGGCCTGCACCACGGCCGGATCGCCGGCCAGCGGCGCACCGCGCACCGCGCCCGCGAGACCCAGCTCGCGCGCCAGCTCGACGGCCCGCAGGACCTCGTGACGGTCCCAGGCCTCGATCGTGACCGCGAGGTCGCCGCGCTTCGCGCGCGCGAACGGCCCCTGGCCCTCGGCGAAGCTCCGGCGCAGGAGCGCGAGGGCCCCGGCGTAGCTGGTGGGCTCGCGGTTGCCGCGCGGCGTGCGCTCGCTCCACTCGGGCCCGCCGTCCGGCTGCGCCTGGGCCTCGCCCGGCACCTCGGCCGCGCCGAACACGAAGAAGGACGGCCCGGTCGAGCGCCCCAGGGCCGCGCTGGTCAGCGAGAGCGCGAGCGAGGCCTCGCTGGTGAGCACGCGCCCGCCGGACGTCTTGACCACGCAGGCCAGCCCGCCGACCACGTTGCCGGGCGCAGGGGCCAGCTCGAGCGCGGTGATCCCCGCCGCCAGCGCGCGCGCCACGTCCGGATGCGCCGGATCGAAGGCGTGCACTGCGCGCGCCTCCGCCAGGACCGAGCGCGTGTCCTCCTGCAGCTCGCCGCCCACGCCCGCCTGCGAGCGCAGCCCGATCAGCCCGGCCGTGACGACGCCCGGATGACGCACGAGCGGCAGCGCGGGGTCGGATTGCTTCCCGGTCGAGACCGAGCGCACGCGACCGTCCTCGATCCGCAGCAGGCCGTCCTGGATGCGCTCGCCGCCGGCGGTCCAGATCTCGGCCGCCTGGATCTGCAGCACGCCCTCGCGCGGTGCGACCGGCTCGCCGGGAGCGAAAGCGAGCACGAACAGGGCCAGGCTCACGGGAACACCACCTCTCCACGCGAGACGACGGCGCGCAGGGTCGCGCGCGTGTCCAGCGGATCGCCGTCGAAGACCAGCACGTCGCCCGAGCGGCCTGGCTCGAGCGTTCCCAGCCGATCGCCGGCGTCGAAGACCGCCGCCGGTGCGCTGGTGATCGCCGCCAGTGCCGCCGCCGGCTCCATCCCGTGCCCGACCGCCAGCGCCGCCAGGAAGCGCAGCTCCTGGGCGTCGCCGCCGCCGCCGCTCCCGATCAGGACCCGCACGCCCTCGCGCGCCAGCGCGCCGGCCAGGGCCAGGTCGTGGCCCTCGTACTCGTCCGGGCGCGAGGTGCCCATCGGCGCGGGCCACAGGATCACCGGGATCCGGCGCTCGACCAGCTCGTCGGCGAAGGCCAGGGCCTCGGTCGCGCCCGCCAGGACCAGGCGCAGGCGATCGAAGCCGGCCGTGCGGTCCAGGAGGCGGCGGATCTCGCTGGCGCGGTGGACCTCGACCACCAGGGGCAGCTCGCCGTCGACCGCGCGCGCCAGGGCCTCGTCGTCCGGATCGAAGCGCGGGCGCCGGGGCTTCTTGTCCTCCTTGTACTTCTTGTCCTTGAACTCCTTGCCCTTCTCCTTGGCGTCCTTCTCGTCCTTCTCGCGGTCCTTCTTGGCCTTCTTGAAGTCCTTCTCGAGCTCGGCGAGCTTCTCGGCGATGGCCTTGGTCCAGGTCTCGAGCTCCTTCTTGAAGTCGACCTGGGACTCGCGATAGCGCTTGCCCTTCTCCAGCGCGCCGACCAGGCGGTCCACCTCGCCCGCGCGGTCGAAGATGTCGCCGGTGCGCCCGCCGCGGCTGACGCCGACGCTCCCGGCCAGGCAGGCGTCCTCGCGCACGACGCTCGGCTCGCTGCGCTCGGTGGTCTGCACCAGGGCGCCGATGCCGGCGATCAGGGCGCCACGCGCGATCTGCACGCGCGCGGAGGTGACACCCGCCAGCAGGGCCTCGCGCCGCTCGGCCGGCACCAGCCAGGGGTCGAGCGCGTCGATCGAGCGCGTCGCCGCGCTGGCCCCGAGGTCGCCCACGCTGTCGGGATCGAGTCCCAGGCTCGACCAGGGATCGACGAAGCCGGCGCAGGCGACGGCGCCCTCGACCACGCGCACGCCCTCGGGGATCGAGAGGTCCTGGCCGACGCGCACGACGACGCCGCGCTCGAGCAGCAGCGTGCCCTTCGTGAGCTCCACGCCCGGGCGCAGGATGATGCGCTCGGCGCGGATCGCGATGCGCTCGCCTTCCGTGGGTCCGGAGCTCTGCGCCTGCGGAGAGGGGAGGGTCGGCGTGGGGAGAGAGAGGAGAAGACCGGCCAGCATCACTCTCCGAGGGGCGGAAGGGTTTGCCGGGCGCTCCGGTGTGGTCGGAGCGCCAGCGGCGGGGCGCAGGAATGATAGAGACGCCCCCCCAGGGCCGCCACCGAGGGTGGTGAGCGACGGATCTTTTCTGACAAAGGCCGTTCGCGCAGCGGGGGCACGTCGGCTAGGGCGCCGCTATGGGTCTGACCGGAGACGCCTCGAGGCATCTTCTCATGGACCCGGAGTTCTGGCGCGCGCGGCTCCAGCGACTCTCCAAGGAACCCCGCCAGCTCGCGATCTTCCCGCGACCCGAGCTGTCGCGACCCGGGGTCGAGGTCCTCGAGCTACGCCTGCGCGCCCATGACGGGGCGCGCCTGACCGCGCTCCTGGCGCGCTCGGCCTTCGCCGACGAGGGGCTCGAGATCCGCCTGCGGGCCTGTCCCGAGGCCTCGGGCGAGGAGCTGGACTTCACGACCGTGGAGGGCGGCGGGACCGACCTCGTCGTCCAGTACCCCTCCGGACGGCGCCTGGAGGACCGCGTGCTGGACCTGGTGCGCGTGGCCGAGGCGGCCTGCTCGCTGGAGCGGCTCGACTGCACGCGCGTGAAGCTCGTCGCCAGCGACTCCTGCGTTCAGGACGAGTTCGCGATCGTCGAGTTCCTGCGCCGGGAGGGCTGGATGTCCCGGCCCTCCGGCAGCCCCTGAGCCAGCCGTCGCCGGGCGATCCCCCGCGCGACTATCCTGCGCGCCGGATGGGATCCACCGCGGAGCGCGGCGGCGCCGCCGAGCTGGCCGCCGCGATCGACCACACCCTGCTGGCCCCCACGGCGACGGCCGCGGACGTCGAGCGCCTGTGCGACGAGGCGCGCGCGCACGGCTTCGCCAGCGTGTGCGTGAACGGCGTGCACGTCGCGCGCTGCCGCGCGCGGCTCGCCGGCAGCGCCGTGCGCGTCGCCTGCGTGGTGGGCTTCCCGCTGGGCGCCGACGCGCCCGGGGCCAAGCGCCGCGCGGCCGAGATCGCGCTGGCGGACGGGGCCGAGGAGCTCGACGTCGTGCTGCAGCTCGGGGCCCTGCGGGCGGGCGATCACGCGCTCGTGGAGCACGACCTGGCAGGCGTCGTGGCGGCGGCGCGCGCCGCGGGCGGCCTGGTCAAGGCGATCCTGGAGACGGGCCTGCTCGACGCGGAGGAGACCCGCCGCGCCTGCCGGATCGCCGAGGCCAGCGGGGCGAGCTTCGTGAAGACCAGCACCGGCTTCGGCCCGCGCGGCGCGACGCGCGCGGACGTCCTGCTGCTGCGCCAGTGCGTCGGCCTGCGCCTGGGCGTCAAGGCCTCGGGCGGCATCAAGAGCGCCGCCCTTGCACGCGAGCTCCTGGCGGCCGGCGCGACGCGCCTCGGCACCTCCGCCTCGCTCGCGATCCTGCGCGAGGCCCTCCAGGACGAGCCCGGCTGACCTCCAGCCACGGACGGCCCCGCGATGATGCCGTCCAGCCTCGAGCGAGCTCGACCGCGGCGGGCCAGCCCGACCACGCGCGAGTCCTGTCGGTCACGAGCCGCTGCCTGGCCGGAGTTCAGCGGGCGAGGGCGTGCTCCCAGGCCGGCGCGGCCGCCGCCAGGAGACGCGCGAGCGCGCCGGCCGAGCGGCGCATGACCCCGAGCACGTCCTCGTGCCGCAGGGCCTCGGGCCCGAGGCCCGCGGCGGGGTTCGCCACGCAGGAGAGCGCGACCACGCGCAGCCCGGCGGCGTGCGCTGCGCTCGCCTCGGCCACCGTGCTCATCCCGACCACGTGCGCCCCCAGCCGGCGCAGCGCGCGGATCTCGGCCGGCGTCTCGTAGGAGGGCCCGAGCATGCCCGCGTAGACGCCGTGCTCGAGGCGCACGCGGGCCGTGCGCGCGGCCGCGTCGAGGTGTGCGCCGAGCTCGGCGTCGTAGGGGCTGGCGCGCCCGCCCTCGCCGCGCAGCAGGGCCGAGCGGCCCTGCAGGTTCAGGTGGTCGTCGAGGCGCACGAGGGTGCCCGGCGGCCACTCCGGCACGAGCCCGCCGGACGCGTTGGTCAGCAGGACGGCGCGCACGCCGAGCTGCGCGAGGGCCCGCACCATGCGCGTCGTCTCGTGCGGGCTGCGGCCCTCGTAGAGGTGCACGCGGCCGCTCTGCACGAGCACCGGCAGACCGCCGAGCGTGCCGAGCTCGATCGCGCCCGCGTGGCCCGCGACGCGCGCGGCCGGGAGGCTCGCCAGCGCCCCCCCCGGGATCGTGCGGCGCTCCGCCAGCGCCTCGACCAGCTCGCCGAGCCCCGAGCCGAGCACGATCGCCAGGGGCCGGCCGCCCGCGCCCTGCGCGCCCAGCTCCCGCGCCAGGGCCTCGACCGCCTGACGCTCGCGAACCTCGCAGCCGGCGCGGGAGGAGCGCGACGAGACCGGCACCATGTCACGGATGAGACCCGCGCCCACCGGCGGGGGCAAGCGCCGCGCCTCCCTAGAATGCGCGCGTGCACGCGCTGCTCCTGCCCCAGAGCCTCTCGCGCGCGGAAGCGAGCGAGCGCTGCCGGAGCTACCTCGCGCCGCGCCGCGGGCGAAGACGCCTGGCGCTGGCCGCGCTGCCGCGCGAGGGCCGCGAGAGCTGGCTCGCGCTGCTCGCCTGGCACGCGCTCGGACGCGAGCTCGCGGCCCTGCCGGACGGCTTCGAGCGCCGCCGCGGGCTCGAGGCCCTGATCCGCGAGCTCGACGCGGCCCTCGAGGAGCGCCCCACGTCGCCCCTCGGCACGGCGCTGTCCTTCGCACTGCGCCGCCATGCGCTGCCGGAGGAGCTCCTGCGCCGCCCGCTGCACGAGCGCCGGCGCGACGACCTGGGCGCCTTCGAGACGCGCGAGGCGCTGCTGGGCCACGCGCGCGCTGGCGGTGCCGGAGGGGCGGCTCTACCTGCGCCTGGCCGGCGCCGAGAGCCCGCGCAACGAGGCCCTGGCCGACGCGCTGGCGCTGGCGCTGCAGCTCACCGCCTGGCTGGCGGAGCTCGGTCCGGCCTTCGCGCACGGGCGCCTGCGCCTCCCGGCCGAGGAGCTGGCGCGCGGCGGCGTGATGCTCGCCGAGCTGACCGGCGAGCGCGCCGGCCCGGAGCTCGTGCGCGTCGTCCAGCGCCAGATCGACTGGACGCGCGGCTTCTATGCCAAGGGCTGGGAGCTGTGCGCGGCGCTCGGACCCCTGCGCGGGCGCCAGCTCGCCTTCGTGCTGCGCTGGCACGCGGCCGAGCTGGCCGCGCTCGAGTCCGCGGGGTCGCGGCTCCTGCGCGGGCCGGCGGAGGCGGGCTGGGTGCGCCTGCTGGCCTGCGGGAGCGCGTGCCTGGTCTCGCGCGCCGCGCCGCGCCTGGCGTGACGTGCCGCGCGCCGCGCTTCAGTGCCCGTCGCCCGAGTAGCCGAGGTCCTCGAGCATCTTCTGCGTCAGGCCACCGGCGGGCACGTCGTAGCCGATGCGGTGCTGGCTCGCGAGCAGCTCGTCCAGGGCCGCCCTCAGCCGCGCGGCTTCGGCCTTGCGCGCCGCGGAGAGGTCCCGGGTCTCGCCCGGATCCGCGCGCAGGTCGAACAGCGCGCAGTCGCCTTCCTCGGAGGGCGCCGCGGCGCCC
Source organism: Planctomycetota bacterium (assembly GCA_036376275.1). Classification (GTDB taxonomy): domain Bacteria; phylum Planctomycetota; class UBA1135; order UBA1135; genus JABFRZ01. The sequence goes on along the minus strand of DASVAP010000014.1, from coordinate 56,333 downwards.
CACGGCGCCCCGTTGCGCGCGAGCTCGAGCTTGAGCGCGCCCTCGAGCGCGCCGTCGACGTGCACGAGGTTGCGGCCCTTCCAGGAGCCCTTGCGGGTCGTGAAGGTGACGAGCTCCTCGAAGCGGCGCCCCTCGCGCAGCACGCCCAGGGCGCGCGCGTCGGAGTCGAAGGCGACACCCGCCAGACCCGCGAGCAGCGGGGCGACGACGCGCGCCGAGACCGCGCCCGGCTCCACCCGGCCCGCCGGGACCCCGGGCCCCGCCACGACCAGCGGCACGCGCACGAGCTCGCTGCGCACGCTCTGGCCATGGCCGAGGAAGCCGCGCTCGAAGAGCTCCTCGCCGTGGTCGCTGGTGAAGGCCACGACGGTCCGGTCGGTGAGCTCGAGCGCCGCGAGCTCCGCCACGAGCGCGCCGAGCCAGTGGTCCCCGCTCCACACGCTCGCGTCGTAGAGCTGGCTGGTCCAGGCGCGTTCCTCGGGCGTGGCGATGCCCGCGAAGTCGAGCTCGCCCTCACCCTTGACCGCCTGGCCCTTGCTCGTGGCGCGGTACAGGCGGTCGCTCCGCTCCGCGAAGCCGGGCGGCACCTCCGGCGCGACCGCGCGCAGGCCCTCCGGCAGCGGGCGCAGCGGCGTGTGCGGGTCGGCCAGGTGCAGGTAGAGGAAGAAGCGCGTGTCGCGGCGCTCGCGCAGGAAGGCGCGCACCTCCTCGAAGAACTCCTGGGTCTTGCGGAAGGCCGTCCCGGCCGGCTCGAAGCGCTCGAAGCCCTGGTCGAAGTTGCGCGCCGGCGAGACGATCGGGTTGGCGCTCCAGGCCGCCGTCGTGAGGCCGGCACGCTGCAGGGCCTCGGCCAGGGTCGGCGCGGCCTCGACCAGGTAGCTCGCGCCCTCGTTGATCACGCGGTGCTCGGCCGGGGTGAGCCCGGTCAGGAGCGAGGCCGTGGCGGGCCAGGTCCAGCTCGCGGTCGAGTAGCAGGCCTCGAAGCGCGTGCCGCGCGCCGCCAGGGCGTCGAGGTGCGGCGCGGTCGGCTTCGCGTAGCCGTAGGTCGAGAGCCGGTCGGCGCGCAGCGTGTCCATCACCACCAGGACGACGTTCGGCGCGCGCGGCGATGAGCGCGTGCGGGTGCGCGCGAGACGCCGCTCGAGGCGCAGGCCCCCGAAGCCCGCCTGCACGGGGTGGGGCAGCGCACGCTCGCGCCCGTCGGGCCACACGGCGGAGGTGTGCAGCGTGATCGTCTGGGGCACGTCGAGCGCGAGCCCCTCCGGTCCGCCCAGGTCGCGCCAGGCGTTCTCGGCGTGGCGCTCGCGCACCAGCTCCAGCTCCTCGCGGGCCAGGAGGCGCTCGCCCGCGCGCGCCTCGAACACGATGCGCAGGCTCGGCTCGGCCTCGGTCAGCCCGCGATACATCAGGGCGTCCACGCCGACGCGCGTCATCAGGCGCGCGGGCACGGCCCCGGCCGGGACCTCGATCTTCACCACGCCCGGCGGCGGCACGACCAGGGCCGGCATGTCCCCCTGACCCGGCGCCAGCGACGGGGTCAGGGCCTGGACCGAGGGCGGGGCGTCCGCGCGCGCGCGCACGACCTCCCAGGTCCCCGGCTCCAGGAAGTCGCGCTCGACGACGACCACCGGCATCTCCTCGCGCGGACCGCGCTCACCGCAGGCGGCGACGAGCGCCAGCAGGATCGGCAGGGGTCGTCTGGAGCGCAGGACCGGCACGCGTCGCCCCGGATTAGAGCCCCCCCGCGCGGAGCCCACAACCGGCGCGTCCCTTCCTGCGCTACCGTAGGGAGCTCCGCCCTCCCCTGACTCATGAAAACCGCCCCGTCGCCGCACGTCGAAGCGTCCTCGGCCCATCACCTGCGCTGGCAGAAGACCGGCGACCTGGTCGACCAGTGCATCGACCTGATGCTGAACCTGCGCCAGAGCGGCCATCCCGGCGGCTCGCGCTCGAAGGTGCCGATGCTGGTGGCGAGCACGCTCGGCGCCGCGCTGCGCTGGGACATCCGCCACCCCGAGAAGGCCTTCGGCGACCGCTTCGTGCTCGTGGCGGGGCACTGCTGCCCGGCGGTCTACGCCCTGCTCGCGGTCTACAACGAGGCCCTGCGCATCCGCCACGAGCGCACGCGCGACGCGCGCTTCCTCGTGCCGAAGGCGGCCGAGCGCCAGCTCGTGTGGGAGGACCTGCTGTGGCTGCGCCACAACGGGCACCTGCCGGGGCACGCGGAGATGGAGGGCAAGACGCTCTTCTTCAAGTTCAACACCGGTCCGTCGGGCCACGGCATGCCGGCCGCCGTCGGCGAGGCCCTGGCGCTGAAGCACGCCGGCGCGGGCGAGGTGCGCGTCTTCGCGGTCGAGGGCGAGGGCGGGCACACCGCCGGCGCGCACCACGAGTCGAAGAACTCGGCCCATGGCCTCGGGCTCGACAACTTGATCGTGCTCTTCGACTGGAACGACCACGGCATCGACCCGAACCCGAACTCGAGCGTCGTGCACGGCAACCCGACCTCGTGGTACGAGCCCTACGGCTGGCGCGTGGCCGGCACGAAGAAGGGCGAGGACTACGTCGAGATCGAGCAGGCCCTCGCGGCGATCGTGCGCGACCGCACGCCGGCCGGCCGGCCCGGCATGGTGTGGTTCGAGACCCGCAAGGGGCGCGGCTACCACAAGTTCGACTACCACTCGCACGGCTCGCCCCACAAGCGCAACTCGGAGCTGTTCTGGAAGTGCCGCGCCGACTTCCAGGAGCGCCACGGCGTGAAGTTCGCCGGCTTCGGCGACGTGGAGGATCCGGGCGAGGAGCAGTGCCGCGCGCAGACGAAGGGCTGGTTCGAGACCGTCTTCGAGGTGCTGCGCGAGGATCGCGAGCTGGTCGAGTACCTCTCCGACACGCTGGTCGAGCTGGGCGAGTCCGTGCCGACGAAGCCGAAGGCCTTCCGCCTGGCCTCTCCGGTCAACCTGGCGCAGGACACGGGCTGGCTCGCGCCGGAGAAGCTCCCCGCCGCGCTCTTCGTCGCCCCCGGCACCAAGGCCCCGAACCGCCAGGGCTTCGCGAGCTTCGGCGCCTGGCTGAACGCCGAGGCCGCGAAGCACATGGGCCGCCCGCTGGTGCTGGCCTGCTCGGCGGATCTGGCCGACTCGACCAACATCTCGGGCTTCGCGAAGAGCTTCGGCGACTTCAAGGGCTTCGACTGGTACGACCGCGCGAAGCGCCCCGAGGGCGCGCTGCTCCCGCAGCAGATCACCGAGTTCACGAACGCCGGCCTCGTCGCGGGCCTGGCCGTCACGAACATGGCCGCCGAGCCGGAGCGTGAGTTCCTCGGCTACTGGGGCGCCTGCTCGACCTACGGCAGCTTCTCGTACCTGAAGTACGGCCTGATGCGCCTCTTCAGCCAGCTGGCGCAGGACTGCCCGCTGAAGCTCGGCAAGCTGATCTGGGTCGTCGGCCACTCCGGCCCCGAGACGGCCGAGGACAGCCGCACGCACTTCGGCATCTTCGCCCCGGGCGTGACGCAGCTCTTCCCCGACGGCCACGTCGTCAACCTGCACCCCTGGGAGACGAACGAGGTCGCGCCCGCGCTGGCCGCCGCGCTGCGCAGCGGCCGGCCGATCGTCGCGCTGCACCTGACGCGCCCGCCCGTGACCGTGCCCGACCGCGCCAAGCTCGGCATCCCCTCGCACCTCGAGGCGGCGCGCGGCGCCTACGTGCTCAAGCCCCACGATCCGCACCGCGCCAAGGAGGGCACGCTGATCGTCCAGGGCACGAGCACGACCGAGTCGGTCTACGCGCTCCTCTCCCGCTTCCACGCCGGCCAGGGCCCCAACGTGAAGCTGGTCCAGGCCGTCTCCTGGGAGCTCTTCCAGATGCAACCGCAGGCCTACCGCGACTCGGTCCTCCCGCGCGCCGACTGGCTCGACTCGACCGTGATCACGAACGGCGCGCGCCGCCTGATGCACGACTGGCTCCCCCACCGGACCGCCGAGCGCTACGCCATGTCCTCCGACTGGGACGACCGCTGGCGCACCGGCGGCAGCGTCGAGGAGCTGAAGAAGGAGGCCCACATCGACCCCGAGTCGCTGTGGCAGGGCATCGCCCGCTTCGCGCAGGAGCGCGAGCAGCGCCTGGCGGAGCTGCGGGTGGTGTAGGGGGCCGTAGCGTGCCCCGCCTCGTCGACCTCTCCCACACGATCCACGACGGGCTCGTGACCTATCCGGGCCTGCCGGCGGCGCGGGTCGGCGAGCACCTCGACCGGAAGAGCTCGCGCGCGCACTACGCGGAGGGCACGGAGTTCTCGATCGGGCGGATCGAGATGGTGGCGAACACGGGGACGTACCTCGACGCGCCCTTCCACCGCTTCGAGGGCGGGCAGGACATCGCCGCGCTCGCGCTGGAGTCGCTGGCCGACCTGCCGGGCGTGGTCGTGCGCGTGCCGCCGGAGGTGCGCGCGATCGAGGCGGAGCGCTTCGCGGGGCTCGGCGAGCTGCACGGCCACGCGGTGCTGGTCGCGACGGGCTGGTCGCAGCACTTCGGGCGGCCGGAGTACGGGGTCGGGCACCCGTTCCTCACGAAGGGGGCGGCGGAACGGCTCGTCGCGTGCGGCGTGGCCCTGGTCGGGATCGACTCGCTCAACATCGACGACACGGCGACGGGCGAGCGGCCGGTGCACAGCCTGCTGCTCGCGCGCGGCGTGCGCATCGTCGAGCACCTGACGAACCTGGCGGCGCTGCCGGAGCGCGGCTTCCGCTTCTTCGCGGTGCCGCCGAAGGTGCGCGGGGTGGGCTCGTTCCCCGTGCGGGCCTTCGCGCTCCTCTGACGGATCAGTGTCCGAGGTGCAGCTCGAGCGCGTTCCCCAGGCGGAAGCGCCGGCCCGCCAACAGGATCCCCTGCGCGTGGGCGACACGTCCGACCAGGGCCGCGACGTTCGGGATCGGAACCAGCAGGTCGTCGGTCCCGCCCGAGCTCGCCGCGACCGCGCGGTGGAGCTCGCTCCCGTCCACCAGGAGCTCACCCTGCGGCAGGACGAGGCCCGGGTCGAGCCCGAGGGTGCGGACCGTGATCACGCTCAGCCCGGCGCCGGCCAGGAAGCTCGAGTCGACGCGCGCGTGCCAGTCGGCGCCGATTCGGGGTGCCGTCACGCTCGTCAGGAGGATCGGGTTGAGGCCGGTGCCGTTGCGCACGACCACGAACGCCTGCGGGAGGTGGAACGCGCCCACGTCGGCGCGCGTGCCGTCGGGATCGGGGGGCGACTGGGGCGCGCCGGCGTCCACGCAGGGCGAGCCCGGCTGCAGGTGGTAGTCACCGCTCGCCGGATCGACGAAGAGCGGGTCGAGGTCGAAGTTGCCGGGGCCCGGGTGGCCGCCCGCGACGTTCGAGAAGGCGACCTGGGGCGTCGCCCGCAGGCCGATCTGGAGCCCGTCGTTGTCGCGCACGATCGTGTTGACGACCTGCGCCGGGCCCTGGATCCCGCCGCAGTCCTCGCCCGGCGGCACGTGCGGGGAGACCACGGCGTTGCGCACGACCGTGCAGTTCAGGATCAGCGGCGCGCCGCTGGCGCTGAAGGTGAAGACCCCCGCGCTGGAGACGGGGTACATGCCGCGGGAGACGGCCGTGTTCTCGGCGATCACGCAGCGCACGAGCGAGGTGGCTGCGCCAGCGAGGTTGACGCCGCCGCCATAGGTCCCCTCCTCGGAGGTGTTCCCGGTGATGACGCAGTCGGTGGCGCGACCGCTGCCCAGCAGCGCGATCCCGCCCGCGTCGTAGCCCTGGTTGCCGCGCACGGTGCAGCGGCGCAGCACGGCCTCGCCCCACACCCCGCCGGCGATGGCGAAGCCGATGTTGCCCTCGACCAGGCAGTCCACCATGCGCACGTTCCCGCCGACGCCCGCGGCGACCGACGCGGCCGTGGTGTTGCCGCGCACGATGCAGGCCTCGATGCGCGGCGAGGCTCCCAGGGCGTGGATCCCACCGACCTGCGAGCCGCCGTTGCCGCCCGTGACCGTGAATCCGCGCAGGACGGAGTCCGGCCCCTCGCCGCTCCCGAAGCGCACGACGCTGTCGAACAGACCCGTCGCGTCGATCGTGGTCACGGCCGCGCCGTTCTCGCTCGTGACGGTGATCGCCTTGCCGAGGAAGTCGACGAGCTCGCCGTAGGTCCCGGCCGCGACGAGCACCGTGTCGCCGTCCTGGGCGAGCTCGATCGCGCCCTGGATCGTGGGCACGTCCGCGGGCACGCGGATCGTCGCCTGGGCCGCGAGGAGGGACGGGAAGAGCACGGCCGACGCCAGCGCAAGTTTCATGTGCAACGAGACCTCCAGCGGACGAGGATAGCTCTCCGTCCAGGACCCGGGCGTTCGCGCGGCGGGAAAGCTCCCGAGCCCGCCGCGGGCCAGAGATCACGCGACTTCCCGCCCAGCGGGGACGATAGATTCCGTTCCTTCCTGGGCCCCCCGAATTGATCTCGCTCCCCCACTCGATGCTCCTCGGGCTCCTGATCGCGCTCGGCCCCGCCTGCGGCGACGGGGCTCCGGCGCCGGCCAGACCCTCCGCCGAGGCCGTCCAGGCCATGGCCCGCGCGCGCGCCCTCTTCGCGGAGGAGAAGCCCTTCGAGGCGGCGGCGGAGCTCGAGCGGGCCGCCGAGCTGGCGCCGGACTGGGCCGAGGCGCATCTGGCCCTCGGCAAGCTCCTCCTCAGCCACTCGGACGTGCGCTTCGCGACGGCGACGGTCGACCGCGCGCGGCTCGAGCGCGCGATCGAGCACCTGGAGGAGGCCTGCTTCCTCGCACCGCAGGACCCCGAGGCCGCCTACTGGTCCGGACGGGGCCTGGCCAAGGCCGACCGCGGGGCCGAGGCGTCGGCGCGACTCACGCGCGCGCTCGAGCTCGATCCGGAGCACGGTCTCGCGCGCAAGGAGCTCGGCCTCCTGCTCGCCGCCGAGGGCGACACACGGCGTGCGGTGGAGGAGCTGACGCGCGCGCGCGCGCTGTTGCCGGGGGACGACGAGCTCTTGCTGCGCCTCGGGCTCGCGCTGGAGGGCGAGGAGCGGCTCGAGGAGGCCCGCGACGCCTACCTCGCGGCGCGCGCGGCCAACCCGGCGCACCCGGGGCCGCCCTCGGCCCTGGCGGTCCTGTACGGACGGCTCGGCGATCCGGCGGCGGCCGAGCGCATGCGCGCGGAGTTCGAGCGCCTGCGCGCCTTCGGCAAGCGCCTGACGGCCGCGCTGGCGCACCAGCAGGAGCACAGCCGCGATCCGGCGGCCTGCATGGCCCTGGCGGAGCTCTACCTCGAGCTCGCGGCCGAGGCGCAGGCCGTGCGCTGGGCCGAGCGCGCGCTCCTGCTCGACGCGCAGCACGCGCCGGCGCTCGAGCTGCTGCGCCGCCTGCGTCCGGGCGAGGAGCGGCCGTGAACTGCACCGCCGTGCCGGTCCTCGCGCTGGCGGGCGTGCTCGCGGCCTGCTCCTGCGCGGAGGACGCGCCCGGCGCGGCCGCACCGGCCACGAGCGTCGGCGGAGAGGCGTTGCCCTACCTCTTCACCGACATCACCGCCGAATCGGGCCTGGCGGCCTTCACGCAGGTCAACGGCACGCCGGACAAGGAGTTCGTGGTCGAGTCCTTCGGGGCCGGCACGGCGCTCTTCGACCCCGACGGCGACGGGGACCTCGACGTCTACCTCTCGAACGGTGGGCGCCTCGAGGGCCTGGCCGAGGGCGAGGAGCCGCGCGACGCGCTCTTCTGGAACGACGGCCGGGCGCGCTTCACCGACGGGACGTCGGCCGCGGGCCTGGGCGACCCACACTGGACCAACGGCGTGCGCACGGTGGATCTCGACTCCGACGGCGACGTCGAGATGTACCTCTCGAACTACGGCCCGAACGTGCTCTACGACAACGTCGGCGGGGGCAAGTTCGTCGACGTGAGCGCGCGCTCGGGCCTGGACGACCGCGAGTGGAGCTCCGGCGCGGCCTTCCTCGACTTCGACAAGGACGGCGACCTCGACCTCTACGTGGGCGAGTACCTGGAGTTCGACGAGGAGAGCATGCTGCGCGAGCGCCCGCGCGCGACCATGCACGGGCACAGCCAGGAGGTGGCGGGCGGCAAGCGCCTGGAGGACATCCCGGTCATGAAGGGCCCGATGGGGCTGGAGCCCTCGCCGGACCGCTTCTTCCGCAACGAGGGCGCGGGACGCTTCGTGGACGCCTCGCAGGAGGTCGGCATCGACGGCGTGCGACGCTTCAGCTTCCAGGTGCTGACCTTCGACGCCGACCAGGACGGCTGGCTCGACGTGTTCGTGGTCAACGACGTGCTCGAGGACCTGCTGTGGCGCAACGACGGCGGCCGGCGCTTCGCCGAGATCTCGCTGCAGAGCGGCGTGGCGGTGCGCGAGGACGGCCGGCCGCAAGGCGGCATGGGCGGGGCGCTGGGCGACTACGACGGCGACCTGAAGGTGGATCTCTTCGTCACGAACTTCGTCGAGGACTACTCGACGCTCTTCCGCGGTCTCGAGGGCGGCTTCTTCCGCGACGTGACCAGCAAGATGGGCCTGCGCAAGGACACCTGGCTCATGGTCGGCTGGGGCTGCGGTTTCGTCGACTTCGACTCCGACGGCGACCTCGAGCTGTTCGAGATCAACGGCCACACCTACCCGCAGGTCGACCAGGTCGAGCTGGGCACGAGCTACCGGCAGGCGAACCAGCTCTGGGAGCTGCGCGACGGGCGCTTCGTCGTGCCCGCGGGCGGCGGCGGCCCGGACTTCGTCGTGCCGCGCGCGGGGCGCACGAGCGCGCTCGGCGACGTCGACGGCGACGGCGATCCCGACCTCCTGGTCGGCAACCTCGACGAGCCTCCGACGCTGCTGCGCAACGACTCGCCCGCCGGCCGCTGGCTGCTCGTGCACCTGATCGGCGCGCCGACGAAGGGGAACGGCGGACGCGACGCGATCGGCGCGCGCCTGGTCCTGCGCGTCGGCGAGCGCCAGCACCTGCGCCTGATCGGGACGAACAGCGGGTTCCTGTCGAGCAACGACCCGCGCGAGCACTTCGGGCTCGGCGCGGCGACCCAGGCCGACGAGCTCGTCGTCACCTGGGCCGACGGGCGCGTCGAGCGCTTCGCCGAGCTGGCCGCGGGGCTCCTGCACACGATCGAGGACGGCGGCGGGGAGCGGCCCTCGCGCCTGAGCTCCACCGCGCTTCCCTGACGCCGAGCGGCGTGCGCGCTGCGCTCAGGCCGCCGGCGCGGGCTCGGGGGCCCCGAAGCGCGCCGCCAGGAAGGGCTCGATCGGCTGGTCGGTCGGCTCGCCCAGCAGGCTCTGGGCGACCAGGCGCGCGGTCAGCGGCGCGGCCACGATGCCGGTGCGGAAGGCGCCGGTCGCGTTGACGTAGCCCTGGATGCCGGGCGCGGGGCCGAGGATCGGGAGCTCGTCGGAGGTCCCCGGACGCAGGCCGGCCCAGACGCGCTTGATGTGCACGTAGCGCACGAGCGGCAGCGCGCGCACGGCCCCCTTGCACAGGCCGGCGATGCCCTCCGGGGTCACGTCGACGTCGAAGCCGACGCGCTCGGTCGTGCTGCCGATCAGGACCTCGCCGTGCAGCTTCTGGGCGATGTAGCAGCCCGAGGTCGACAGGCACGCGTTCATCGCGCGCGGCAGGGCCTGTGTGAGAACGATCTGCCCGCGCACGGGGAACACCGGACAGTGCAGGCCGGCGGTGCGCGCCAGCTCGCCCGACCAGGCCCCGGCGGCGTTGACCACCGTCCCGGCCGGGAAGAACTCGCCCTCGGCCTCGACGCCGACGATGCGCTCACCCACGCGCCGCAGCGCGGTCACGCGCGTGTCGTGGTGGAACTCGGCCCCCTGGCGCAGGGCGGCGCGCTTGAAGCCCTCGGCCAGCAGCATCGGGTTCACCTGGTGCTCGCCGGAGAGCAGCGCCGCGCCCTGGATCTCGCGCGTCAGCAGCGGCTCGATCTTCCAGGCCTCCTCGGGCGTGAGCTGCTCCAGGCGGCAGCTCGCCGGCAGGGCCTGGGTGACGCGGTCGACGTACTCCTGTTCGCGCGGCTCGTAGACCGCGAAGATCAGCCCGCCGCCGACGCGGAACTCGATGTCGATGCCGGCGCTCTCCTGCAGCTCCCGCGCGAGCGCCGGGAAGAGCGCGTTGCTCGCCACCAGCAGGTCGCGGAACGGCGCGGGCAGGATCCCGTCGTGACACTCCTCGCCGGCCGCGAGCTCGCCCGTCGCCTGGCGCGCGGCGGCCTGGGTCGCCTGGTAGATCACGCCGCAGCCGAGCCCGACCGCCTCCCCCACCGGCCACAGCCCGCCGGCCGAGGCCGAGGTGGCGCGGCCCGGCAGGTCCTTGTCGAGCAGCTGCACCGCCAGCCCGCGGCGCGCGAGCTCGTGCGCGACGGCGAAGCCGATCACGCCGCCGCCGACGATCAGGACGTCGGGGTGCTTCACCGTCCCGCTCCCGCCGGGGCGTCGGCCTGGTCCTCGAAGGGGATGAGCTGCACCAGGTCCCCCACCGTCGTCGGGCGCACGGGCGGGCGGAAGCGGCTCGGGCCGACGTCGGCGCAGGACTTCTGCGTGCGGTCGGCGATGCGGCGCATCATCGCCGGCCAGCACATCCGCGCCTGGCAGGGCCCCATGCCGAGACGCGTCATCACCTTCAGCGTGCGGAAGTCGTGTCCGCCGAAGCCGATCGCGGGGTCGACCTCGCTGGCCGCCAGCTCCTCGCAGCGGCACACGAGCGTGTCGGGCTCGGCCAGCCGCGCCAGGCCCGGCCGAACGCGGTACACGGCGTCGAGCGCGGCCCGGAAGCGTCGCAGCGGCGCCAGGCGCGCGAGGCGCTGCTCCTTCTCGCGCGCCAGCGTGGCCGCGTCGAGCAGGCCCAGGCGCCCGGCGATCGAGAGACCCGCCAGCTCGCCCTCCAGCTCGGCCACGACCGAGCCGCTCACGCCGCCGCCGTCGCCGGCGACCCACACGCCGGACACGCTGGCCTCACCGTTCTCGTCGGTGCGCGGGATCCAGCCGCCGAGCTCGTCCTGGAACACGAGCTCGCAGCCGGCCAGCTGGGCCAGCTCGACGCGCGGCACGAAGCCGTAACCGATCGCCAGCGTGTCGGTCTCGAGCGTGCGCGCGCGCGCGCGGTCGGGCGTGCCCTCGGCGTCGCAGGGCGCGAGCGAGACGTGCTGCAGCCGTCCCTCCGCGCCGCCGGCCGCGAACACGACGTGGCCCCACAGCACCGGGATGCCGGCCGCCTTGAGCTCGCGCAGGTAGCTCCCGCCCTCGAACAGGAGCCCCGGCGCGGAGAGGAGCCGCGGAGCGTGGCGCAGGAACTCGCTGCGGCGCGCGAGCTCGACCACGGCCTCGACCTCGACCCCGGCGGCGTGGAGCTGGCGCGCCACGACCAGCAGGAACGGCCCCGTGCCGGCGACCACCACGCTCTTCCCGGGCCGCACGTTCCAGGTCTTGACCAGCGATTGCGCGCCCCCGGGCGTCATGACCCCGGGCAGCGTCCAGCCGGGGAAGGGTGGCGTGTACTCGTAGGCGCCGGTGGCCAGCACCAGGTGCTCGGGCTGGACCACCTGCCAGCCGCCCTGGTTGCCGATCGCCAGGCGCCGCTCGGGAAAGACGCCCCACACGTGGGCCTCGTTCAGGAGCTCGATGCGCGCGCGCGCGGCCTCGAAGCGGCGCAGGAGCTCGGCCCCGTGGCGCGCGCTCGCGTCCTTGGGCGCCGCCGCGGCGGCCGGCGAGCCGGGCGGCGGCTGGCGGAAGATCTGGCCGCCGACGCGCGGGTTCTCGTCCAGCACCGTCGGGCGCACGCCGGCCTGCGCCAGCACCAGCGCGGCCGACATGCCGGCCGGACCGGCGCCCACGATCACGACCTTGCGCCGGATCATTCGCCCAGCTCCGCGGCCGCGTCGCGGTACCCGAACCCGCGCTGCGTGCGCACGCGCATGCCGGCGCGCACGACGGTCTGGCAGGCGCGCAGGTTGGCGTGCCCGTCCACCTCGACCAGGCACTCGAAGCACACGCCCATGTTGCAGAAGAGCCCGCGCGGCTCGTCCCGGCGCTCGGTCGTGCGCAGGACCTGCCGGCCGGCCGCGAGCAGCGCGGCGGCGATCGTCTCGCCCTCGCAGGCCTCCACGCGCGCCTCGTCGAAGGTGAAGGCGAGCCGGGCTCCTCCCGGAACGACGATGCGTCGTCCGGAGGGATCGTGCGGGTCGTGGGCGGCGGTTCCGGTCATGGCGGGCGGGGGCGGATCCCCTTCGATCGGCCGGCCCTGCGGACCGACTCAAGCGAGTGTACGACCCCGCGCCCGCGGCGCGCGACCCGCACGGGGCTCGCTCAGCCCGGAGAGGTCTCGCCGGCCAGGCTCACGTCGCCGACGCGGCGTCTTTGCAGCCCCTTGAAGGCGCGGCTCGCCCAGGCGCACAGCGAGAGCGTCGCGACCCAGCCGAAGCCGGCCACGAAGAGCGCGTGGAACGGCAGCGCCCCCCAGGCTCCCGCGCGCACGCTCGCGACCAGGGCCCAGCCGAGCCAGAGCGCGAGGGCGAGCTCCAGCAGGCCCGAGCCGGCCAGCGTGCTGCGATAGCGCGCGCGGGCCGGCGCGTCCCCGCGCTTGGGCGTGCGCACGAACTCGCCCGTGGCGCGGCGCAGGCCGCCGAGCACGGCGCGCGTCTGGGCCACGCTCATGCCGATGCCGAGCGCCAGCGCGGCCGGTACGTCGACCAGCCGCCGCGCCAGGGAGCGCCCCACGGCCGCCTGCGAGCGCGCATAGAAGAGCACGACCGAGAAGGTGCACACGACGAAGGCCGCCAGGTGCTCCAGCGCTCCCAGGCCCGTGCCGCTGCGTGCGACCAGCGGCAGGAGCAAGGCGAGCCCCAGGACGAAGGGATAGCCGCAGTTGCTCGTCAGGTGGGCCGCGGCCTCGAGCTTGATGCGCAGCGGGACCGGCGCGCGCAGGATCCGCCGCGCGAGCTTGCGCGCGACCTGCACCGAGCCGCGCGCCCAGCGGCGCTGCTGGCCCTGGAAGGCGGCCAGCTCGGCCGGCACCTCCGCCGGGGCCGTCACGTGCGGCGCGTACACGAACCTCCAGCCGGCGAGCTGCGCGCGGTAGGAGAGGTCCAGGTCCTCGGTCAGCGTGTCGTGCTGCCAGCCGCCGGCCGCGTCGATCGCGGCGCGCCGCCAGATCCCGGCCGTGCCGTTGAAGTTGAAGTACAGGCCCGCCTCGTGGCGCACGGTGTGCTCGATCACGAAGTGGCCGTCGAGCAGCGTCGCCTGGGCGCGCGTCAGCAGGCTCTCGTCGCGGTTGGCGTGCTCCCAGCGCGCCTGCACCATGCCCACGCGCGCGTCCGCGAAGGCCGGCACGAGCGCGCGCAGGAAGTCCCGACGCGGCACGAAGTCGGCGTCGAAGATGGCCACCAGCTCGCCGCGCGCGTGGGCCAGCCCCTCGGCCAGGGCGCCGGCCTTGAAGCCCGTGCGAGTGGTGCGGCGCAGGACGCGCGCGCGCAGCCCCTGGCGCACGAGCTCGGCCACCTCGGCGTCCACGATCGCGCGCGTCTCGTCGGTCGAGTCGTCGAGGACCTGGATCTCGAGCCGCTCGGCCGGATAGTCGAGCGCCCCCACGCTGCGGATCAGGCGTGCCGCCACCGTGCGCTCGTCGTAGAGCGGGAGCTGCACCGTGACCCGCGGCAGGTCGGTCTCGGCCAGGGGCGCGAGCGCGCGCCCGCGCAGGGACCGGAAGCGCAGCACCATCCACACGCGGTGCAGGCCGAAGACGGCCAGCACGGCGAGCAGGGCGACGTAGAGCGGGGGGACGAGGCTCAGGGGAGGCAAGGCGAGCACGAGGGAGCCTAGCAAAGGGAGGGAGCGCGCGGCCCCTACGCGCGCGCGCGGCAGCGCGCGGCCAGGAAATCGGCGCTGCGCCGCAGGACGTGGGCCAGCGCGGGCGGCATCCCGGAGAGCGGGTGGTCGGCCCAGAAGGTGTGGCTGGCGCCCTCGACCACCTCGAGGTCCGCCACCCCCGGCGCGCAGGCGGCGAGGATCGCGCGGCCCTCGGAGAGCGGCACGGCCTCGTCGGCGCTGCCATGGAGGAAGAGCGCCGGCGTCGTCAGCCGCCGCGCGGCGCCGAGCACGTCGAGCGCGCGCGCATTGCGCTCCAGGTCCTCGAGCCAGCCGAGCCCGAGGCGGTGCACCTCCTTCGTGCGCAGGTTGGGGATCTCGACGTGGCCCTGGCGGCGCCACAGCGCCTCGACCTCCGGCGGGAAGCGCCGGAAGGTCGCGCAGCTCGCCCAGCCGACCAGGGCGCGGTAGTCCGCGCGCCGCGCGGCGTGGATCAGGGCCACGGCACCGCCCAGGCTGTGACCGAGCAGCGCAGCGCGCCGCGCATCGATCCACGGCACCGCGCCCGTGTCGAGCCAGGCGCGCACGCGTTCGACGTCGTCGACCTCGCGCGAGGGCGTGTTGGCGAAGAAGGCCGCCTCCTCGCTGAAGCGCTCGGGATCGTCGCCCACGCCGGAGCCCGAGAAGTTGAAGCGCACCACGGCCAGGCCGCGCGCCACGAGCGTGCGCACGAGCGCGGGGTAGAAGCCCCAGTCCATGAAGCCCTTGAAGCCGTGCAGCACGAGCACGCAGGCGAGCGGTGCGCCGGCCTCCTCGGCCCCGCCGGGGTAGGCCAGGCGCCCGCGGATCGTGCGCAGCGGATCGTGCTCGTCGTCGAGCCGGAAGTCGCGCTCTTCCAGGTGGGTCGGGACGCGCATCACGGGTCGAAGAGGCTCGCCTCGCCCGCGGGTCGGACGCAAGCGGCGAGGTGCGGAAAGGCCACGAGCAGCTCGCGCGGGCCGGGCACGGGCCCGCCGCCGAGGCTCGCCAGCAGCTCGAGCGCGCTGGCCACGGCCTTGCCCGAGAAGTGGTTGTTCGTGATCACGAAGGTCTCGTCGGCGCCGGCCGCGAGGCGCCGCGCGGTCGCGGCGAGCGCACGCACCTCCTCGGGGGCGTACAGGTAGTCGTACTTCTGGTCGCGCCCGGCGCGCGGGTCGAACCAGGCGCGCGCGTTGCGTCCGTGCAGGCGCAGGTAGGCGAGCGAATGACGTGCATGCGGCTCCCCCACCGTCCCGAGCTCGGCCTCTCCGGGCTGGTCGGCGCCGGGCGGGAGGTCGAGCGCCGCGAGCGTGTAGCCGAGCGCGCGCACGCGCTCCAGCGGCTCCGGCGCGAACCAGGAGCGCTGGCGCAGCTCCAGCACCAGCGGCACGTCCCCGAAGTGCTCCGCGATCCAGGCCAGGCGCTCCTCGCCCGCCGCGTCGCGCCGGAACGAGTGCGGGAACTGCACCAGGAGCGCGGCCAGGCGCCCCGCGTCGCGCAGCGGCCGCAGGCCCGCCTGGAAGGCGTGCACGGCCGCCTCGCGCTCGCGCGCACCGGCGGGAAGCGGCTCGTGCGTGAAGAGCTGCTGCAGCTTGGCCGTGAAGCGGAAGTGCGGCCGGTCGCGCACCAGCTCGGCCCAGCGCTCGGCGCTGCGCGCGCTGGGCGTCCCGTAGAAGCTCGAGTTGATCTCGACCACGTCGAACCAGCGCGCCAGGTACGGCAACGGGTGGAAGCCGCGCGCCTTCCGGCGCGGGTAGACGCGCCCCTCCCAGTCGGGATAGGACCAGCCGGCGGGACCGACGCGGATCATCGTGCTACCAGTCGGGCGCGATCCCCAGCCGCCGGAAGGCCTCTTCCTCGGCGGCCAGCATGCGCGCGCGCAGCTCGGCCGTGGTGCTGGCGAGCGCTTCCTCGCTCGCGTCCGGCGGCACCACGAGCGGCTCGGCGTAGTTCAGGACGACGCGCGCGCGCCACTTCGGGATCGTGAAGGCGTCCCAGCTCTTCAGGTGCCAGGCGCGGTCGGCCGCGCAACCGAAGGGCAGGATCGGGAAGCCCGTCTCGCGCGCCATCCAGGCCGGGCCCGGGTTGGTCGAGTGGCGCGGGCCGCGCGGGCCGTCCGGCGTGATCACGACGCGCCCGCCGGTCCGCAGGCGCTCCAGCATCTCGCGCACCGCGCGCGCGGGGTTCTTGTTCGAGGAGCCGATCACGGTCCCGTACCCGAAGTGCTCGAGCAGCGGCAGCACGAGCTTGCCGTCGTCCGAGGGCGAGACCAGCACCGCGAGCCCGGTGCGCGCGTGGGCCGGCATGGCCACGACCATGCGTCCGTGCCACAGGGTCGCGAGCATCCCCGGATGCGCGCGCGCGGCCTCCCAGTGCTCGACGCCGATGCGCTCCACACGCCAGCTCCGCGCCAGCACCCCCACCAGGCCGGGCGCCACGTGCGGCAGCACGGCGCTCCCGATCCCGCGGCGGAACTTGCGCCAGCGCCGCCGGCGCTCCGCGCGATCCCACACGGAGGCGCTACTTCCCGCCGTCGATCGTCGCCGGCGCCGCGGCCCCGCCGAGCATCGCCTGCTGGCGGATGCCGAAGGCGATCGCGCCCGTCAGGCCGAACCAGGTCTCGGGCCCGAAGGAGGCCTCGTTGCGGCGATAGGTGCCGCCCTCGATCGGCTTCGAGTAGTAGAAGGTCGGCTGGAAGTACTGGCGCAGGAGCTCGGGCGTCGGCAGGAGCGCGAGATCGAAGGGCAGGTCCTCGGGGCTCGCCATGCTGGCGAAGGCCTTGGCCGTGCCGATCACGCCGGAGAAGAGCTTGCCCCAGTCCATCACCACCACCGTCGCGGCCTTCTCGGGCAGCGCGAAACCGCGCGCCGCCAGCGGGTTCGCGTCGGCCTGGATCGGCTCGCCGTCGCCGCTGTGCACGCGCTTCAGCTCGCTCTTCACCTCCATCGATCCGAAGCTGAAGACGAGGCGCTTCCCGACCGGCGCGAACGAGGGCGAGATGCTGACCATCGGGATCTGCACCGCGTCGGGCGGCAGGGTCAGGGTCGTGATGGGAACCTCGAGGCGCTCGTCGCTGCCCTGGACCTTGACCTTGTAGGGCTTGGTCTTGGCCTGGTAGCCCGGCAGGAGCTCCCCCATCGCCGTGATCAGCGCCTCGAACTCGCTGGCGAAGGCGGCCGGGTCCTCGCAGTCGATCCACAGGCGCGAGTCCGGCAGCCCAAGGCCCCCGGGGGCCGCCGCATAGAAGGTCAGGCCCGGCCCGAGGCGCGACAGCAGGCGCTCGGGGCCGTAGCCGAGCTTCTGCTCGATGGCGGCGAGGGCCGCGGCGGCCTGCTCGTCACTCGCCAGGATCTCGCGCAGGCGCTTGGCCGCGGCGACGCCATCGAAGGCGCTCGCGAAGAAGAGCATCGAGTCGGACGGCACCGGCGCGAGCCAGGCGAGGTCGATCGGCCGGTCGCTCGGGCCCGCCGGCTCGCTCGTGATCATCTCCGAGACGATGCGCTCGCCGGCCATGGTGATGCGCGCCACGCAGGGATGGGCGAACACGTTCAGGCTCTCGGGGGCGCGCTCGATCACCTCGAGGCTCGGCCCGGCGGACTCCCCCAGCGCCTGGGTGACCTCGCTCAGGGGGCGCGCGAGCGCGAACCAGAGGAGCGGTGTGCCGGAGGCGCTCGCGAGCCCGGCGAGCCGCTTGGCGAAGGGCTCGTGCTTGGCGAGGCCGCCCTGCTTGCCCTCCGCGCGCGCGGGCACGTCCTCGGGCTTGCTGGCGCGCGTCCCGAGGGCGACGCGCGTGCCGAGCGTGACGATCCAGAACTCCCGTCCCGCGCCCTCGGCCGGCACCAGGCGCTCGAGCCCGGCCAGCGAGCCCTCTACCGGCTCGTGCTGCGCGAAGCTCGCGCGCACGCCGGCGTGGAAGGCGGCGGCCTGCTCGGCCGCGGCGAAGTCCGCCAGCACGAGCACCCCGACCGGCTCGGGCCCGCCGGGGGTCGGCGCGAGGGAGGCGGAGATCGTGGCCAGGCCCGCGAGCCATTCCGTCGAGCCCGCCCCCTCCAGCGCGCCGTCGAGGATGCCCTGGACGAGCTCGCCCAGGGGCCGGTCGAGCGGCTGGCCGAGCTTCTCGAAGAGGACCTTGACCTTGTCGTCGCGCAGGAAGCGAACCAGGGGCGCCTTGTCCAGGACCTGGAGCGTGCGCTGGACCTCCACCAGCTCGAGGTAGAGGTCGGCTTCGGCGGGATGGAGCCCGGCGTGTGCGGGCCCCTGGGGCGCGAGGGCGAGGAGCAGCCCGAGGGCGAGGGACGAGATCATGGCGGAGATTGGAGGCTGCGGCGCGCGCGGCGGGGAGGCCCGGCGGATGGTTCTCCCGGTCCCTGGCTGGAGGGACTCTCACCGCGGAGGAACCGGGCCACCTTGACGGCCGAGCGCCGCGCATAGTAACCATGTGGCCCGCCGAGATCTCGGGATCCCCGCGCGCGTCCGGCGCGCCCCGTGGCCCTCGCGGCGCCTGTAGGCAAGGAAACCGCTTTCACCAGCGCAGGCGTGGTGGAGAGCGGAGCCGGCCCTTTGATCCCCTATTGAGATCCAGATAAAGCCATGGCCAAGCACAAAGCAGCGACCCAGGTCACGGTCGCCTCGATCCAGGAGCCCTCGCTCTTCCAGCAGTTCGTCGAACGCTACTGGAAGCTCGGCGTCATCGTGGCCGTCGTGGCGACGGTCGCGATCCTCTACCCGACCTACGCGAACCGCAAGTCCCAGGAGACGGCCGCCGAGTCCTGGAACGAGCTGCGCACGCAGGCGAACCTGGCCAGCGGCTTCCTCGGCGGAATCCAGGGCGGCTCGCCGGATGCGCTGGCGCTCTTCGCCGACCAGCACCGCGCGGCGCCGGTGGGGGCGTGGGCCAAGGCCCTGGAGGTCGGCTCCCACCTCCAGGAAGAGGAGTTCGAGGAGGCCCAGAAGGCGGCCGGCCAGCTAGGCCAGCTGTGGCCCGAGCACCTCCTCAGCACGACGCCGCTGGTGCCCGGGGAAGACGGCTCTGCGATCACCATCGAGGCCGCGATTCAGAAGAACGCGGGCCTTCTCCAGGCCTGGGAGAAGGAACACGCAATGCTGTTCTCGAATCCCGAGCTGCCCGCCGACGCGCCCCGGGTCCGGATCGTCACGAGCAAGGGGACGATCGTGGTCGGCCTCTACGTGGACCGCGCTCCGCGCCACGCCGAGAACTTCCTGCGCCTGTGCCGTGAGGGCCTGTACACCGGCACCAAGTTCCATCGCGTGGTGCGCGGAAGCCTGATCCAGGGCGGCGACCCGAACTCGGTGAGCGGTGAGCCCGAAACGTGGGGCACGGGCGGCGAGGCGGCAGTGCTCGAGCCCGAGCTCGATCCGCGCCTGCGTCACTTCAAGGGCGCACTGGTGGCCTGGAAGGGGCCGGGCGAGACGCGCTCGCACGGGAGCCAGTTCTTCCTCACGACCGCCGACCAGAACCAGATGGACGGTCAGACCGTGGTCTTCGGTCGCGTGCTCGAGGGGCAGCAGGCGATCGAGACGATCGAGTCCGGGGCCGTGGTCGGGGATCGACCCCAGGATCCCGCGGTGATCGAGTCCGTCGAGATCCTCTGAGCGACGGGCGCGGTCGAGACTGGGCGCCCGCCTCGCGGGGTGCCTACAGCGACTTGCGCGGCGCCAGAAGGGCGAGCAGTCGATCGAGGTCCTCGCGACCGTGGTACTCGATCACGATCTGGCCCTTGTAGCCCTCACCGTTGCGCACCTGGACCTTGGACCCGAGGTGGCTGCGGATGCGCGCCTCGAGGTCGCGCACCCAGGGCGGTGGGGGAGGGGAGAGGCGCACGTCCCGCTCCGCCGTGGGGCGGCTCTGCAGCTCGCGCACACGGGCCTCCAGGTCCCGGACGGACAGTCCGCGGCGGACGGCCAGGGCACACAGCTCCTCCTGACGGCGGCGGTCGGGCAGGCCGAGGAGCGCCCGGGCGTGCCCCATCGTCAGCAGGCCCTCGGTGACGACCTTCGGGACGCTCTCGGAGAGCTCGAGCAGGCGCAGGAAGTTGGCCACCGTGGCCCGGTTGAGCCCGACCTGCTCGGCCACCTGCTCCTGGGTCAGGCCCTGGTCCAGGAGCTGCCGGAAGCCCTTGGCCTTCTCCATCGGGTCCAGGTCGGCGCGCTGAAGGTTCTCGACCAGGGCGAGCTCGAGCATGGTGCGGTCGCTCGCCGCGTCACGGACCACGGCCGGGATCGACTTCAGGCCCAGGGCCTGGGCGGCGCGATAACGACGCTCGCCGGCGATGATCTCGAAGCCTCCCGCCGACGGGCGGACGAGGATCGGCTGGAGGATGCCGTGGAGGCGGATGCTCTCCTGGAGCTCCGCGAGCTCCTCCGGCCGAAACGACTTGCGCGGCTGGTTGGGGTTCGGCCGGACCTTCGCGAGCGGGAGCTCTGAGCGCGGCTCGGTGGGGGCGGGGTCGGCGGCGAGGAGGGCTCCGAGGCCCTTGCCCAGGCGTCTTTCCATGATGGGTGCCTTGGAACGGAGTGTTCCACGTGGAACGTTCGGGTCGGGAGCGGGGAGGCTATCGAGGTCACCACTACATGTCGAGTCCTGCCAGCCAAACGCTTCTATATGCAGTGGGTGCGCCCTACCTCGAGCTCCTCCTTGGTCAGGAGCTCCTGGGCGGTTAGAAGGACCGGATGCCCACCGTCGTGCTCGGCCGCTGGATCTTGATCCGCCTCGCGACCAGCCCCTGGGGGGTCCCCGCCGCCATCCTCTTCCTCGCGCTGATCCCGCTGCAGCAGGCCCTCACGCCGCTTCCCGGGCCAGCCCATGCCCTCGAGCAGCTTCGCACCTGGGGCGCGCTTGCGGCCATCCTGGGGGTCCTCGCCGGCCTGGCCGCCCTCACCAGCATCCCGGGCCTCCTGGCGCGCCTGGACCCGGACACCCGCTGGCGCGCCGAGCTGGGGGCCCTGATGGCCGCGGGGGCCGTTTTGCTACTTCCTACATCGGCGGGGGCCCTCGCGGCCGGAGCCGCCCCCCTCGAGGTGGGGCTCCTGGCCCCCGCTATCCTCACGCGGCTGCTCCACCTTGGGAGCCTGGGCCTCGTGCTCCTCCACCCGTCCCTCCCCCCGGCACCGCGCCTCGCCCTGTTCGTCGCCGCGACCTGGCTCCTCCCGGCCCTGGGCGCGGGCATTCCGGCGCTCGAGCCCCTGTGGGCCCTGCTCGACCTGCAGGCGCCCTTCGGTGCGCTCACCTGGGCCCGCCTCGCGCCGGCGCTCGCGGCCGCCCTCGGACTCTTCCTGGCCGCTCGCCTCGTCCGAAGAGTGCGCCCCTCGGACGAGTCATGAAGTACGGCATCCTCGGCGACATCCACGCCAACCTCTCGGCGCTGCGCACGGTGCTCGCCCGCATGGACGACGCGGGTGTCGACACGCTGCTCAGCGTGGGGGACGTGGTCGGCTACGGGGCCGCGCCGAAGGAGTGCATCGCGCTCCTGCGCGAGCGCGGAGCGGTCGTCGTCAAGGGCAACCACGACGCGGCCTGCGTGGAGGAGCTCGACGAGCGCGCCTTCAACCCCTACGCGCGCGCCGCCGTGGCCTGGACGCGCACCGTGCTCAGCGCCGAGGAGAAGCGCTGGCTCAAGGGCCTGCCGCTGGTGGCGACGCTGGAGCACTGCCAGGTCGCCCACGGGACGCTGCACCGGCCCGAGCTCTTCGACTACATCTTCAGCCTGTCCGACGCGGACCCGTCGCTGGACGAGATGACGCGCCCGGTGTGCTTCGTGGGTCACAGCCACATCCCGCTGACCGTGATGCGCTTCCAGGACGATCCGGAGCGTACGGCCTACACCTGCGACGCCGAGATCGACCTCGCCACCACGGTGCGCGCGCTGATCAACGTCGGCAGCGTCGGCCAGCCGCGCGACGAGAACCCCGAGACGGCCTACGCGCTCTACGACGCACACGAGCAGCGTGCCTCGATCCTGCGCGCGCCCTACGACATCGAGTCCGAGGTGGCACGCATCGCCCGCGCCGGGTTGCCGGCCGTGCTCGGAGAGCGCCTGCGCCTGGGCGTGTGAGGGCGCGCTAGGCTCGCCTCAGCGCCGATCCTGCGCGCGGGTCTCAGTCGGCGCGCAGGTAGGCGAGCTCCGCCGGCAGGCGCTCCAGGCCGAGCTCGCCCAGCTCGGCCTCGAACAGGCGCGCGATGTCGCGCACGGGCCGCTCGTCGCCGCGGAAGACGAAGCGGCGCTGGCGCGGCTGGGAGCCGACGGCCACCAGGAGCTCCAGGATCGAGCCGGCGTTGCAGACCTTGCCGCCGATCACCATCTCGACCGGGGTCGAGTAGTGGTTGACGATCCCGACCACGAGCGCGGCCGGACGCGCGTGCAGGGCCAGGTGTTCGGGCAGCTCGAGCTCGAGCTCGAGGCGCTTGGTGTATTCGGGCAGCAGCTTCTCGGCCAGGTCCACGCCGCTCCGCAGGATGCGCTCGGCCCAGTGCAGGAACACGTTCAGCGCGACCTCCTCGACCTCCGCGCGCTCGACCAGCTCGCTGATCTTGCGCTTGGCCTCCTCGCTGCGGATGTCGGTCTCGTGACGCTCGATGAAGTGCGCCAGGTGCGTGACGGCCTGCAACAGGTGCAGCGCGGCCGAGGCGCGCCCGCGCAGGCGCGCCAGGCGCTCGTCGCGCGCCTCCAGCACCGTGTTCTGGATGTGGGTGTCGTAGGTCGACTGCAGGTTGTGGACCGTGGCCTCGTAGGTCCGCGCCTGGGCCTCGGTGCAGGTGCGCGAGAAGTAGGCGTGGCGCTCGCGCGGGTCGTGGATGCGCCGCACGCGCAGGTTGCGCAGCATGTCGCAGGCCCGCAGGTACTTGGTCACGACCTCGCCGATCTTCTGCTCCTCGTTCACGAGCTCGGACTGGCCGACGCTGCGTGGCAGCCGGCGCTTGGCCACCACCGGCAGGAAGTTCGTCTCGGGGAAGGCCTCGGGCGTCAGCTCGATCGAGAGCCGCTCGGCCTCGGACCGCACCCCCTGGATCAGGCGCGTGGCCATCGCGCGCAGGAAGGCGAGGCCTCGCTCCAGCTCGCCGCGCGCCTCGTCCAGCTCCTCCTGGGGCCCCCAGGCGGCCGCGCCGTAGGACTCCAGGCGCGCCAGCATGTGCGTCAGGCTGTAGCCCGCGTGCGCGAACCAGCGCAGCGAGGCGACCAGCTCGGTCAGGAAGGCATAGGTGCGGTTGTAGCGCGCGCCGTAGTCGTCGAGGAACGACTCCAGGGCGTCCGCCTCGCTGACGAGCTGGAAGAAATGCTTCTTGTTCCAGCTCTCCAGGCCGGGCGCGAGAAGGGAATTCGACAGCCGGAAGAAGACCTCGGCGTGCGCCTGCAGGAGGCCCACGAACTGCCGCTCGAGGATCAGCTTCTCGAAGGTGGTCTCTTGCATGGGCGTCCCGGCGGGGCGGGAGCTCGACGGTCAAGGTAGCACACCCTTCCCGGGCGCCCGGCGGCGGACCCGCGCCCGAGCCCGGGTCGGCCTCAAGACGGCCTCCGACCGGGGCCGATCTTGCACCCACTCCGGCGGCGGCCGAGCCCGACCGAGGCCGCCAGCAGCCGAGTCAGCACCCCGAGTCCGCACCGCAGTCCCTCGCCAAGGAGCCCGCCATTTCCGCCGAACGCTGCCTGGAGACCTACCTCCAGGAGATCAACGAGGTCCCGCTCCTCACGGCCCTGGAGGAGCAGCAGCTCGGCCGCCGCATCCAGGACGGGGACCTGGCCGCGCGCGAGCACCTCGTGCGCGCCAACCTGCGCCTGGTGGTGTCGATCGCGAAGCTCTACTCCGACCGCGGGCTCTCGCTCCAGGACCTGATCGCCGAGGGCAACATCGGCCTCCTGAAGGCGGCCGAGAAGTTCGACCCCAACGCCGGCTGCCGCTTCTCGACCTACGGCTCGTGGTGGATCAAGCAGGCGATCCGCCGCGCGCTGACGAACACGCTGCAGTCGGTGCGCGTGCCCGGCTACATGGCCGAGCTGATCTCGCGCTGGCGCGTGGTCGGGCGCGAGCTCGCCTTCCGGCTCGGCCGGCCGCCGAGCGTCGAGGAGGTCGCGCGCGAGCTCGGCATCCCCTCCGAGAGCTGGCGCCTGCTGAAGCAGACGATCCAGTCCACCGCCGCGGGCGCGCAGATCTCGCTCGAGGCCATGACCAGCACCCAGGAGACGGTCGAGGACGAGCGCTCCGAGTCGCCCGAGGAGGAGATCCAGCACGCCGACCTCCTGAGCCGGCTCAAGGACCTGCTCGAGGTGATCGACGAGCGCGAGGCGACGATCCTGCGCCTGCGCTACGGCCTGGGCGAGGGCCAGGAGCCGATGACGCTCAAGGAGATCGGCAAGGTCGTCGGGCTGACACGCGAGCGCGTGCGCCAGATCGAGCGCGAGACGCTGGCCAAGCTCTCGCGCGTGATGGGCGGCAAGTAGGCGCCGGCCGAGCGGCGGTGCTACCCTCGCGGGCGCATGACGCGCTCCGGCGATCGCGCCCCGCCCCCCGCGCGCGCGGCCGCGGCGCGCCCGCCCCCGGGCACCCCGCTCTACGTGCACGTGCCCTTTTGCGCGGCCAAGTGCACGTATTGCGACTTCTATTCCCTGGCGGGGGAGGGCCAGGACCTGGCGGGGACGCTGGAGCTGCTCCTGGCGGAGGCGGCGGCGCGCGCCCCGGAGCGCCCGCGCACCGTCTACCTGGGGGGTGGGACCCCCTCCTACTACGCCCCCGAGGACCTGGAGCGTCTGCTCGACGGGCTCGAGCGTGTCACCCGCTTCCGCTCCTCGGCGGTCGAGGTGACCTGCGAGTGCAACCCGGAGAGCCTCGACGTCGCCAAGGCCAGGCTCCTGCGCCAGCTCGGGGTCGATCGTCTCTCGATCGGGTTGCAGAGCCTGGAGCCACGCATCCTGGAGCTCTTCGGCCGCGTCCACGACGTCGCGACCGGCTTCGCGGCGGTCGAGGCCGCCCGCGCGGCGGGCTTCGAGCGAGTGAGCGTCGACCTGATCTACGGCGTGCCCGGACAGGACCTGGCGCGCTGGCAGGCCGATCTGGCGCGCGTGCTCGCCCTCCGGCCGGATCACCTCAGCGCCTACCAGCTCACCTTCGAGGAGGGCACGCCCCTGTGGGCGCAGCTCCAGGCGGGCACCGTCTCGCGCCTCTCGGAGGACGAGGAGCTCGCCTTCTTCGAGGCCACCCACGCCCAGCTCGCGGACGCGGGCTACGAGGGCTACGAGGTGTCCAACTTCTGCCTGACTGGGCAGCAATGCCTCCATAACGTCAACTACTGGCGCAACGGCCCCTACCTCGGCCTGGGACCCTCCGCGGTCAGCAAGGTGGGGCACACGCGCCTGGGGAACCCGCGCTCGCTGGTTCCCTGGCGCCAGGCGGTCGCCGCGGGACGGCCGGCTGCCGCCTGGGAGGAGACTCCCGCGCCGGCCCTGCGCCTCGGCGAGACCTGGTGGCTCGGCCTGCGCACCCGTGCCGGCGTGGAACCGGCCGAGGCCTGCCGGGTGGCCGGCTTCGAAGGGGCGGATCCGACTGCGGCCGAGCGCGACGCGCTCGCGGCGGTCGGGCTGCTCGAGGAGCAAGGCGGAAGGACGCGCCTGAGCACCCGGGGCTGGCCCCTGGCCGACGCGGTCGCGCGGCGCCTCCTGGGCGCCTGCCGGGCGGCGAGATCGACCACGGGCGGGGAGTAAGATCCGCCGTTCGCGCCCTGCGCGCCGAATGCCGCCCGACTCCAAGAAGCCCAACGGGCTCGCCGCCTTCTTCTTCCGGGGCGTGGTGACGCT
The DNA here is from genome assembly GCA_036376275.1 of Planctomycetota bacterium. Classification (GTDB taxonomy): domain Bacteria; phylum Planctomycetota; class UBA1135; order UBA1135; genus JABFRZ01. The sequence goes on along the minus strand of DASVAP010000014.1, from coordinate 30,684 downwards.
GCTGCCCGTCGTCCTGACGGTGGTCATCTTCGGGCTGCTGTTCCAGATGGTGAACCGCTACGTGACCGGGCCGATCAACGCGGTCATCTACTGGTCGCTGGAGCGCAACGCCGTCGGCTGGGGCGCCCTCGAGGGCCTGGGGATCGATCCGCTCGGCAGCGACTACCTCGCTCCGGAGCTCCTGCCGGTCGACATCCAGACCCTGGCGCGCAGCCCGGAGGGCTTCGACGATCCGCGCTTCCGCGACGCCCTGGTCGTGCACCGCCACGATCACCTGGGCTTCTTCCGCGACCTCGACGACCTCGCGATCCGGTCCGAGCGCCTGCGCGACGACGTGAAGAAGCGCGTGCACCCGCTGATCGGCGTGCTGGTCTCGCTGCTGCTCGTGCTGTGGCTCGGCTGGCTGGTCGGCGGCTTCGTCGGGCGGCGCTTCGTGCAGCACCTCGACCGCACGATGACCCTGATCCCGGTCGTCAAGTCGATCTACCCCTACTCGAAGCAGCTGGTCGAGTTCTTCTTCGAGAAGAAGAAGATCGAGTTCGACACGGTCGTGGCCATCCCCTATCCGAGCGACGGCCTGTGGGCGCTGGCCTTCGTCACCAACGGCTCGATGCGCACGCTCGACCAGCGCAGCGGCAAGGAGCTCGTGTGCGTGTTCCTGCCCACCTCCCCGATGCCGATGACGGGCTACACCCTGTTCGTAGACGTGGAGCGCGTGATCACGCTCCCCATCCCGATCGAGGAGGCCGTGCGCCTGGTCATGACGGGCGGCGTGCTCATCCCGACCCAGGAGCGCGTCGTGCGTTCCGTGCCCGGCGTCCTTCCGAGCGAGCCGCCGCCGCCCGCCGTGCCGCTGCCCGGGCCACGCCAGGAGAGCGCGTGAGCTTCGCCGACCGACTCGACGCCGCGCTCGAGCGCGTGCGCACGCCGGCCCTGGTCGGGATCGATCCGCACCTCGACCTCCTGCCGGAGCCCTTCGCGGTCGCGCGCGACGCGCGCGCGCCGCGTGCCGAGCGCGCCGCCGCCGTCGAGGCCTTCTGCCGGACCCTGATCGACCTCGTGGCCGGCCGCGTCGCGGCGGTGAAGCCGCAGTCCGCCTTCTTCGAGCTGCTCGGGGCCGACGGGGCGCGGGCCTGGGAGAACGTCGTGGCCCACGCGCGCGCCGCCGGGCTGCTCGTGATCGGTGACGTGAAGCGCTCGGACATCGCCTCGACCGCCGCCGCCTACGCCACGGCCTTCCTGGAGGGCCTGCCGGGGACGCCGCGCGAGCACCTGTGCGACGCGATCACGGTCAACCCGTACCTGGGCTCCGACTCGCTCACGCCCTTCGTCGAGTGCTGCGCGCGGGCGGACGCGGGCCTGTTCGTGCTCGTGCGCACCTCGAATCCCGGGAGCGGCGAGCTCCAGCAGCACGGCGAGCCGCCGCTGTGGGCGCGCGTCGCGGAGACCGTCACGACGCTGGGCGACGGGCTGGTGGGGCGCTCGGGCTACTCCAGCCTCGGCGCGGTGGTGGGGGCGACGCATCCCGCCGAGCTCGCGCGGCTGCGCCAGGCCCTGCCGCGGGCCGTGCTCCTCTTGCCCGGCTACGGCGCGCAGGGCGCCTCCGCGCGCGACGTGCGCGCGGCCTTCACCGACCCGCGGCGCCCCTGGCGCGGGGCGCTGGTCAACTCCTCGCGCGGCGTGGCCTTCGCCTGGCGCGAGCGTGCGCACGCCGGACGGGACTGGCGGGACGCGACGCGCGCGGCCCTCGAGGCGATGGTCGGCGAGCTCGCGCTCGCCCTGGCCCCGGAATGAGCGGCGCGAAGGAGCCCGTCGCGCCCGTGGCCCTCGAGTTCCAGTACCTGCCGGCCGACGTGCTCGGCCTCGCACCCTGGGCGGCGCGCGCGCTGGCCGCGCGCCCACGCCCGCCGGACCTGCCGGGTCTCGTCGTCCCGGCCACGCTCGAGGACCTGCCGCGCCCGCCCGAGCTGCTCGAGGCGGAGGCGCGCGCCGAGCTGGCGCGCACGCTCGAGCACGCGCTCGCGCCCTTCCAGCCGCCGGTGGCCGTGCTCGAGTCCGCGCGCGCGCTGGCCGCGCCGGGGACCTTCGCGGTCGTCGCCGGACAGCAGCCCGGCTTCCTGGGCGGACCGCTCTACGACCTCTACAAGGCGCTGCACGCCGTGCGTCTCGCGCGCAGCCTGAGCGCGCGCTTCGAGGCGCCGGTCGTGCCGCTCTTCTGGAACCACGCCGACGACCACGACCTCTCCGAGGTCCACCACCTGTGGATCCAGAACCCGCACCTCGACCTGCGCAAGGTCGGACTGGCGGGGGCCTCCTCCGGGCGCACGCTGCTCTCGCGCGTGGTCTTCGACGCGGAGCGCCACAAGCTCGGGGCCCTGGCCGAGGTCCTGCGCCAGAACCTGTGGGAGGGCGAATCCCAGGCGCGCGCGCTCGAGCTCTTCCTGCCGCGCGCTGGCGAGAGCTTCTCGGGTGCCTTCACGCGCACGCTGCTGGCGCTGCTCGGGCACCTTGGGCTCGTCGTGCTCGAGCCGCAGTGGATCCGCCCAGCGCTCTCGCGCGCTCTCGCGCGCCTGGTCTCGCAGGGCGTCGGCCCCGCGCTGGCGGCCGGGGCCGAGGCCGTGCGCGCCACGGGCCGCGCACCGGCGATCGAGCCGGCCGAGGCGGCGCTCGTCTTCCATCACGTCGACGACAGGCGCCACGCGCTGCGGCTGCGCGACGGCGAGTTCCGCTACGACGGCGAGGCCGGCGGACGCAGCGCCAGCGAGCTGGCGGCCGAGATCGTGCAGGCGCCGCTCGACTGGTCGAGCGGCGCGCTCCTGCGTCCCGTGCTGCAGGACCTCGTGCTGCCGGTCGTGGCCTACGTGGGCGGCTGGGGCGAGCTCGACTATCACGCCGAGCTGACGCCCCTGCGCGCGCTGGCCGGCGCCCCGGTCACGCCTTTCGTGCCGCGCCTCTCGGCCACGCTCGTCGATCCGGCCGCGCGCGAGTCGCTCGCGCGCCTGGACCTCGCGGTGCGCGACGTGCTGGTGCGCCGCGGAGCGATCGAGCCGCCCGCCGAGGAGTCCGAGGAGCCCGCGGCCGCGCGCGCGCTGCGCGCCGTGGCGCGGCGCACCGCCGCCGAGCTGCTGGCGGCGCGCGAGGGCGTGGCCGCGCTCGACGCTGGCCTCGCGCAGCAGCTCAAGCGCACCGCCGACCAGGTGGGCGACCTGATCGAGCGCCTGGCGGCCAAGCTCGAGCGCGTCCAGCAGAACAGCGCCGGCACGGGCCGGCGCCACTACCGGCGCCTGGCCAACGGGCTCTTCCCGAACGGCGCGCCGCAGGAGCGCGTGCGCGGCGCCCTGGAGCTCGTCGCGCGCCACGGCACGGACTGGATCGACGGGCTCCTCGCGGGCATCGACCCGCTGCCGACCGAGCATCTGGTCGTGTACCTTCCGGACCGTGCCCAGCCGTGACCGCCAAGCCATGACCCTCGACGCGCTCGTGATCGCCGCGCACCCCGACGACGCCGAGATCTGCGTCGGCGGGACGATCCTGAAGCTGGTCGACGCCGGCAAGCGCGTGGGCGTCCTCGACGTCACGCGCGGCGAGATGGGCACGCGCGGCTCGCGCGCCGAGCGCGACGCCGAGACCGCCGCCGCCAGCGAGCGCCTCGGGCTCGCCTGGCGCGGCAACCTCGAGCTACCCGACTCGCGCGTGGCCGCGACGCCGACGGCGCGCGAGAACCTGGCGCGACTCCTGCGCGAGCTCGCGCCCGCGCTGGTGCTCGCGCAGCACGTCGAGGACCTGCATCCCGATCACGCCGCCAGCGGCCAGCTCGCGCGCGAGGCCTGGTACCTCGCGGGTCTCGCGCGCGTGGCCGAGCGCGACGGCGGGCCGCCGGCGCGGCGGGCGCGCCTCCTGCTCCACTACATGGGCCACGTGCCCTTCGAGCCGACGCTGGTGGTCGACGTCAGCGCCGAGTGGCCGCGCAAGGTCGAGGTGATCCGCTGCTACGCCTCGCAGCTCGCCCCGGCCCACGCGGACGACGCGGGCCAGCACCTCCTGTTCGGGGCCGACATCCTGGCCCGGGCCGAGACGCGCGCGCGCTACTTCGGCGAGCGCATCGGCGCGCGGCACGGCGAGCCGCTGCTGCACCGCGGCCCGCTGCCCCTGCGCGACCTGGCGCTCCTGCTGTAGGCGCTCCACCGCCGCCCCCAGGCGAGCGGGAGGCTCCGGACCCCCGGCCCGGGGAGCCCGGACTCTCCCGCTCGCCCTGTGGAAGAACTGTGGAGAGCGGCGCAGAACGTCCGGACGAGCTGTGGACTTTGCCCCGCGTGGGGGCGAGGAGCGGTGCCGTCCGCCGCCCTCGGCGCTGCACGCCCGCTGTGGAGAACGTGTGGAGGCCGGGCCTCGGCTACAATCCCGCCCGATGCGCTGCATCGCCTTGATCAACCAGAAGGGCGGCGTCGGCAAGACGACCACGACCGCCAACCTGGGCGCCGCCCTGGCGCTGGCGGGCAAGCGCGTGGTCGTGGTCGATCTCGACCCGCAGGCGAACCTGACGCTCTACCTCGGGCTCGAGGTGCGCCAGTCCGGACCGTCGAGCTACCGCGTGCTCACCGGCGAGGTGGCCTTCGGCGCCGCGCTGAGCGCGACGAGCACGCCGAACCTCGCCTGCCTGCCGACCGACCTGGACCTCTCGGGCGCCGAGCCGGAGCTCTCCGCGGCGGCGGAGCGCGAGCTGCTCCTGCGCCGCGCGCTGAACGCCTGGCGCGAGGAGCACCGCCGGCGCAACGGCGGGGCCGAGCCGGCCGACTACGTGCTCTTCGACTGCCCGCCGAGCCTCGGGCTGCTCTCGCTGAACGCCCTGGCGGCCTCGGACGAGGTCTTCCTCGTGGTGCAGACCCAGTTCCTGGCGCTGCAGGGGCTGACGAAGCTGCTCGAGGTGATCGAGCTCGTGAAGCAGCGGCTGCACCCGGGCCTGAAGCTCGGCGGCATCGTGCCGTGCCTGTACGACAGCCGCATGCGCCTCGCGCGCGAGGTCCTGGCCGAGCTGCGCCAGTACTTCCCGGCCCAGGTCTTCCGCACCGCGATCAGCTCGAACGTGAAGCTGGCCGAGTCGCCCAGCTTCGGGAAGACGATCTTCCAGTACGCCCCCGACTCGATCGGCGCGCGCGACTTCGCGGCCCTGGCGCACGAGGTCCTGTCGCAGGAGGTCCTTGTGCGCACGGCCGTCGCCACCACGGAAGATCCCCCCAAGAAGAAGGCCCGCGCCCCGCTGGTGCCCGTGGCCAGCCGGCCGGCCGCCCCGGCGGCTCCGGCGAGTCCGCCGCCCGCACCGAAGGCGGCACGCCCGCGGCGCCCGGCTCCCCCGGTGCCCGCCGCACCGGCGGCGACGCCCGCGCCCGGGGTCCCCGCCTCGCCGCAGGCGGAGACTTCGCTGCCGGCGGCCCTGGCTCCTGCCCGCCGCACGCGCTCGGCCGGCTCCTGAAGGATGGAAGATCGTCTGTCGATCGGGATCCTCTGCCATCCGACGTATGGCGGCTCGGGGGTCGTGGCGAGCGAGCTCGCGCTGTCGCTGGCCGACCGCGGGCATGCCGTGCACCTCTTCTCCCACCAGGTGCCGCCGCGCCTGGCGCACGCTGGCGGGCCGGTGCAGATGCACGTCTCGCAGGGGCTGCCCTACCCGCTCTTCACCTCCACGCCGCACGACCTGGCGGTGACCTCGGCAGTCCTGCGCGTGCACCGCGACGAGGGCCTCGACGTCCTGCACGCGCACTACGCCCTCCCGCACGCCGTGTCGGCCATCCTGGCCCGCGCGGCGGCCCAGCGCGACAGCGCCCGGCCGGCCCCGCGGGTCGTCACGACGCTGCACGGCACCGACATCACGATCGTCGGCAGCGACCCCTCCTACGCTCCGCTGACGCAGTACCTGCTCTCCGCCAGCGACGCCGCGACGGCCGTGTCCGAGTCGCTGGCGCGCGACACGCGGCGCCACTTCTGCCCCGGTCCGGATCCCTGCGCGATCGAGGTGATCCCCAACTTCGTGGACACCGAGCGCTTCGCACCCCAAGCGGCAGGGGCACGCGCGCGTCGCAAGCACCCGCTGGCGGTGCACGTCTCGAACTTCCGCCCGGTCAAGCGCGTGCCCTGGCTGGTCGAGGCCTTCGCGCGCGCCACGGACGGCACCCAGGCCGAGCTCGTCCTGGTGGGGGACGGGCCGACGCGCTCGGAGTCCTGCGAGGTCGCGCGCCGGCTCGGGCTGGGGGCGCGCGTGCGCTTCCTGGGCGAGCGCGACGCCCTGCCCGAGCTCCTGGGCCCGGCGGACGTGTTCCTGCTGTCGTCCTCGGAGGAGTCCTTCGGCCTCTCGGCCCTGGAGGCGCTCGCCTGCGGGGTCCCGGTGGTCGCGACGGCCGTCGGTGGGGTGCCCGAGGTGATCCGTGACGGGGAGACCGGCCTGCTGGCGCCGCCCGACGACCAGGCGCGCTTCGCCGAGCGCATCCGCGAGCTGCTGCGGGACCCGGCCCGGGCCCGGGCGATGGGGGCGGCGGCCCGGGCCGACGTGCTGGCGCGCTTCGCGCGCGACCCGATCGTGGCGCGCTACGAGGACCTCTACCGGCGCGTGCTGGCACGCTCGCGCGGCGCGGCCTGCGACGTGTGATGCGCGTCTACCTCGACCACAACTCGACCTCGCCCCTGCGGCCCGAGGTGCGCGAGCGCTGGCTCGCGGTCTCCGGCGAGCGCCTCGGCAACGCCTCCAGCCTGCACGCCCCGGGCCGCCGTGCGCGCGCGCTCGTGGACGACGCCCGGGCGCGCGTCGCCGCAGCACTGGGAGTCCACGAGGAGGAGATCTTCTTCACATCGGGAGCGACCGAGGCCAACAACCTGGCCCTGCTCGGCAGCCTGCGGGCGGCCGGCACCGCGCCGGGGCTCGTGCTGCCGCGGACCGAGCACTCCTCCGTGCTCGAACCGGCGCGCGCATGGGCCGAGGCCGGCCACGCGGTCGTGCACGTGCCCTGTGACGAGCACGGGGAGCTCGAGCCCGCGAAGCTGCGCGCCGCCGTCGCCAGCACCCCGGTGGGGCTCCTGTCGCTGTCCGCCGCCAACAACGAGACCGGCACGGCCCCGGACCTCGCGCGCCTCGTCGCCGCCCTGCCCGAGCCGCGCCCGCGCGTGCACGTGGATGCGGTGCAGGCCCTGGGACGCCTGCCGGTGCGCCTGGCCGAGTGGGGCGCGGACCTGGCGACCTTCTCGGCCCACAAGCTGGGTGGGCCGCCCGGAGTGGGCATCCTGTGGCGCCGCCGTGGGCTGGCCCTCGCGCCGCTGTGCTTCGGTGGCGGCCAGGAGCTCGGGCTGCGGCCCGGGACCGAGAACGTGCCGGCGGTGGCGGCGGCGGCGCTGGCGGTCGAGCTCGCCGTGCGCGCGCAGCCGGAGGAGGCGCCGCGGCTCCTCGCCCTGGCACGCGGGCTGTGGGACGAGCTCGCCGCAGCCGTGCCCGGCGCGCGGCTCGTGGGTCCGCCGCTCGCGTCCAGGCGGCTGCCCAACACGCTGTGCGTGCTGCTGCCGGGCACGGACGGCAAGGTGCTGGTCACGCGGCTGGACCTCGCAGGCCTGGAGGTGAGCGCGGGCTCGGCCTGCGCCAGCGGCTCGATCGAGCCCTCGCACGTGCTGCTCGCGCTCGGGCTCGCGCGCGACGCGGCGCGCTCGGCCGTGCGGCTCTCGCTGGGATGGAACACGACGCACGCGGATTGCAAGCGAGCCGCGGCGATCTTCCACGACGAGTTCGCCGCGTTGCGCGCAACCTGAGGCGGCGGCGCGCGGTTGCGGACGACGCGCGGAAGTTTGTCGACAACCGGATTGACCGCTCGCTACCTCGGCCGTGTAATGCGCGCCCTCTCGAGCACGAGGGCGCGTGCACGCGCGCGCTTCGCGCGGGAGGCGACCGCCGCCACGGGGCGCCGGCTCCTGAAGCTCGCGTCCGCTCCGTCACCGTCCTTCACCGCCACCGTCGTCGTTCCGTTCGGCCACTCTCCGGGGGGTACAAGTAGAGCCGCATGCCGACATTGGACAGCGCCGTTCCGCTGCCGTCCGATGACGCGGGTCTGCCGCGCGCGCCCGGTGGCTCCTCCGCCGGGTCGGCGGCCCTGCAGGAGATCTGGCAGCTCGTGCTGGACGTCCTCGGGGCCAGCATCCGTCGCGAGCAGTTCGAGACCTGGTTCCGGCGCGTCGCCCTGATCGCGGCCGACGAGGCGACCCTGACGCTCGCGGTCCACAACGGCTTCGCGCGCGACTGGCTGCTCGACTACTACAAGGACGAGCTCGCGTCCGCGGCCGAGAAGGCCATCGGGACGCCGCGCGCGATCCAGATCGTGGTCGACCCCGAGCGCGTCGCCGCCCTGGCCCCGCCGCGCCCGGTCGAGGCGGCCGCGCCGGCCCGTCCCGCGCCCGCCGCGCGCTCCGCGCTCCCGGCTCCCGCGGGCGCGCCGCCGACCGAGCCGGGCAAGCTCCTCGGGGGCAGCGACGTCACGCTGAACCCCTACTATCGGTTCGACAACTTCGTGGTCGGACCGTGCAACCGCTTCGCCCACGCGGCCTGCGTCGGCGTGGCCGAGCAGCCGGGCAAGACCTACAACCCGCTCTTCATCCACGGCAGCTCCGGGCTCGGCAAGACGCACCTGATGCAGAGCCTCTGCCACAGCGTGCTCGAGCGCTCCCCGGCGGCGCGCATCCTCTATCTCTCCTGCGAGACCTTCGTCAACCACTTCATCGCCGCGCTCGAGACCGGGAACCTGGCCAAGTTCCGGGACAAGTACCGCAACGTGAACGTGCTGGTGGTGGACGACATCCACCTGCTGGCGAACAAGGAGAAGACCCAGGAGGAGTTCTTCCACACCTTCAACACGCTCTACAACGCCGGGGCCCAGATCGTGCTGTCCTCCGACAGCCCTCCGATCGAGATCCCGACCCTGCAGGAGCGCCTGGTCTCGCGCTTCTCCTGGGGCCTGGTGACGCGCCTGGAGACGCCCTGCTACGAGACGCGCGTCGCGATCCTGAAGCGCAAGAGCCGCGAGCGTGGGCGCGAGCTGCCGGACGAGCTGGCGCGCTTCCTGGCGGAGCGCATCGAGACCAACGTGCGCGAGCTGGAGGGCGCCGTGAACAAGCTGCTGGGCTTCGCCGGGCTCTCCGGGCAGGAGCTCTCGCTGCAGCTCGCGCGCCAGTGCCTGCGCGAGCTGTTCACCGTGCAGCGCGGCCAGCCGACCATCGACGACATCCTGCGCATCGTCACGGCCCGCTTCGGGGTCAAGCTCTCCGACCTGCAATCGCGCCGGCGCACGAACGCCATCGTCGTCCCGCGCCAGGTCGGCATGTACCTGGCCCGGCGCGTGACGCGCATGTCGCTCGAGGAGATCGGCCACTACTTCGGCGGGCGCGACCACTCGACCGTCCTGTACGCGATCGAGAAGGTCGGCCGGCTGACGCGCGAGGACGAGGCCCTGCGCGCCACGGTGACCGAGCTCCTGCTGGAGCTGCAGGGCTCCGACGCCCCCTGAACCGGCCGCGCGACCCGGCCCCCCGACCCCCTCGCTCCGGCCCGCGCCGAGGCCCACTTCCAGCCCCTCCACGCCGGCGATTCCGGCCCTTCCCTCTGGTACCATTCGAGCCACGGATGCGCGTCCGAAGCCCCATTCTCGGGCCCCTCACGGGCTCCCACCGCAGCGTCCCGGAGCGTGGACGAGCCGTGGACTCGCGCTTGAAGACGCGTGGAGTACCGAGCGGTCTTCCAGAGCCTTCCGCAGACCGTCTCCTCCGCCGGCACGCGCCGCGTGGAGAGCCGTGGAGCAACGTGTGCTCCCTCCGCGCTCCATCCACGCTCCTCCGCAGCCCGACTCGATCGCGCGAGCGCGGTCTAACTCCTGCGCTCGCAGGGATCTCCGCCGCTCGGGGTTCGCGCTCTCCACAGGCGTGCGTGCCCTCTATGACTACGACGAAGATTCTCTTCTCTCTTAACACCTGAACCGATCCGCGCACCCGCGCCCCCACACCTCCGGATCCCGCGCCCTCCCGCATGAAAGTCCTCTGCGATCGCGAACGCCTGCGCGAAGGCCTGAACGTCGTCACCAGCGTCATCCCGCTCAAGAGCACCCGTCCGGCGATCGAGAACGTCTACCTGGTCGCCAGCGACGACGTGCTCGAGCTGGTCGGCACCGACCTGGACGTGGCCGTGCGCTTCCGGGTCGGCGAGGTCAAGGTCGAGGAGCCCGGCACGGCGCTCGTCCCGGCGCGCGTGACGGCCGACTTCGTGCGCGACCTCTCGGGCGACACGGTGCGCCTGCGCACCAAGGGCGACGGCTTCCTGATCGAGGGCGCGACGGGCGAGCGCTGCGAGCTCACCACCGTCGACCCGGACGAGTACCCGGTCGTGTCGCGCTTCGCCGAGGAGGGCTCGCTGCCGGTGCAGAGCGGGCGCTTCGCGCGCCTGGTGAGCTGCACGGGTTTCGCGGCCGCTCGCGAGGCCGGGCGTTACGCGATGCACGGCATCCTGACCGAGCTGGAGGGCGACGAGCTGCGCATGGTCGCGACCGACGGACGCCGGCTGGTCCTGGCGCGGGCCCCGGCCGAGGAGCGCACGCCCGCCGCCAAGCGCGCGATCGTGCCGACCAAGGGCATGCAGCTCTTCTGCAAGGTCATGGACGACCCGACCGAGATCGTGCGCATCCACTTCGGCGAGAGCCAGTTCGGCCTGCGCACGAGCAAGGCCGAGGTCTACGCGCGCCTGATCGACGGCGAGTTCCCGCGCTACGCCGCGGTCATCCCGGCCTCGACCGCCAACGCCTTCGAGGCCGACACGCACACCCTGCACCAGAAGCTCAAGCTGGTCGCCAACGTGACCAGCGCCGACACGCGCGCGGTGAAGCTGTCGATCCAGAAGGACCGCGTGACGATCCACGGCCGCTCGGCCGCCATGGGCCAGGCCGAGGCGCAGCTCGAAGTGCGCTTCGAGGGCACCCCGTGCGACATCGCCTTCAACCCGGACTACCTCATCGACGGGCTCAAGAACTGCGAGCTGCCGACGGTGCGCTTCGAGTACAACGAGAAGAACAACCCCGGCAAGTTCACGCTCGGCGAGAACTACATCTACGTCGTGATGCCGATCACGATCGACACCTGAGCTCGCCGCCGGAAAAGCACGGGCCCCTGCCCATCGCGAATGCGATCCGCCAGTTCCTGGCCCAGGGAGGCCTGCGCCGCCCGCGGGCCGACGAGCGCGTCCTCCGCGCCTGGACCGAGGCCGCCGGCGCGGACTGGGCACCCCACGCCGTCCCGGTGGCCTTCCGCGCCGGCCAGCTCACGGTCGAGGTCGCGGGCTCGGCCTACCTAGCCGAGCTCAAGAGCTACCACGGCGAGGGCCTGCGCGTCCGCGCCAACACGTTGCTCGGCGAGCCGTCCATCCACAAGGTCGTCTTCAAGCTGAAGAGCTGATTCCACCATGAGCGTCGATCCCAGCGACACCCCGATCCAGGCCACGCGCGGCAGCGAGTACGGCGCCGGCGCGATCACCGTCCTCGAGGGCCTCGAGGCCGTGCGCATCCGCCCGGCCATGTACATCGGCGACACCGACGTGCGCGGCCTGCACCACCTCATCTGGGAGGTGGTCGACAACTCCGTGGACGAGGCCCTGGCCGGGCACGCGCGCAAGATCGACGTCGTGATCCACTCCGACGGCTCGGTCGAGGTCGAGGACGACGGCCGCGGCATCCCGGTCGAGAACCACCCGACCGAGGGCCTGCCGGCGGTCGAGATCGTGCTCACGCGCCTGCACGCCGGCGGGAAGTTCGACAAGAACAGCTACAAGGTCTCGGGCGGCCTGCACGGCGTCGGTCTCTCGTGCGTCAACGCCCTGGCGGAGTGGCTCGAGGTCAAGGTGCACCGCGAGGGCAAGGTCCACCACATGCGCCTCGAGCGCGGGGTCCCGGTGACGGCGCTCAAGGTCCTGGGTCCCACCGACCACACGGGCACGTCCGTGCGCTTCAAGCCGGACGGCAAGATCTTCTCGACCACCGAGTTCGAGTACGAGACGGTCTGCAAGCGCCTGCGCGAGACGGCCTACCTGATGGGCTCGCGCGGCATGACGATCGCGCTGCGCGACGAGCGCACCGGGGCCCAGGAGCTGTTCGCCTTCCCCGACGGGCTGCGCACCTTCGTGCAGCACGTCAACAAGAACAAGGAGGTGCTGCACCCCGACGTGGTGCACTTCGTGCGCGCCGTGCCCTCGCTGGAGAAGCCTGGCCAGGAGTACGTGATCGAGTGCGCGATGCAGTACACCGACAGCTACCAGGAGTCGGTGTTCACCTTCGTCAACAACATCAACACCCACGGCGGCGGCACGCACCTGGCCGGCCTCAAGGCCGCGATGACGCGCTCGCTCAACGGCTACATCCGCCAGCAGAAGCTGCTCAAGGAGGCCGACGACGTCCCGAGCGGCGACGACTTCCGCGAGGGCCTGACGGCCGTGCTCGCGCTGGCCGTGCCCGAGCCGCAGTTCGAGGGCCAGACCAAGGACAAGCTGGGCAACCGCGAGGCCCAGGGCCTGGTCGAGTCGGTCGTGAGCGAGTGCTTCGGCGCCTACCTCGAGGAGAACCCGGGACCGGCCAAGACCATCGTCCAGAAGGCGATCAACGCCCAGGCGGCGCGCGAGGCGGCGCGCAAGGCGCGCGACCTCGTGCGCCGCAAGTCGGCGCTGGCCAGCGGGGCCATGCCCGGCAAGCTGGCCGACTGCCAGAGCCGCGACTTCGAGGAGTCGGAGCTGTTCCTGGTCGAGGGCGACTCGGCCGGTGGCTCGGCCAAGGAGGGCCGCGACCGGCGCTTCCAGGCGATCCTGCCGCTGAAGGGCAAGATCCTGAACGTCGAGAAGGCGCGCCTCGACAAGATGCTCGCCCACAGCGAGATCCTCACGATCATCCAGGCCCTGGGCTGCGGCATCGCCGAGGAGTTCGACCTCACGAAGCTGCGCTACGGCAAGACGATCATCATGACCGACGCGGACGTGGACGGCTCCCACATCCGCACGCTGCTCCTGACCTTCTTCTTCCGCCACATGCGCCCGCTGATCGAGGCCGGGCGCCTCTACATCGCGCAGCCGCCGCTCTACAAGGCCAAGACCAGGAAGGACGAGCGCTACCTCGCCTCGGACGCCGACCTGCGCCAGTACCTGGTCGAGCACGGCCTGGGCAACCTCGAGGTGCTGCAGACCCCGGCCAAGACGGACCCGGCCGCGCCGCGCCGCTGGAGCGGGGTCGAGCTGCGCCAGCTGGCCGACGAGCTGCGCAAGCTCGAGGCCCTGGCCGACCAGATGCTGCCGAAGTGGACCGGCGTCGAGCCGGCGCGAATCCTGGCGGGCTGGGACGGCAACGCCCTGCCGGAGAACTGGGCCTTCGTGCGCGGACAGGACCACTTCTTCGCCACGGCGCGCGAGCTGCACGACTTCCTCGAGCTCGAGAAGCGCGGCGCACGCAGCGGCGAGCTGCGGATCCACACCGGCCCCGAGAGCAGCGTGGCGCGCGACGACGCCGACGTGGTCACGAGCCACGTCTCGAAGCGCGCGGAGCTGGCCGAGACCCTGCAGGCGCTGGAGACCCGCGGTCTCGCCTTCCGCGGCGGCGGCCACTGGGAGGTGCGCTCGAGCCGGGACACGCAGGTCGTGCACGACCTCCTGGCGCTGTCCGCCGCCCTGCGGCGCTCGGCCGGATCCGAGGTCGAGGTCCAGCGCTACAAGGGCCTGGGCGAGATGAACCCGGACCAGCTCTGGGAGTCGACCATGGACCCGGCCCAGCGGCGCCTGTACCGCGTGCACCTCGAGGACGAGTTCCAGGCGGACGAGATCTTCACGATCCTGATGAGCACGGGCGTCGAGCCCCGCCGCGAGTACATCGAGCGCCACGCGCTCGAGGCGACCAACCTCGACATCTGAGCCGCCGGGCCACGGATGCCGCAGGCATCCTTGGCCCGGGGGCTCAGGATCGGCCCAGCGCGCGACCCTCGCGCGCCTTCCGATTCCCTTCACGGTCTCTAGAGCCGCCGCGCCGGGAGGCCGCCGCCCGCTCCCCCCGCGCGGGAGCCCAGGCCGGCGCGCCCCTCCCGCGCGGGCGACCGCGGCCGGGCCCCGCCCCGGTTCCGGCCCCCCCCGCCGGCCTCCTCGCGGGAGCGGCCCCCGGCGCGGCCGCCCCCCTCCTTTCGGATCGAGTCGATCGCCGCCCCCGGCCGATACAGCCCGGACGCCGTCCCCCCGGGATGGCCCACCCCTCAGCCCGGCCCAATGGCGAAGAGCACCAATCGGTTCGACTACACGCGCTTCGGAGAGGCCCTCGTCGAGCGGAACCTGATCGACCGCGACGTCCTGAGCCACGTCCTGCGCCAGGTGAATGCCACGCGCGCGCTCCTGCCGGAGGTCCTCGTGCGCGAGAACCTCGTCTCCGACTGGGAGGTCTCGCGCGTCGCCTGCGAGCTCTACCACCTGCCCTTCCTGCCGGTCGAGCAGTACCCGCCCTCGGCGACCGCGCTGGACGGCTACGACCTGGCGTACCTGCGCCACTTCGCGCTCGTCCCGCTCGACCGCTACGGCAGCCTGGTGACCGTGGTCATGCCGGGGCTCGTGCCCTCGGAGGTCCTGGAGGGCCTGCGCGGGCAGAGCGGACGCGTCCTGCCGGTCGTCGGCTCGGTGGCGAGCAACCGCCGCTGGCTCGAGGCCCACTTCGCGCCCAAGGGCGGACCCGCGCCCGTGCGCGGCGCGGCGGCCGCCAAGGCCGCGCCCGGCGCACCCGCGGCTCCGGTCGCGCGCGCGCCGCTGCCCTCCGAGCCAGTGGATCCGGGCGCGCCCCTGAGCCTGGACGAGGGCGACTGGGGTTCCCTGTTCGACGCCGGCGACGAGGCCGTCCAGCTCGGCCTCAACAAGCCGCGCTCTTAGCTGGGCTTGGGCGGCTCGTCCGAGCCCGGCTCGACGGGCGGCGACTCCGGGGGCGGAGGCGGCGGCGCGGGCGCGGGCACGGCCGGCGCGGAGCCGGGGGGCGTCTCGCTCGTGCGCGGGAGCGAGCTCTTCGCCTCCACGCGCCGGGCCTCCCACTCGGCCTCGCGCACGTTGCGCTCGATCTCGCGCAGCTCGCGCTCGATGCCCGACTCGCGCCGCAGGTCGTCGACCGCGTTGCGCAGCTTGCGCGCCTGGAGGTAGGCCTTGCTGGCGGCCTGGGGCAGGTTCTTGCCGAAGATCAGCACGGCGAGCGCGACGAGGACGACGAGCTCGAGCGGCGAGAGGTTGCCGAGGAAGGCCAGCACGGGGCCGATGGTAGTGCCCGGGGCCGCGTGGGGGAACGTGGGGACCGTGGAGAGCCGCCCCGGGCCCGGGGGACGGTCGTGCGGACGGCCCGCCGACCGTCGCGCGGCTACCAGGGCACGTAGCCGATGCGCGGTGGGTCGTACCCGAAGCGCGGGCGCACGCTGATCCCGAAGGACGAGCCCTCGCCCTCGCGCACCTTGGTCTCGATGTCCATCACCAGGTCGTGCGCGTAGCGGCGCACGACCAGGCTCGAGTCGAGGCGCTCGTTCTCGAGCAGCGAGAAGGACTGGCGCCCCTCGAACTCCCACTTCTCGGTCCAGCGGTAGAGCGCGGCCACCGAGGCGGCCTCGAACAGCGGCTGGGCGTCCTGGTCGCGGCCGCGCTGGTGCGAGAGCTGCACGCCCCACTGCTGGCCGAGGTGCGTGCCGACGGAGATCACCGAGTAGTCCGTCTGGCGCTCCTCCAGGTCGAAGCGCCCCTCGTGGAAGATCGTGAACTGGTGCCCGAAGGGCTCCACCAGGAAGCGCAGGAAGACCTCGAGCGGCAGCCAGCCGTCGGCCGCGCCGTCGGAGCGGTCGCTGGCGTAGGCGCCGGCCAGGTCCAGGTCGACGGTCGAGCCGCGCTCGTCGACGCCCAGGCGCGTGCGCACGCCGGCGCGCACCACATCAGCAGTCACGTAGCGCTCGACCTGGTCGATCGGGACCGGCAGCCCGTCCTCGTCCTCGCGCTCCAGCTCGTTGCGGTACTCGACGAAGGGCGCGAGCTGGTGCATCTTCCCGCGCCCGCCGCGGCGCCAGAAGGAGCCGCCCAGGCGCGCCCCGGCCTCGGCCACGAAGCGCGCCGGCGAATCGCCCTCGTCCTGGCCCTCGCTCCAGCCGGTCGCGCGCGCGAAGGCGAAGGGCGTCAGCTTGAAGCCGTGCCCGAGGACGAGCGGCATCTCCAGCGCCTGGCGCGTGTCGAGGCGCAGCACGTCGCGCTCGCCGAAGCCGTCCGGGTGGCCGAACAGGTCCGGATCGGAGTCGCCGAAGTCCGCCGGCAGCCCGAAGGGGCTGTGGGGCTCGGTGCCCTGGCGGCGGCGCAGGTACTCGGCGCGCGCGTCGCCCGTGAAGAGGACCTGGTGGCCCCCGATGGAGAAGAGTGGTGACCGGCCGCGGTAGCCGCTGAACGAGGGCAGCTCCTCGACGTCGGTGCGGAAGTCCTCGAGCCGCACCTTGACCGTGCCCTGGACGAAGTTCTCGTCGTGGCTGCGCCGCCACTGCAGGTAGTTCTCGGACCGCTCGTAGCGCTGGAAGCGGCCCTCGTAGAACTCGGACTGGACCGCGGCGTCGCTCTGGTCCGTGTAGGAGAACGACCAGGCGCTACGCCCCTTCGGGAAGTAGCCCTGCGAGCGCAGCCAGGTGCGCAGCGTGTCGCGCTCGTCCTCGTCGACGCGGATGAAGCCGCGGTCCTCGCCCGTGTCGTAGGCCACGCCCAGGTACAGGTCGAACCAGTAGCGGTCCTTGGACTCGATCTCGAGCCCGACGTCGAGCAGGCCGCCGCGCGAGCCGAGGTAGGAGCCGTCCACCTTCCAGTTCGCGTCCAGGTCCGAGCGCGGCCGCGGCGGGGCGGGCGCCTCGTCGAGCGCTCCGCCCTCGGCCAGGGGCGCCGCGGCGGGTGCGCTCTTCTTCCTGGCGCGCGACGAGCCGAACACGGCCTGCACGAAGCGGTCGAAGACGCGTCCGACGCGGTCGGCCGGGCGCGTGATGGCGAACGAGAGCAGCGTCCCGAAGCGCGCCGAGTTCGCCAGACCCAGGGTCGGCCAGAGCGGCTCGAAGTCCTCGTCCGTGGCCACGTCGATGGTCGGCAGCGGGACGCGCAGGACGTCGTACATCTCGATCCCGTTGTCCTCGAGCCGCAGGTGGTACTGCGTCTCGCCGTCCACGAGGGCCGGCTGGATCGTCAGGTCGCCGGTCACGACCCGCACGTGGGGCTCCTCGTAGGCGCAGGAGGTGACCGTGGCGCGATCGGCCTTGAGCGAGGCGTCGCTCGAGACGCGCAGCCAGTCGGCCTTGATGATCAGCTTCTCCTGGCGCTGGCCCACGAACTGGCGGCCGAGGTTGACCGTCGCGCGCGCGAGCCAGCCGTGCTGCGAGACCGCGTCGAGGTAGATCGCGTCGGCGCGGGCGAGCAGGTCGCCCTCGGCCAGGACCTCCACCGGACCCTCGAAGTACAGCTCGCGCAAGAGCCCCGAGAGCTCGGCCGAGCGGAACAGCGCCAGGACGTCGATCAGCTCGGCGCCCTCCGGCACCGCGCGCAGGCGCGCCAGGGTCGCGCGCAGCTCGTCCAGCAGGGCGCCGCGCCGTTCCAGGTCCTCCAGGGCGTCGCGGTTCAGCCACAGGATGCCCCAGGTGGCACGCAGCGAGGAACGCGAGAGGCGCGAGAGCAACAGCGGCTCCTGCATCACCAGCACGACCGAGTCCGGCTCGAGCAGCGAGGAGATCGAGAGGAACTCGAGCGTCCAGTCGCTGGCCGACTCGCCGCCGAGCGGGGTGGTGAGCAGGCGTCCCCGTCCCGTGCCGACCAGGAGCTCCAGGACGGGGTCGAACTCGACCCACTCGGTCTCGACGCGCGAGCCGCCCAGCTCGAAGGAGGCCGGCTGGCCCTCCAGGCGCAAGAGGCCGTTCGAGCGGCGCCACGTCAGGCGCTCGCCGCGCCCGCGCAGCGAGTCGGACAGCTGGAAGTCGACCGCGCCGCGCGCCGCGAAGGAGTCGGTCTGCTCCTCCGGCGGGGCGTCCTCGCGCGCCGCGCCGGCCTCGCCCTCGGGCACGGGGCGCCCGACCAGCACGATCTCGTCCGCCGCCAGGGTGAACGGCACGCTGGCGGCGGTCGCGCCGCTCGCGCGCACGCCGCCCGAGAGCACGACGCCGAGCTCCTCGTCGACCGTCAGGTGCTCGGCGCGCGCGCGCAGGCCGAGCATGCGCAGCTCCGGACGCAGCGCGAGCAGGCTCAGGCTCTCGCCCTTGGCGAAGCGGAAGTCGACGTGGTCGGCCCCCAGGCGGAAGGGCGACTTCTGCTGGGGCACGTGGCCGAGCAGGGCCACGCGGCCGGACGGCCCGGCCGCCAGGCTGCCGCGACCCTCCGCGTCGAGCGTCAGCACCTCGCACTCGCCGGCCACGTCGACCTCGTCGCCCTGGCCGAGGCGTCCCTGGAAGCGCACCTCGCCGCTGGCCGTGAGCTGGCGGAAGCCCGTCTCGACGTCGCCCGCCAGGCGCTCGACCTCGAAGCGCTCGCAGTCGATCCCGATGTCGTTCTCCGCGTCGAGGAAGTCGGCGTGCACCGCGCCCTCGGCCAGGAACAGCGCGCCGAGCTCGACCGGCTCGGCGCCCGCCCGCAGCCGCGTGCGGCTCTCGCCCGAGAAGCGCGCGCAGCGCAGCACCAGCGTCTGCTGATCGGCCACCACCGTGCCCGATGCACGACCCTCGACGCGCACGCGCACGGTGCGCAGGCGCTCGCCCGGCAGGAGCTCGGCGCCCTCGAAGCGGTCGAGGGTCAGCTCGTCGCCCGCGAAGGTCACGTGCGTGCCCGCGCCCGCGCCCTTGCCGAGCACGGCCGAGCCGCTGACCTCGCCGCGCGCCTCCAGGGTGTCGCCGGTCAGCTCGATCTCGAGCGCGCTGGCCTCTCCGATCTCGCCGCGGAAAGAGGCCTTGGCCGCCGGCGTGCCACGCAGGACGAAGCGCGGCACCGGCCGCAGGCCGCGCACCTCGAGCTCCTCGCCCGCCATCACGCCCTGATCGTGCTCGACCTCGACGTCGCCGCGCGCGAGGAAGCTCACGGCCTCGGGCACGAGCGCGCCGGCCGCGTCGCGCGGCACGACGAAGTCCTTGAGCTGCGCGGCCCGCGCGCGGAAGCCCCCGGGGCCGTCCAGGGCCAGCTCGACGCGCGTGCCCTCGATCACGCGCCAGCCGCGCACGCTGCGCTCGAGCGTCAGGCCATCGGGGGACGTCAGCGTGAAGGTGCGCGCCGGTCGGCCGGTGGCGGGATCGGCCACGAGCTGCCCCTCCAGGCGCGCGCCGCCCGAGGCGGTGCCCACCAGGACCGTCTCGCCGCGCGCGTCGGGGCGCACCTCGAGCACGAAGCGGGGCGTTTCCAGGCGCGTCTCGCCGCTGATCGCGATGACGCCGCCGCCGGCCTCGAAGCGGGCCGTGCCCTGGTCCTCCGAGAGCCAGCCGTCGATCGTGCCGGCCGAGTGCAGGATGAAGTCCTCGGTCGTGATCGTCGGCACGCGCGCCTCGGCCCCCGGCGCCGGCGGCAGGCTCTCGAGGTGCAGCGCGTAGCCGCCGTCGCGCCAGGTCACGTCGATCGAGTCCTGGCCCTCCAGCACGACCACGCGCTGGGCCCGCTCGCCCCCGGCCGGCACGAGGGCCGGATCGAGCGCGAGCTTCAGCGCCAGCTCGGCGCGCGGCGTGCCCTCGAGGCGCGCGCGCTCGAGGCGTCCCTCGCGCGCGAAGGCGGCCGTGAGGCGCTCGCCCTGGAAGCGCGCCTCGCCCGAGGTCCAGTCGACGTTCCCGTCGGCCTCGAGCGTCTCGAGCGCCAGCGGCTGGTCCGGACCCGTGCCCGGGCGCGCGCTCAGCACGACGTGGCGCGCCTCGAGGCGTCCCGGGCTGGCGGCGCCCGGCTCGAGCACGGCTCCCTCGCGACTCTCCAGGACCACGACTCCCTCTCCGGCGTCCGGCACGCGCCGCAGCTCGAGCGGCCCGGCCAGGGCCGTGAGCGTGGCCGGAGGGCTCTCGGGGCCCGCGCCGGGCCGCAGCAGCTCGATGCGCCCGCCCTCCAGGATCACGAGACGCTCCTGGTCGAGCTCCCACTCGAAGCCGCGCCCGAGGACCACGAGCTGGGCCGAGCGGGCCGAGAACTCCTGCGCCCCCGTCAGGCGTCGCGCGCTCCGATCGGTGCCGTCGACCTGGGCCGAGGGCGTCTCGAACACGAGCGGCGCGAGCGAGGTGCCGGTGAGGATCTCGGCGCGCACGTTCTCGAGCTGCATGCGCGGCTCCCAGCGCGGTTGCAGGCCCTCGCTGGGGAGCAGCGGCCCGGGCCGCGCGAGCCCGGCCCGCAGGCGCGCGCGCACCTTGCCGGACTCCTGCGGGTCGAGCAGCTCCAGCGTCACGCCCTCGAACACGTGCACGTCGCCCTCGCGGCGCGAGTCGTCGGCCTCGACGCGCAGCACCGCGCGCTTGGTGTCCTCGTCGTACTCGGTGAGCTGGAAGCGCCCGCCGAGCTGGATGCCCTGGCCCGGCTCGCTCGGCGCGGGCGCGACCGGCGCCGGCTCCTCGGGCTCCTCGACCGGCGCGCGCGTGCGCTGGTCGATCCAGAACAGGACGAAGAGCCCGAGGGCGAGGAGGGCCAGGAAGAGGAGGACGAGCGAGAGCCGTCTCACTCGCGGGGGGCTCCGCTCGGCGCCTCGGGCCGTCCGGAGTCCGCGGGGCCCGCCAGGCGCCCGTCCCACAGCCCGCGCGCCCTCAGGACGCGCTCGGCCAGCTCGCGCACGGCGCCGGCCCCGCCGCCGGCCGCGGTCACGAGCTGCGCGCGCTCACGCACCTCGGGCCGCGCGTTGGCGGGCGCCACGAAGAGCGCCGCGCGGCGCGCCAGGGCCAGGTCGGCCAGGTCGTCGCCCATGGCCAGGGTGTGGTCGGGCGCGATGTCCAGGCGCTCCTGGAGCGTGCGCAGGCACTCGGCCTTGTCGCCGACGCGCTGGAAGAGGTGCACGACGCCCAGCTCGCGCGCGCGCGTCTCGACCGCGCGCGAGCCGCGGCCGGTGATCCAGGCGAGCTCCAGGCCGGCCTTCAGGAGCCAGGCCAGGCCCTGGCCGTCGTGCACGTGGAAGGTGACGAGCTCCTCGCCGCCGAGGTAGGCGACGCGTCCGTCCGTCAGCGTGCCGTCCACGTCGAACACGGCCAGACGCGCCGCGGACAGCGCTCGCTCCAGGGCAGGGATGGAGTCCGTGGCCGGCTCCTACCCGATGCGGGTGTCGAGCAGGTCCTGGACGTCGAGCAGACCCACGGCCTTGCCGGCCTCGTCGACCACCGCGATCTGGTCGATGCGGTGGGCGCGCAGGTGGTGCTCGGCCTCGGCCACCAGCGCCTCCGGCCCGATCGTCTTCGGGTGGCGGCCCATGCACTCGTCGACCGGCTGCTCGAGCCGCACGCTGCCGCGCTCGAGCAGGCGCCGCAGGTCGCCGTCGGTGAAGATCCCGGCCAGGCGCCCGTCGCGCTCGACGATCAGGGCCGCCCCCGGCCGCCCGGGGGTGCGCGACATGGTCAGGATCACCTGGCCCACCGAGGTCCCGAGCGGGACCAGCGGCAGCTCGTTCCCCGTGCGCATGATCTCGCGCACCTTCATGAGCTGGCGCCCGAGCTTGCCGGCCGGGTGGTAGCGCGCGAAGTCCTCGCGGCTGAAGCCGCGCTCCGCCAGGACCACCATCGCCAGGGCGTCGCCCAGGGCCATCATGGCCGAGGTCGAGGCGGTCGGGGCGAGCCCCAGCGGGCAGGCCTCGTCCACGCGCCCGAGGTCGAGGACCGAGTCGGAGAGCCGGGCGATCGAGGACCCGGGCTCGCCCGTGACGGTGACGACCGCCGCGCCGATCCGGCGCACGTGGGGCAGGAGCTGCTTCAGCTCGTCGCTCTCGCCCGAGTTGGTCAGGGCCAGGACCACGTCGTCGGCCCGGATGCGGCCCAGGTCGCCGTGCATCGCCTCGGAGGGGTGCAGGAAGATCGAGGGCGTCCCGGTCGAGGCGAAGGTGGCCGAGAGCTTGGCCCCGACCAGCCCGGCCTTGCCCATGCCGGTCACGATCACCATCCCGCGGCAGCCCAGGATGCGCTCGACCGCCTCGTCGAAGCTGCCGTCCAGGCGCTCGATCAGGCCCTCGATCGTGCGCGCCTCGAGCCGGATGACCTCGGCCGCGCGGGCCCGCCGATCGCCCTTGTCAGCTCGTGCCATCGCGTGGGGGGTCTCTCGTGGTGGTCCGGCAGCGGCGGAACGCGGCGAACGCGGCGATTCTATGCGGGTCGCGCAGGCACCTTCAACCCGCGAAGCGCGCGCGGGGCCGCGCGGCGCTCGGCGGCAGGAGGGGCGTGCCCCACGCGTGAAGTCCCGCGGGAACCGGGCTATAACGCCCGTCTCGCGGTGCCGCCTCCCGACCTCCTCGCCTTCGCCGTCCTGGCCTTCATGGAGCTGCCGCCGATCGGCATCGCGCTGGTCCTGGCCCTGCTCGTCCTGTCCCTCGGGATCCACGAGGCGGCCCACGGCTGGGTGGCCCTGCAACGCGGCGACACGACCGCGCGCGACCTCGGGCGCATCACGCTGAACCCGGTGCCGCACATCGACCCGTTCATGACCATCCTGCTGCCGCTCATGATGCTGTTCTCGTCGGGGGGCAACCTGCTCTTCGGCGGAGCGAAGCCGGTGCCGGTCAATTACTTCAACCTGCGCCATCCCCTGCGCGACATGGCCCTGGTGGCGATCGCCGGGCCGCTCTCGAACTTCCTGCTGGCGGCCTTCTTCTTCCTGTGCTGGAAGGTCGTGGTGGTCGAGCTCGGCGTGTGGAACGACCAGATGATCGGGGCCAAGGTCCTGCAGGGGGCGATCCATTTCAACCTGCTGCTGGCGGCCTTCAACCTGCTCCCGATCCCGCCCCTCGACGGCTCGCGCGTGATGACCTGGCTCCTGCCCGGCGGGTTGCGCGAGGCCTACTCGGCCCTCGAGCGCTGGGGCCTGTATCTCGTCGTCCTGTTCGTGTTCCTGGTTCCCGGCGTGCGCGAGCTCGTGATCGGGACGATGCGGGCCATGCTGCGCTTCATCGAGTTCGGCGTGACCCTCGGCGGCGCATGGTGAAGCCGGACTACACGATCCACCTGGAGCGCGTCTTCCAGGGGCCGATGGACCTGCTGCTGCACCTGGTGCGCGAGCAGGAGGTCGAGATCCACGAGATCCAGATCGCGCGCATCCTGGAGGGCTACATGGCCTACCTGGAGTCGCTCGAGTCGCTCGACATCGAGTACGCGGCCGACTTCCTGGTCATGGCGGCCACCTTGATGTCGATCAAGAGCCGCTCGCTGCTGTCGGCGGACGAGATCGACCTCGAGAAGGAGCTCGACCCGCGCGACGAGCTGATCCAGCGCCTGATCGAGTTCCGGCGCTTCAAGCACGCCGCCGACGTGCTGGAGGAGGCGCGCCGCCTGCGCGAGCGCCAGCACGAGCGCGGCGCGTACCCCGAGCTCGGCGCCGAGAAGGTCGAGCGCGAGTTCGACCTGGGCGAGCTGACCGCCTTCGACCTGCTGGCGACCTTCTCGCGCCTGATGCGCGAGACCCTGGCCGACCGCCCGCACCGCGTGGTGGTCGAGGGCCGCCCCCTGCGCTACTACGTCGAGCAGGTCGTGCAGCGCCTCAAGACGCAGCCCGACGTGAAGCTGCGCGAGCTGATCAAGTCCTTCCTGCTCGACCCGCGCGAGGCCCTGATCGGCTCCTTCTGCGCCCTGCTCGAGCTCGTGCGCCTCGAGGTGATCGAGGTCGAGCAGGCCACCCCGCGCGGCGACATCGCCATCCGCGTGCGCTCGGAGAAGGCCGCCGAGCTGGAGGACGTCGTGCGCAACACGCGCTTCGACGAGGAGGTCGGTGCCGAGGCGGAGGCGGAGGAGCTGCGCCCCGCCGCGCCGGCGCAGCCCGCCCTGCCGATGGACCTCGAGGGCGACCTGGAGGACGATCTCGACGCGCCGCTCGAGGCGTCCGGACCGGCCGACGGAGCCTGAACCAGCCTGGACCAGCCTGAACGAGCCTGAACGTGGCCCGCCCTGGACGCGAGCCCCTCCCGGACGCATCCTCTTCACCCCCATTCGATCCCCCGAGCCCGCCATGAGCCAAGCCGCCGAAGTCACCGACAGCCAGTGGGAGAGCGCCGTCCTCGAGAGCGACGTGCCCGTGTTCGTCGATTTCTGGGCCGAGTGGTGCGCCCCCTGCCGCGCGATGGGGCCCTACGTCGACAAGCTGGCGCAGGAGTACCAGGGCAAGCTCAAGGTCCTGAAGATCAACACCCAGGACAACCCCGAGGTGCCGGCGCGCTACGGCATCACGGCCATCCCGACCTTCCTGCTGATCAAGAAGGGCGAGGTCGTGAAGCAGATGGTCGGCAGCCATCCCTACGACAGCCTGAAGAAGGCCGTCGACGTGGCGCTGAAGTAGCGCGCCGGGCGCGCGGCGCCTCCTGACTCCCGTGCGTCTCGTCTTCCTCGGCTCGCCGCCCTTCGCGACGCCGGTGCTGACGCGCCTGGTCGAGTCGCCGCACCGGCCCCTGGCGATCGTGACCCAGCCCGCGCGGGCCCAGGGGCGGGGCCGCAAGGTCGCCGAATCGGACGTGGCGGCGCTGGCCCGCGCGCACGGCATCGAGCTGCTCGAGCCGCAGAGCGTGCGCGAGCCGGCGGTGATGGCGCGCCTGGCGGAGCTCGCGCCGGACGTGTTCCTCGTCGTCAGCTACGGCGAGATCCTGCGCCCGGAGTTCCTGGCCCTGCCGCGCATCGTGGCGCTCAACGTGCACCCCTCGCTGCTCCCGCGCCACCGCGGCGCGACGCCGATCCAGGCCGCGCTCCTGGCCGGCGACGAGGTCACCGGCGTCGCGATCCAGAAGGTCGTGCAGGAGCTCGACGCCGGCGACCTCCTGCTCCTGCGCGAGACGCCGATCCGCCCCGGCGAGACGGCGGGCGAGCTCGCGGCGCGCCTGGCGGAGTGGTCCGGCGAGCTGGTGCTCGAGGCCCTCGACGCGCTCGAGGCCGGGACGGCGCGCTACGTCCCGCAGGATGCCGCGCGCGCCACCCGCTGCCGGAAGATCCGCAAGGAGGACGGGCGCCTCGACTGGTCGCGCCCGGCGCGCGAGCTCGAGGGCCGTGTGCGCGCGATGAACCCCTGGCCGGGCGCCGCGACGACCCTGCCGGGCGGCGGCGAGCTCCAGGTGTGGCGCGCGCGGACCGTGGAGGGGGCGGGGGAGCCGGGCACGCTGCTCGAGGCCGGGCCGCGCCTGGTCGTCGCCGCCGGGACGGGCGCGCTCGAGGTCCTCGAGGTCCAGGCGCCCGGGAAGCGCCCGCTGCCGGCCGCGGAGTTCCTGCGCGGCGCCCGCCTGGCGGCCGGCGCGCGCCTCGGTCCCGCGTAGTCGCGTCCCGGCGGGGCCGCTAGGCTCTTGCCATGGCACGCGAACGAGCCCGACGCGGTGAGGACGAGGAACCGGCGGACCGCCAGCGCCGGCCCGCGAAGAAGTCCGGCGGGATGTTCGGCCTCGCGCTGGTGCTCTTCGTGCTGGCCCTGGTGATGGTGCTCTACACGATGACCAACAAGGCGCCCGCCCCGGAGCCGGCCAAGGTCGAGCAGGTGGATCCCTTCGCCGACCTCCCGCCCGAGGCCCCGCCCGAGAAGCAGGCCAAGACCAAGGGGCAGAAGTAGGCCCCCCCGGGACCGCCGGGCTCCAGCCTGGCTCTGTCTCTTGCTTCCTCTTGCCCCTCTCCTGCCCTCCGCGGCTTGCTGAGGGAAGAGAGAACGCGGAGGCGCGGAGCGAAGACGCGGAGGGCGCGGAGAAGGAAGAGCGGAGAAGGAAGAAAGGAGAAGAGCCAGGCTGGAGCCTGGCGGTCCCGGGGTCAGAGCTGCTCGAGCCAGACCCCGAACTCGGCCTCGAGCCGCGCGAGGTCCTTCTCGAAGAGCTCCAGGAACAGGTCCGTGCTGGCCGAGCGGTCCATCGCGTAGGGCTTGTACAGGTCCGCCCCGAGGATCGAGCCGAGGCACATCGTGCGCCAGCGCTCGAGCCGCGCGGCGATCTCCGGGCCCGCACCCGTCTCGAGGAAGCGCAGGAAGGCCCACGACTGCGCGTAGAAGCGCCGCGCCGCGGTCTTGTCGCGCGCGAGGAACGCCAGCGCGTCGCCCGCCAGCAGCTCGCGCAGGGGCAGCGGCGCCGCGCGCAGCTCGTCGAGGCGCGCCCGGCTCATCGGTCCACGCGTGGTGAGCGTCGTCCCGTCGAAGGAGAAGGTGCCCTCGCCGCCGTAGGCCTCGGCGCTGCCCTCCAGGTACCAGCTCGGGAAGGCCGCCGGCGAGGCCGTGAGCTGCACCAGGTGCGTCAGCTCGTGCAGCGCGAGCCCGAGCACGTACTCGGGCGTGCTGCCCTCGCTGCACAGCACCGCCGTGCCCGCCGCGCGGTCGGCGAAGCCATCGGCCGCGCGGTGGTCCGAGAGCCCGGCGATGTCGAGGTAGGCGCCGTAGTCGCGGCGCCGGTCGAGCACGACGAGCTGCAGGCGCCGCTCCGGCAGGATCCCGAGCTCGGCGCACAGGTCCGGCAGCAGCGCGCTCGCCGCCGCGTGCACGCGCGCCGCCTCCTCCGGACTGGCGGTCGAGCGCACGCGCAGGGACGGGGAGGTCACCTCGAAGAGGCGCAGCACGCCCGGCACGCGCCGCAGGAACGTGTCGCGCGCGTAGGGCTTGCCGCCGATCTCGACCGCCTCGCGCCGCGCGCGCTCCGCCAGCGGGCCGTCCAGGCGCTCTCCGGCCACGAGCAGCGTGCCCTTCTCGTCGAAGGCCAGCGGCTCGTCCAGCGCGAGCAGGACGTCGGCCAGCTCCTCCCAGGCCTGCTCCGCCAGCTTCTTGCGGTCGGCGAAGCGCACGAGCCCGAGCAGCTCCTCGAGGTCCTGCTGGCGCAGCTTGGCCGCGCGGCGCTCGTAGGCCGCCAGCTTCTCCGCGCTCGGCTTGCCGAGCTTGCGCTTCCAGAAGGCGTCCTCGAACTGGCGCATGAGGCGCAGGATGAACTCGGCCGTCCCGTTGCGCCCGCGCGAGGCGTCGACCCCGAGCACGATCTGCGTCGCCGCCTGCAGCGTCATGCCCTGCTTGCGCAGCTCGAGCCCGTACTCGAGGTGCCGCTGCCCGCACTCGATCAGGACGCGCTCGCGCTCCTCCTTGAAGGCCTCGATCGCCGCCTCCTTGCGCGCCTGCGCCTGGACGGGCGCCAGGGCGAGGCACAGGAGCAGTGCGGACGGGTGGAGCAACGGCGCGGACCTCCTCCGGGACGACGCGCGCGATTGTAGGGCAGGGCGGAGGACTCAGGGCAGCGCGAGCTCGCCCCCGCCCGTCGCGCGCCACCACTCCAGGGCCCGAACGCGCAGCTCGGCCTCGAGCGCGGCGTGCTCGGGCCGGCCGGCCAGGTTCGTGCGCTCGTGCGGGTCGCTCGCGAGGTCGTAGAGCTCGACCTCGCCGCGCCGGCGCACGAAGTCGGGCGCGAGGCTCACCTTGACGTCCTCGCGCTCGCCCTCGTCGCTGCCTGCATCCGCGGCGGCGCGCAGGTCCTTCAGGGCGAGGATCCACTTCCAGCGCTCGGTGCGCGCCCACAGGCCGTAGGCGTCGCGCGCGGGATCGGTGAGCGTCTCGGTCGGTGCCAGCGGGTAGAGCGCGCCGAAGAGCGCCTCGCGCGGCGTCCCGGGCTCTCCGGCGAGCCGCGCGCGCAGGCTCCGGCCCTGGCAGCCTTCCGGCGGCGCGACGCCCGCGTAGTCGAGGATCGTCGCGTAGAGATCGACCGGCGAGACGAGGTCCGCGTGGCGCGCGCCGCCGGCGATGCCCTTCGGCCAGGTGAGGATCATCGGCGTGCGCAGGCCCTTGTCGTGGCCCCAGCCCTTCGAGACGCAGCCGTGGGCCCAGCCGTTGTCGACCAGGAACACGAAGAGGGTGTTCTCGAGCACGCCGAGGGCCCCCAGCTTCGCGCGCAGCTCGCCCACGCCCTCGTCGAGCCAGGCCTCCATCGCCAGCGAGATCTGCTCACGCCGCCGGAACTCCTCGGCGTCCCCCTCGAACCAGGCGGGCACCGGGATCGACTCGAGCGGGAAGCGCGCCAGCAGCTCCTCCGGCGGGTCGTGCGGCACGTGCGGCAGCTCCGGCGCCCACCACACGAAGAACGGGGCCTCCGTCGCGTGCGCGTCGAGCCACTCGAACAGGTGGTGCTGGTCCCAGCGCACGAAGGTCTCGTAGTTGCGGATCGTGTAGTTCGAGAAGCCCATCGCGCGCGCCTCGCCCTCCCAGAACTTGCCCTCGCCGACCGTGCCGTAGCCGGCGCGCGCGAGCAGCACGGGCAGGGCCGTCTCGGGGTCGATGTGGTCGGCGCCCACGTTGAAGTAGACGCCGTTCTGGTGCGGCCAGAGCCCGGAGAGCAGCGCCGCCTGGGCCGGGCGGCAGCGCGACATCGGCACGAAGCCGTGCGTGAAGAGGACACCCTCCTCGGCCAGCGCGTCCAGCGTCGGGGTGCGCGCGGCGGGGTAGCCCAGGCACCCGAAGTGCTCGTGATCCATGTCGTCGGCCACGAGCACGACGACGTTGGGGCGCTCGCCTGGCGCCGGCTGCCCGCCCGCGCAGGCCGCGCCGAGCGCCAGGAGGAGGATCGCGGGGAGGCGGCGCACGAAAGCTCGCGCGAGAGTGTACGGGGATCGCTCCCTCGGGCAACCTGGCGCGCACGCGTGTTCCGCCTCGGCTACAACACGAACGGCCTCGCGCACCACCGCGTGCCCGATGCGCTCGAGCTCGTGCACGCGCTCGGCTACGAGGCGCTCTCGATCACGCCCGACGTCGGGCAGCTCGACCCGTACCGCCTGGACCCCGAGGAGGTCGCGCGCGTGCGGCGCCGGGCCGAGGAGCTGGGGCTCGAGCTGACGGTCGAGACCGGCGCGCGCTTCCTGCTCGACCCGCTGCGCAAGCACGCCCCCAACCTGCTCGACCCGGATCGCGCCGCGCGCCAGCGCCGCGTCGAGCTCCTGTGCCGCCACGTCGACCTCGCCGCCGACCTCGGGGCTTCGCCCGTCTCCGTGTGGGCCGGCGCCGCGCCCGGCGGGGCGGTGGGGGACCGGCGCGGGGAGGTCGGCGCGCACCCGGAGCTGTGGGAGCGCCTGTGCGCGGGCCTGCGCCCCGTGCTCGCGCGTGCCGCCGCGCAGGGGGTGCAGCTCGCCTTCGAGCCCGAGCCGGGCATGTTCGTCGAGCGCCCGGAGGGCTACGTCGCCCTGGTCGAGCGCCTCGGAGCCGACGGCGATGCCCTCGGGCTCACCCTCGACGTCGGCCACTGCCACGCGACGCGCGACCTCCCGGTGGCCGACGTGATCCGCAACCTCGCCCACCGTCTGGTGCTCGTCCAGCTCGACGACGCGAAGGACGGCGAGCACGTCCACCGCATGTTCGGCCAGGGCGACCTCGACCTCCCGGCGGCCCTCGCGACCCTGCTCGAGGTCGGCTTCGACGGGGTGGCCGCGGTCGAGCTCTCGCGCGACTCCCACCGCGGCCCGGAGGCCGCGCGCGAGGCCCTCGAACGCATCCGCGCCGCCCTCGCCGACCGGCGGGCCGGGGCCTGACGGTCCGGCCTCGCGCGGGCCAGGTCCCGGTCGAACGCGGCGCCTCCGGCGGGTAGCTTCCTGTCCACGACAGGAGGCCTCGATGATCGCGACCCAGATCCGGCAGAAGGACGGCGTCTTCTACTTCGTCTCGTACCCCGCGCAGGACCTGCTCGCGAAGGTCCGCTTCATCAGTCGCTTCTACGCGGACGACGAGAAGATCGAGGCCGAGGAGGTCTCCGGCGACGACGAGGTGGCGACGTTCATCCGCAAGATCGAGAAGAGCGACGCCGCCTTCCAGCGCCAGGTCTCGCGCGCCAAGGTCGCGGCGATCGAGAACTTCTACGCCACGGCCGTCAGCCAGCCGCCGATCCCTGGCACGGTGCTGCTCTTCACCTCCGAGAAGCTGCGCTTCGAGCCGCTCGGCAAGCTCGAGAACGTCGGCGACCTGGAGCAGCCACGCGAGCGCTTCCTCGTGATCGACGGCCAGCACCGCCTGGCGGCGCTGCACTTCTTCCAGAAGCACCACCCGCAGGAGGCGAAGACGATGCACGTGCCCTGCATGGTCTTCGACGGCAAGAGCGAGGACTTCGCGACCGAGATGTTCGTGATCATCAACTCGACCCCGACGCGCATCAACAAGAGCCACCTGGTGGACCTCTACGAGCGCGTGTCCTGGGCCGCGCCGGACCGGAAGCTCGCCGCGCGCGTCGTGCAGAAGCTCTACTCCGAGAGCGACAGCCCGCTGCGCTACAAGATCAACCGCCTGGGCGGGCGCTCGAAGCAGGAGAAGTGGATCCTGCAGGCCGAGCTCTTCAACGAGATCCACCGCTGGGTGAGCGGCAAGAAGAAGGTCGACGCCTCGATGGCGGCGGCCAAGCGCCGCTACGAGATCGTGCGCGACTTCCTCAAGGCCGCCGAGAAGGTCTGGGGCGAGGCCTGGGGCAGCGCCAGCCACATGGTCACGCGTCCGGTGACGATCAAGGCCATGCTGCGCGTGTGCTTCGACCTCGCCGCCAC
>DASVAP010000005.1:0-17783 GCA_036376275.1 Planctomycetota bacterium | reverse complement strand
AGCATCTGGATGTAGGGGCGCACCTTCTTGACCTGCAGGTGGCACTCCTCGATCAGGATCACCAGCTTGCGGCGCAGCACCTGCACCTTCTTGAGCTGCTCGGAGGCCTTCGGGCGCGTCGTCTTGGGGTCCAGGAGCGGCGCGTACTCGGCGCGGATCTGGCCCAGCAGGCGCCGGATCGTCTCGATGTTCACCGGCAGGCGCAGCGCCAGGAACTGCTTGCCCAGCGTCTCGACGATCTTGGGGTCGTCGTCGGGCTTGGGGTTGGGGTTGACCTTGAGCGTGCGGTCGAAGGCCAGCTCGCCGCGCAGGACCTCCTCGAGGGTCTTGAGCGAGGCCGTCATGCACAGGCCCGAGCCCATGGCCTTCTTGCGGAAGCGCTTGCGCGTGATCTCGATCGCCTTGGCCAGGAAGATCTCCTGGTCGCGCGTGAGCAGCGGGATCTCGCCCATCTGCGTCAGGTACATGCGCACCGGGTCGTCGATGCGCTCCGGCACGGCGCTCTTCTCGAGCACGGCCGTGACCGGCTCGGGCGGAGGCTTGGGCAGCGCGATGCGCCCCTCGCGCTCCGCCAGGCGCGCCGGGTCGGCGGCGTCGGAGTCGTCCACGATCTCGATCCCACCCTCCTCGAGCGCCAGGAAGATCTGGTCCATGCGCTCAGGCGGGACGAAGCGATCCTCGAGGATCGCGCTGATCTCGCCGAAGGTCAGGAAGCCCTTCTTGGTGCCTTCCTCGGTGAGGAGATCGATGGTCTGCTCGAAGCGTTCTGCCATGGGAGGGGATCTGGGGGGGCGAAGACTTTAGGAAGGCCGGGGGGCCACCGGAAGGGCATGGGGGACGCGCTCGGCCCGCAGCTCGTCGTGCAGGCGCGCCAGGAGGTCGGGGTCGGGGGTGCCCTGGGGGGCGTCCAGGGCGCGTTTTCCGGCCTCCAGGAGGCTCGCACGGGCCGCGCGCTCGAGCCAGCGGACCTGGTCGCGGGCCAGGACGGCCGGACTCTCGGCGGTCGCGGCCAGGGTCTCGAGGGCCACCACGCGGCGGCGCGCCGGGTGGTCCCCCAGGGCCGAGAGCAGGGCCGAGGCCCCGATCGGGGCGCCGGATTCGTCGCGCTCGTACAGCTCGAGCAGGGTCTGGAAGCACACCGAGAGGTCTCCCGCCGGACACTGCGGCGCCAGGTGCGCGTAGAGCGGCACCAGGCTGTTGTCGAGCAGGAGCGCGCCGATGAGGCTCGCGAAGGCCGCCTCCAGGCGCTCGTCGGGACCGGCCGCCGGGCGCGCCGGCCGCACCGCCGGCACGCTCGCCTGGGACGCGCGCTCCTCGTTCGGACGCGCCGGGCGCAGGGAGCGCTCGAAGGTGGCCCACTGGGCGCGCACGTCGGCCTCCGGCAGAGCGAGGTGCCGTGCCAGCTCCGCCAGGCGCGCCGAGCGCTCGACCGGACGCTCCAGCTTCGCGAGGAGCGCGAAGCACTCCTCGACGCCGCTGGCGAGCGCGCTGGCCCCCAGCCCGGTCAGGCCCGCCAGGCACCAGTCGAACCACTCGTGCGCCCCATCGACGCAGGCGCGGAAGAGCTCGCGGCCGGCCGGCTCGACCAGGAGGTCGCCCGGGTCGCGCCCCTCGGGCAGCACCGCCACGCACAGCTCGACCGGCAGGCCGAGCAGCCCCATCAGGGCCCGCTGGGTCGCCTTGCGGCCCGCGGCGTCGCCGTCGAAGGCGAGCACCACGCGCCGCGCGCCGCTGCGGCGCACGAGGGCCGCATGGTCGGGCGTGGTCGCCGTGCCCAGGACCGCCACCGTCTCGCGCCAGCCGGTCTGGTGCGCGGCCATCACGTCCGTGTAGCCCTCCACCAGGATCAGCCGGTGCGTCGTGCGCACCGCCGCCGCCGCGAGGTCGAGCGCGAAGACGAGCCGTCCCTTGTGGAAGAGCGGCGTCTCGGGCGTGTTGACGTACTTGGGCCCCTCCGGCGTCCCCGGCGTGTCCAGCAGGCGCCCGCCGAAGCCCACCACGCGCCCGAGCCGGTCGCGGATCGGGATCAGGACGCGGCCGCGGAAGAAGTCGTAGACCCGGCCCATCTCGCTGCGTCGCACCAGTCCGGCCTCGGCCAGCCACTCGAGCGGCTTCTTGTCGCGCTGGGACGCCTGCACCAGCGTCTGTCCACCCTCCGGGGCCCAGCCCAGTCCGAAGGACTCGACCACGGCCGGGTCCAGGCCGCGGCGCGCGAGGTAGGCGCGGGCCGCCTGCCCTTCCGGCGCGCGCAGGGCCTGACGGTAGAGCTCGGCCGCCCAGCGCAGGCACTCGAAGCGCGCCTCGAGCTCGGCCTCGGCCCCACGGGCACGCCCACGCACGGCGCGCTCGGGCAGCTCCTCGCCACACTGGCGCGCGAGCAGGCGCAGCGCCTCGAGGAACGAGAGCCCGTCGAAGCGCTCGAGGAACGAGAGCACGTCGCCCCCCTCGCCGCAGGCCCCGAAGCAGCGCCAGGTCCCGCGCCGCGGATCGACGCAGAACGAGGGCGTCTTCTCCTGGTGGAACGGGCAGCAAGCCCAGTAGAGCGCGCCCTTCTGACGCAGACCGCTGACCCGCTCGCCGACGACGACCTCGATCGGCGAGCGCAGCTTCACGCGCTCGATGAGCTGGCGGAACTCGAGATCCTGCAAGACGGAGGTCCGGCACGAGCTCCCGAACGGGGACGGAGAGCGTGCGAGCCGGAAGGGGCGGGCGGAGGACGGGAGGGACTGGAAGTGGGGACGCGCAGGCTCTCCCTAGGCGATGGGTTCGTCCCGGGGGAGCCGTTCGACTCGAAATCCGGCGAGATGCGCGTGCACCGTCGGGCCGCCCGTGGGGATGATTTCCAAGGCCCGCCTCGAAGGACGATCCAGAGCGCGATCCGTCAACCCGGAAGGGTAACACATTCCGGGCTCCCGGGCTGGGAATCAAGCCTCGAGCGGGTCCTTCCGGGGCCGCCCCCGCCAGGCCTCCGAGCGGGCCAGCGCCCACAGCCCTGCGAGGGGCAGGTCCTCCGGCCGGGCCGTCGGGTCCAGGCCTAGCCGGGCCAGGAGCTCGGCGGCCGCCGCACGCCCCCCCAGGGCCCGGGCCAGGAGCGGCAGGACCTGCTTGCGACGCTGCTGGAAGAGGTGCTCGACCAGGGGATCGAGGTCGGCTGCGTCGGGGACCGCCTCCGAGGCGGGGACGCGCTCGAGGCGCAGGACACGGCTGGCGACCCGCGGCCGCGGCCAGAAGAGCTGGGCCCCGACCGGGCGCCCGAGCGCGGCCCGGTACCCGAGCCGCAGGCGCGCCCCCAGGGCCCCCCATTCGGCCTGGCCCGGCTCGGAGGCAACGCGCCGGGCCAGCTCCTCCTGGACCAGGACCGTCAGCGTCCGCGGCGGGTTCGGGAGCCGCGCCAGCAGCACCAGCAGCGGCCCCGAGATCGAGTACGGCAGGTTGGCGACCACGTGCCACTCGCCGGACGGGGGCAGGGACCGGCAGAGCTCGGGATCCAGGTCGTGCTTGCCCGCCAGGGCGTCCAGGTGCAGCCAGCGCACGCGCTCGTGGGCGGCGAGCAGGCGGCGCGCGACCGCGAAGAGACGCGCATCGATCTCGACCGCCAGGACCTCGAGCCCGAGCTCCGCCAGGTGCAGCGTCAGGAAGCCGCAGCCCGCGCCGATCTCGAGCACGCGCGCGCCCGCCGCGAGGCCGGCGTCGAGCGCGATCGAGCGGGCCGCGTTCGGATCGACGAGGAAGTTCTGCCCGAGGGTCTTGGTGGGCCGGAAGCCGGCCTCGGCCAGCGCCGCGCGGAAGACGCTCCAGCCGGGGCGGCGCCCGTCCTGGGCGCCGAGCGGGTCGGTCGCGGCGCTCAAGGCTCCGCCAGCACGCCTTCCTGGAGCCAGCCCAGGCCAGGCGCGGCCCCCGGCCGGGCCACGAGCTCCAGGAGGAGCGTGCGCAGGGCCGAGCGCGCCAGGGCGTCCTCGGCCCAGCGCCGTCCGACCGCGACGACGCGCGCGCGCGCCCCGGCGTCCGAGCCCCAGGCGGCGGCCCGGGCCCACAGGTAGGGCCCGGCGTCGGCGCACATGCGCACGCCGATCGAGGGCGAGAGCGTGCGCTTGTCCAGGCGCCGCGCGTGGAAACGCAGCTCCTGCCTCTGCCGGTCGAACTCGTAGGTCGGGCGCCACAGGGAGTCGTAGGCCCCGCCCAGGACCGAGGCGCGCGTGCCGCCGCCGTCGTCGAGCTCGATCGTGATCTCCTCGATCTGCTCGTAGCCGGGCACGATCCCGTCGACCCACTCCCAGACGTTGCCCAGCAGGTCGTAGCAGCCGAAGGGGCGCGACTTGCCGTTCTCGTAGGTGCCGACGGCGCAGGGCGTGCCCAGGCTGAAGTCGGCGCCCCCCTGGCGCACCAGCGTGTTGGCGAAGAACTCGCGGCCCTGCCCACCCCAGGGGCTGGTGAAGCCCAGGCGTCCGACGGCGACGTGCAGCCACTCGCGGGGCGCCGGCAGGCGCATGCCGCGCAGCACGGCCAGCTCGGCGGCCTCGTGGAAGTCGAGGAAGGCCGGCCAGTCGGCGCGCTCGGGGGCCACCCGCGCCGCCTCCGTGTGCCACGCGTACTGAGTCGCCCGCGGTCGCCGTGCGGGCCAGTAGTGGCCGACGTCGGCGCGCGTCAGCTCGAAGCGGTCGAAGACCAGCGGCGTGGCCAGCGAGAGGTCGGTGCTCGGCAGCAGCCGGCACTCGGCCGGCGGCACGAAGCACAGACGCTCGAGCTCGCGCAAGGCACGCGAGCCACCCGGCTCATCGCCGTCGCAGGAGGCCAGCGCCAGGACGAGCGGCGCGAGCCGCCCCCACCGACGCCTGGCACCCGTCCGCTGCACGGCCCCAGCCTACGCGATCCCGCCCGGCGGACGAGCGCCGCCAGCCTGGGTCAGCGCTGGGCGGCGTTCTCGTCCTCGAGGACGTAGATCTCGACCCGGCGGTTGCGGCGCTTGCTCTCGGCGTCCTTGTTCGGCGCGACCGGCTGCGAGGGTCCGAAGCCGGCCACGACGAGCTTGTCCTCCTGCAGCCCGTTCGAGCGCAGGAAGGCGGCCACCTCGATCGCGCGCGCGGCCGAGAGCTGCAGGTTCCCGTGCGGGAAGCGCTGCACCGTCTCGGGCTTCTTGACCGGGTCGTTGTCGGTGTGGCCGCGCACCCAGACGCGCTGGTAGGGCCCGGAGGTGATCTGCTTCAGGACCTGCTGCAGGACGTTGCGGCCCTCCGGCTTGATCTGGTCCGAGCCGGAGTCGAACAGCACGGCGTCCGTGACGCGCACGCCGTAACCGCCGACCACGTCCACGAACTCGACGTCGCCCGGAGCGACGCCCGCGGCCGTGCCGATGTTCTCGGTCATCTGGCGCAGGCGCTCGAGGCGCGCGTCGATCTCCTCGGTGGCCGCGGCCTCGATCGGGGTCTTGCCCTGGTAGAGCGCCAGCTCGCCGCGCAGGCGCTCGTTCTCGGCCTCGAGCTCGCCGTGGAAGGCGGCCAGGTCCTGGTACTGGCGCTGGAAGTACTTGACCTCCGCCAGGGCCTCGTCGTAGCGCGTCTGGGCGACGCAGCTCGCGAGGATCGGCAGGACGAGGAGCAGGGAGCAGCGGAGCACGTTCTTCATTCCCGAGTTCTGTTCCGTGGTTCTTTGGGGCGACGCGAGAGGTGTGGAGGAACTCGAAGCGCGCGAGGTGCCGCCTCGAAGGCCTATTGCATAGCCATCCAAGGGGGCCCGAGCAAGCCTCCTCGACGGCCCGCGCGCCGGCCACGCCGCGTCCGGCGCGGCGTGGAGCGGACTTGACGGCGCGCCCGGACGCCGCCGGGAACGGCCCTAGGGCTTGGGCGCGAACATCTCGGCGAAGCTCGTCGCGATCGAGCTCGGCTTGCCCGAGCTCAGCGAGAGCACCACCGGGATCGACAGGATCAGCACGAGCGAGGTCAGGATGGCCACGGCGCGGAACAGCATGCCCTCGCCGACCTCCTCCGCGGCCGTCGCACCGGCGCGACGCACGGGCGTGACCCCGGCCGCCACCGGCTCCTCGTCCGCCTCCTCCAGCTCGGCCTCCTCCAGGGCCTCGGGCTCCTCCTCGAGCGCGACCTCGCCCACGTCCTCGACCTCCTCCTCGAGGAGCGTGTCCATCGAGGAGATCTCCTCGGTGGCCATGCCCGTCTCCTCGAGCTGCAGGTCGTCCTCGAAGACCAGGTCCTCGCCCGCGCCGGCCAGGTCGACGACCTCGCCGCCCATCAGCTCCTTCTTGAGGTTCTCGACGTCGGCGCGACGCAGCTTCATCGTGTCGCCCTCGCGGAAGGCGCGGATCTCGCCCTCCGACACGAGGCGCTTGAGCTCCTCTTCCTTGAGGTTGAGCTGGTTCAGGGCCTCGTCGAAGCTGAAGAAGTCTTGCTCGGGCACGGACTGTCGTCTCCGTCAGGGGCTGGAGGGATCGGTCACCTGGAAGCGGCTGCGGCGCCCTTCTCGGCGAAGCGCTGCTCCAGTTCCTTGTAGCTGTAGGCGGACTTGTCGTTGAAGCCGTCGACCTGCAGGTCGAGGTCGATGTTGCGCGCGCCGACCCACTTGAGCTCGGACTGGCTGGCCGAGCCGCTCTGGGCCGAGTAGACCGAGAGGTGCCGGCTCTGCGTGTCCACGAGGTACAGCAGCGAGCCTCCGGTCACGTCCACGCCGGTGACGGCGATCATGACTCCGTTGGAATCGGACGTCCCGAAGCCGCCGCCCACCGGGACGAAGGTCGTCGCCGGCGGCGCCGGCGGCGGGTTCGTGTCCTGGCTCTCGGCCACCAGCCCGAGGCCCAGCAGCAGCACCCCGAGGGAGAGCAGCCAGGCGGGCAGGGGACTCGCGGCGTTCCGGTGGCTCATGGCGCGCTCCCTATCCTAGCCAGGAGGCGGGGTTGCGGAAAAGCGCGGCTGGCTGGCCAGGGTCGCGAGCAGGTCCATGAGCGAGACCAGCCCACGCGGGGCCCGCGCGGTCCCGACCAGGGCCAGGCGCTGGCCGGCCGCCTGCATGCGCGCCACGGCACGGTCGAGGGGCAGATCCGGCGCGAGCTCCAGGAGCGGCCGCAGGGAGGCGCCCAGGGGGGCCTCCGGCGCCGCCCCCAGCACGTCGAGCTGGTTCAGGTACCCGAGCACGACGCGCCGCCGATCGGGCCCCGTGCCGAGCACCGGCATGCGCGTGTAGGGGGCCGCCAGGAGCGCCGCGCGGGCCTCGGCCTCGCCCCGGTCCAGGTCGATCGAGGTGGCCCGCGACCAGGGCCGGGCGACGCGCGCGAGCGGGGTGTGGCGCAGGACGAGGACGTTGTTGGCCAGCTCCTCGGCCCCGGCCGCGAGGGTACCGGTGCGGCGGCTCTCGGCCAGGACCTCGACCATCTCCTCGCGCCGCAGGATGCGCGCGAAGTCCTCCTGGCGCAGCCCGAGCAGGTGCTCGAGCCCGCCCGCCAGCTTGGCGAGCGGCCAGGCGAGCGGGCTGACGAGCCAGCGGAAGGTCGAGACGAAGGGCGCCACGAAGCCCAGCAGCAGGTGCGGCCGCCGGCGGAAGAGGTCCTTGGGCACCAGCTCGCCGAACAGGAACACGACCGGCGTCAGGAGCGCCGCGGCCAGCAGCTCGCGCGTGTTCTCGGGCAGGCTGAAGCCCCCCACGTAGGCCTCGGCCAGGTGCGTCAGCAGCTCGAGCGCCAGGTTGTTGCCGATCAGGAGCGCGATCAGGAGCGTGGCGTCGTCGCGCAGGAGCCGCGTCAGGAGACGCGCCGAGCGCCGCCCGGCCTCGGCCTCGCCCTCCAGGCGCACGCGGGACACCGAGTAGACGCCGGTCTCGGAGCCGCTGAAGACGGCCGAGAACACGACCAGGCCGGCCCCGACCAGGAGCGTCAGCACCAGGCTCACGACGCCGCTCCTCCGCCCGGCGCCGCGGGCGCGCACAGGCCCAGCTCGACCGTCACGACGCGCCGCCGGCGCACCTCGCCGACCACCAGCTCGAGGTCGCCCACGCGCAGACGGTCACCGGGACGCGGGATGCGCCCGAGCAGCGCCGTCACGAAGCCC
This sequence comes from Planctomycetota bacterium, assembly GCA_036376275.1. Lineage (GTDB taxonomy): Bacteria > Planctomycetota > UBA1135 > UBA1135 > JABFRZ01. The sequence continues at coordinate 9,735 of DASVAP010000005.1, read as the reverse complement.
CCCACCGTCTCGAACTCGCGCGGCACGACCTCCAGCCCGAAGGCCTCGTTCCACTCGCGGATCGGCAGGTCGCCGGCCACGCGGAAGCGGTCGCCGCCCAGCGGCTCGACGCCCGCCCCGCGCGCCTCGCCGTCGCGGCCGAGGTCGCCCAGGATCTGCTCGAAGGCGTCCTCCAGCGTGACCACCCCGGCCGTGCCGCCGTACTCGTCCACCACGACAGCCTCCTCGGCGCCGGCCTGGCGCAGCGCGCGCACCAGGTCGAGCGCGCTGGCCACCTCGGGCACGAAGGTCATCGGCCGGGCCAGCCCGCGCAGCGGTTGCTCGGGCTGGCGCAGGACCTCGCGCAGGCGCACCAGCCCCAGCACCCGGTCGGGCTCGCCGTCGATCAGCGGCAGCCAGGCCTGGCGTCGCGCCAGGGCCGCCTGGACGACCGTCTCGCGCTCCGCGCCGGAAGCGTCGAGGAACAGGGAGTCGACGCGCGGGGTCATGATCTCGCGCACGCGGATGTCCTCCAGCTCGAGGATGCCCGTCAGCAGGTCGACCTCGCCCTCGTGCAGCGCGCCCTCGGCCGCACCGCGCTGCAGCACGCGCGCCAGGACCTCGGACGTGATCCCGCCCTCGGGCCGGATCCAGCCGGCGAGCCAGCGGTGCACGCGCTCGAGCACCGCCAGGAGCGGGCGCGTCAGGGGCGCCAGGAGGAACACCAGCCAGCGCAGGAGCGGCGCGACGAGACGCGTCAGCGTGCGCCGTCCCCGCAGCGCCAGGATCTTGGGCAGGATCTCGCCGAAGACGAGCAGCACCACCAGCAGGGCCAGGCCGAAGAGGAGCCCCTGCCAGCCCTCGAGGCCGGGCCAGATGCGGCTCGCGAAGGCGAAGTAGAGCGTGTTGACGACCAGGTTCGCGAGCAGCAGCGTGGCCAGCAGCGGCCGCGGGTCCTGGAGCAGGTCGAGGGTCCGGCTCGAGGCCGTACGGCGCTCGAGCGGGGTCAGCCCGAAGAGCGCCGCCTCCGAGGCGCTCAGGAAGGCCGAGCACGAGAGCAACGAGACGAGCAGGACGTGCAGCCAGCCGGGCTCGCTCAACTCCCGCTTGCCTCCGCGAGCCCGCCCTGAGCGGGGAACAGGAGCTCGACCTGGAAGAACCGGCCGCGCTCGCTCGTGATGCGCACCTCACCCCCGTGGTGTTGCATGGCGTTGTGCACCAGGGCGAGGCCCAGGCCCGTGCCGCGCCCGACTTCCTTGGTGGTGTAGAAGAGGTCGGCGACCTTGTCCAGCTGTTCGGGCGCGACCCCCAGGCCGTTGTCGCGCACGGCGAGCACCACGCGCCCGTCCACGCGGCGCAGGCCGAGCTCCAGGCGCGGACCGCGCGGGTCGCGCGTGCCGTGCTCCTCCAGGGCGTCCAGGGCGTTGACCAGCAGGTTCAGCACTGCCTGGCCGAGCTCGTTGCGCGCCCCACGGGTGCGCAGGGGGCCCTCCCCGACGGTCTGCACCAGCGTGACCCGCAGGCGCTCGGCCCGGTGGCGCACGAGGTCCAGGGCATCCTGCAGCACGGCGGCCAGGTCGACCGGCTCGTGGGGCGTCTCGCGCGGCGTGAAGCGGCGCAGGCGGTTGACGGTCTCGCCGATGCGCTCCAGGCCGCGCGCCAGGAGCTCGAGGTACTGCGCACGGCGCGCGGGCGGGAGCTCGGGTCGGCGCAGCTCCTCGACCGCGTTGGCCAGTCCCCCGAGCGGGTTGTTGATCTCGTGCGCCAGGCCCGCGGCCAGCTCGCCCATGGCCGCCAGGCGCCGCTCGCGCATGGCCGCCGCCTCGGCCGCGCGCGCCTTCTCGGTCGCCACGCGCACCTCCTCGGAGAGGCGCTGGTTGAAGCCCTGCACCGTGGCGCTCATCGAGTTGAAGGAGCGCACCAGCTCGGCCAGCTCGTCGCGCCCGGGCGGCTCCGGCAGGCGCACCGAGAAGTCGCCCGTGCGCATGCGCCGCGCGCCCTCCGCCAGGTGCTCGACCGGGTCGAGCACGATCCGCCGCAGGGCCAGGAAGGTCGCGCCGGTCAGGAGCAGGGTCGAGAGCGCGAACCAGGGCAGGAGCTCGCGCAGCACGGCCGGGTAGTCGACCGCGCGCGTCCTGGTGCGGTACCACAGCCCGCCCCACACGCCGTGGCCGACCCGGATCGGCACGGCGTTGCCGCCCGCGCTGGCGACGGAGCTCTCGCCGCGCATGGCCTGGTACACGGCGCGCAGCACGCGCCCGCGGTCGAAGTCGTGGGGTCGAGCGCCGCCCCCCACGGGGTTCAGGTCGATGCCACTGGCGCGCATGGTGCCCGCGGGCGTCTCCTCCAGGTGGCGATCGACCAGCACCGCGTCCGAGAAGGAGCGCCAGGACGGCCAGCGCAGGATGGCCGCGACCTTGAGGCCCTCGGGCGCGATGGTCTCCTCGATGGTGGCCACCAGGTCCTCGGTCCACTGCCGTTCCAGGCGCTGGCCGGCGATGGCCTGGTCGCGCGCCAGGGCCATGCCGAGCACGGCGAAGACCACCGAGTTGAACAGGAACACGGAGAGCAGCGCGCGCCAGCGCAGCGAGTGCCTCACGGCTGGCTCAGCGTGCTCATGATCTTCATCAGCGGCAGGAACAGCGCCATCACGATGAAGCCCACGAAGATCGCCATCACGATCAGCAGCGCCGGCTCGAGCACCTTGAAGAAGGCGTCGATCTTGCGCGTGACCTGGTTCTCGTAGGCGTCGGCCACGCGCAGCAGCATGCGGTCGAGCTCGCCGGTCTGCTCGCCCACGTCGACCATGTTGCAGACCAGGTCGTCGAACACGCCGGACTCCTCCATCGGACGCGAGATGGCCTCGCCCTCGCGCACCGTGCGCCGGATGGTCTCGACCGCATCGGACAGGACGTCGTTGGCGCTCGTGTCGCGCACGATGCCGAGCGCGTCCAGGTGCGGCACACCGGCCTGCAGCAGCGTCCCGAAGGTGCGCGCGAAGGCGGCCGTCAGCGACTGCAGCAGGATCGCGCCGAGCAGCGGCAGGCGCAGCAGGAGCCCGTGCATGAAGAAGCGGTAGCCCCCCGGTCGCCCCATCAGCACGACGTGCAGGAGCACCACCGCGATCGGCACGCCGAACACGGCGTACCAGTACTCGACCGAGAAGGACGAGGTGTTCAGGAGCACCTGCGTCAGCCCCGGCAGCTCGACCCCGAAGGAGTCGAAGATCTGGCGGAAGCGCGGGATGACCCACACGATCACGGCCGAGATCACGACCAGCGCCACGATCACGATCACCAGCGGGTAGATCAGGGCGTTGACGACCTTCGAACGCAGCGCCGCGGCGCGCTCGCGATACTGCGCCAGGCGCTCGAGCACCTTGTCGAGCACGCCCCCGGTCTCGCCGGCCTTGACCATGGCCGCGTACAGGCGGTCGAAGGCACGCCCGTGCTTCTCCATGGCCTCCGACAGCGGCGTGCCCGAGCTGACGTCCTCGACCAGGTCGCCGAGCACGTCCTTGAAGGGCCCGGGCCGCGCCTGGCCCTCGAGGATCGTGAGCGCGCGCACCATCGGGATGCCCGAGGAGGACAGCGTGGCCAGCTGCACGGTGAACTCGGTCACCGCCTGGGCCGATACGCGTCGCCCGCGCGGACGCCGGGCCGGAGCCGGACCGGCGGCCTCGGAGGTCTCGGCTGGACCGGCCCGGACGATGCGGCGCTGGAGCTTCTTCGCCATCGCGAGTCGTGGAGCCTAGCCTGCGGCCCCCGGGTTTGCATGGACGCGGCGCACGGGGCTGCTCACAGGGTCATCGTCTCCCGCCGCACTTCCTCGAGCGTCGTCAGGCCCTCCAGCACGGCCCGCAGGCCGGAGTCGCGCAGCGTGCGCATGCCGGCCCGCGTGGCGCGCTCGCGCACCTCGGCCGTCGAGGCCCCGGCCAGGATCGCCCGGCGCAGCTCGGAGTCCACGCGCATGATCTCGCAGATCGCCGTGCGCCCGCGGTAGCCGGTGTGGAAGCACCGGTCGCAGCCCTTGCCGTAGTACAGCGTCACGCCGCGCAGGCGCCCGGAGTCGGTGCCGAACTCGCGCAGCAGATCCTCGTCCGGCTGGTAGGCCGTCTTGCAGCCCGAGCACACGCGCCGCACCAGGCGCTGGGCCACGACGGCCTCGAGCGTGGCGGTGATCAGGAACGGCTCGAGCCCCAGGTCCACCAGGCGCGTGATCGCGCTGGGGGCATCGTTCGTGTGCACGGTCGCGAAGACCATGTGGCCCGTCAGGCTGGCCTCGACCGCCACCTGGGCCGTCTCGGAGTCGCGCACCTCGCCCACCAGGATCTTGTCCGGGTCCTGGCGCAGCACGGTGCGCAGGACCTTGGGGTAGGTCACGCCGATCTCCTCGTTGATCGGCACCTGCACGATCCCGTCGATGTCGTACTCGACCGGGTCCTCGACCGTGATGATCTTGACGGCCGCGTCGTTGGCCTGGTTCAGCATCGCGTAGAGGGTCGTGGTCTTGCCCGAGCCGGTCGGCCCGGTGACCAGCACGATCCCGTGCGGCAGCTGGGTCATCTCCGACAGGGCCTGCACGTCCTCCGGCGCCATCCCCAGGGCCACCAGGTCCAGGCTGACCGAGGAGCGGTCCAGCACACGCAGCACGCAGCCCTCGCCGCCGATCCCGGGCAGCGTGGCGACGCGCAGGTCGACCGGCCGGCCGTCGATCGAGAGCGCGATGCGCCCGTCCTGCGGCAGCTTCGTCTCGGCGATGTCGAGGTCGCTCATGACCTTGATGCGCGCGAGCAACGGCGCCGCCAGGTGCACCGGCGGGGCCTCGATCTCGTACAGCGCCCCGTCCACGCGGTAGCGCACGCGCAGGTCCTTGGGGAACACCTCGAAGTGCACGTCGCTGGCCCGGTCGGCGATGGCGCGGTGCAGGATCGAGTTCAGGAGGCGCACCACCGGCGCGCTCTGGGCGGCCTTCTCGGGATCGGAGCCCGTGACCGCCGCGGCCGCGGCGATCGCGTCCCGCAGCGAGCCCTCCTCGCCGTAGAACTCCTTGACCTTGGCGCGCAGCGCCTCCTGGTCGGCCACTGCCCCCTCGATCGAGAGGCCGGTCTGGAAGGCCAGGTCCTCGAGCACGGCCGTGTTCAGCGGGTCGGCGATGGCGACGCGCAGGCGCGTGCCGGCCAGCTCGAGCGGCAGGACGCCGTAGGCGTGGGCGGTGGAGGCGTCGACCTTGGCCAGGGCCTCCGCGCTCGGGCGCACGCGCGCGAGGTCGACCGCCGCGAGCCCGGCCTGCTCGGCCAGGGCCGCGGTCACGTCGGCGCCGGAGCAGTGCCCGAGCGTGACCAGGATCTGCCCGAGCAGCCCGCCGTGCTTGCGCTGCTCCGCCAGGGCCTCCTGGATCTGGGCCTCGCGCACGAGGCCGCGCGCCTTCAGGATCTGGCCCAGCAGCTTGCGACCGGTGCCACCCTCGCTCACGGCAAGCCCCTCACGCCGCGCCGCCCAGGCGCAGCTCGAGGTCCTTCGGCTCCTGCGCCGCGTCCAGCGCCACCTGGCGCTCGATCACGCCCTTCTGCACGAGCTCCAGCAGGTGGTCGTCGAGCGTGATCATGCCCATGCGGCGCGAGGTCTGGATGGTCGACTGGATCTTGTGGGTCTCGTTCTTGCGGATCAGGTTGCCGATGGCCGGGTTCATCAGCATCACCTCGAAGGCCGCCACGCGCCCCTTGCCGTCCTTGCGCGCCAGCAGCACCTGCGAGATCACGGCCACGATCGAGACCGCCAGCTGGGCCCGGATCTGCTCCTGCTGGTGAGCCGGGAAGGCGTCGATCATGCGGTCGACGGTGCGTGCGCTGCCGGTCGTGTGCAGCGTGCCGAAGACCAGGTGTCCGGTCTCGGCCGCCGTGATCGCGGACGAGATCGTCTCCAGGTCGCGCATCTCGCCCAGCAGGATCACGTCCGGGTCCTGGCGCAGGGCGCGCCGGATCGCCTCGGGGAAGTCGGACACGTCGGCCCCGATCTCGCGCTGCGTCACCAGGCCCTTCTTGTGGCCGTGGTAGTACTCGATCGGATCCTCGATCGTGACGATGTGGCGATCCTGGTTGGCGTTGATCCAGTCGATCATGGCCGCCAGGGTGGTGGTCTTGCCCGAGCCGGTCGGGCCGGTGACCAGCACCAGGCCTCGCGGGCGGCGCAGGAGCTCGGCGCAGGCCGCCGGCAGGCCGATCTCGGCGAAGGAGAGGAGCCGCGAGGGGATCTGGCGCAGCACCGCGGCGTAGCGCCCGCGCTGGCGCAGGACGCTGACGCGGAAGCGGTTGCCGCTGGAGTGGGCCAGGCCGAAATCGGTGGTGCCGCGGCCCTCGACCTCCTGCCAGTGGCGCTCGTCGGTGATCTCGCGGCACAGGGCCTGGGCCGTGGCGTCGTCCAGCGGCGGTCCCTCGAGCGAGACCAGGTCGCCGTCGATGCGCAGCACCGGCGCGCGCCCGGGGTTGAGGTGCAGGTCGGAGGCCTTGCGCTGCACGGCCAGGCTCAGGAGTTCGGCGGCTCGCACGGGGGTCGGGTCCTTTCGTCGTCCTGGAACTAGCCGCCCTCGCTGGCGGCGCGCGTCACGCGCAGTACCTCGGTCACGGTCGTGTGTCCGGCCAGCACCTTGCTCGCGCCGGAGTTGAGCAGCGGACGCAGCCGGCCGCTGGTCAGGGCCTGGGCGCGGATCTTCTCCAGCGGCTCGCCGCGGAAGACCGCGTCGCGCAGGTCGCTGTCGAGCTCGAAGAGCTCGAACAGGCCCAGGCGCCCGCGGTAGCCGGTGCCCTCGCAGACGCGGCAGCCGCGCCCGCGCGCGAAGCTGCGGCCGGCGATCAGCGCCGGGTCGAGCCCGAGCACGCGCACCTCGGCCGGCTCGGGCACGTAGCTCTCCTTGCACTCCTTGCAGATGCGGCGCACGAGGCGCTGGGCCAGGACGCCCTGCACCGCGCTGGAGACGAGGAAGGGCGCCACGCCCACGTCCAGGAGGCGCGTGATCGCGCTGGTCGCGTCGTTGGTGTGCAGCGTCGAGAACACCAGGTGCCCGGTCAGGGCGGCCTGGATCGCGACCTCGGCCGTCTCGATGTCGCGGATCTCCCCCACCAGGATCACGTTGGGGGCGCAGCGCAGCATGGCCTTGAGGATGCGCGCGAAGGTGAGCCCGATCTTGGGATTGACCTGGACCTGGTTGATGCCCTGGATGTGGTACTCGACCGGGTCCTCGGCCGTCAGGATCTTCACGTCCGGCCGGTTCAGCTCGGCCAGGGCCCCGTAGAGGGTCGTGGTCTTGCCCGAGCCGGTCGGCCCGGTGACCAGCACGATCCCGTGCGGGCGCTCGATCAGGCGCTTGAAGTGCGTGTAGTCGTCCTCCTCGAAGCCGAGCTGGCGCAGGTCGAGCAGGTTCGCGCCGCGGTCGAGCAGGCGCATGACGATGCTCTCGCCGTGGTTCGTGGGCAGGATCGAGGCGCGCACGTCGACCTCGCGCCCGTCGAGGTGCAGCTCGATGCGCCCGTCCTGGGGCTTGCGCTTCTCGGCGATGTCCATGCTGCCCATGATCTTGAGGCGGCTGATCAGGGGCGCGGCCAGGTGCGGCGGGTGCTCGGCCACCGTGCGCAGCACGCCGTCGATGCGCAGGCGCACGCGCAGGACCGAGCCCTTGGGCTCGATGTGGATGTCCGAGGCGCGCTGCTCCAGCGCTTCCTTGAAGAGCCGCGTCGCCAGGCGCACGATCGGGGCGTCGGCCGTGTCGCCCTCCTCGACGCCCATCGCGCGCGCCACGTTGCTCTCCTGCGCCGCGCCGTAGTGGCGCCGCAGGGCCGCCTGCAGGGCCGAGGGCGTGGCCAGGGCCACGGTCACCTCGCAGCCCAGGAGGAACGAGAGCTGGTCCGCGACGATGCGCTTGAGCTGGTCGTCGACGGCCACGATCAGGCCGCCGTCCTTCTCCTTGATCGGCAGGATGCCCTGCTCGAGGGCCAGCTCGGCCGGCACGCGCGCCAGCACCGCGGCCGGGATCGCGCCCTTGGTCAGGTCGACGAAGGGCAGGCTGTTCTGCTTGGCGACGACGCGCGCCAGGGCGGTCTCGTCCAGGTGCCCGAGCTGCACCAGGGCCTCGCCGATGCGCACGCCCTTGTTGCGCTGGTGGGCCCGACCCTCGCGCAGCTGGGCCTCCGAGACGAGGCCCGCCGCGGTCAGGAGCTCTCCGAGGGGGCGGGTCACGCGGGCATGAATAGCGCCTCCGGGTGCGGCCGGCTACGGTCCAGCCGCCCCGCGGGGCGCGATCCGCCGCCCGGGTGCGGGTCTACTTCGGGCCCTCGGCGCCCGGGGCCGGCAGCGTGATCGGCTGCGGCGCACCGGCCGTGGGCAGGGGCGGGCGGCACACGCCCGAGAAGCGCACCTGGATCTCGGCCATGTGCGGGTGGCCGAGCTGCAGGCGCAGGATGCCCCCGAAGGAGCCGTTCAGGTCGGCCGGCAGCCCGTTCAGGCGCACCTTCACGTTGGCCACGCGGCCCTCCTCGAGCGGCTCGACCGTGACCGCGAAGGCGTCCTGGAACGGGAAGGCCTGCCCCTGCAGGCCCTCGATCACGACCGGGATGTCGGCCGTCAGCTTGAAGTCGTCGTGGCACTCCAGGCGCAGCGAGCGCTCGATCGGCTCGGAGGGCTTGACCATGCCGAAGGTCAGGAAGGAGGGCTCCGCGCTGACCATGCCGGTCACCTGCGCCTGCACGTTCAGCATGAAGGCGTGCATCTGCGGAGCGCCGTCCTTGGAGGGGTACTTCGGGTTGGCGATCGGGATGTCCGTGCGCAGGTTGATCGGGTAGCTGCGCAGCCCGACCTCGGCGCTCGGTCCGACCGTGACCTTGACGGTCCACTCGCTCGCGCGGCCTTCGGCATCCGGGTCCTTGGCCTCGAGGTCCAGCTTCACGGGTCCCTGGACCGTCTCCTGGCCCACGGACAGCACGAAGGGCTCGCCGCGCGTGCTCGTGACCGTGACGGACTGGTCCTTCTGGTCGGCCGTGGTCATGCGCCCGAAGAAGACCGAGCTGTTGGGCGTGACCGTCAGGATGGGCTCGATCTCGGCCGTCATGCGCACGTTGAAGACGCCGCGCCCGTCGTTGCCGTAGATCGAGATCTGCGCGCTGAAGGGCCCGCCCGGCTTGCCGTCGGTGGAGATCTCCGACTCCAGCACGAACTTCTGCCCGACCGGGATGGCGTCGCCCTTGGTGTAGGGCGAGCGCGTGCCGTCCTCGGCCACCAGCACGATCTCGGCCTTGGTGCAGCCGCAGCTCGGCTTGACGCCCGAGATGATCAGCGGCCCCTCGCCCTTCGACTGGAAGCGGAACTCGTGCGCAGCCGACTCGCCCTGGCGCAGCTTGCCGAGCTCCTGCACCTGCTGCGAGCCGTCGACCAGCTCGATGCGCCCGGTCATGCGCTGGGCCTGGGCCGCCGGCAGGAGCGAGCTGCCGTCCTGCGCGACCTCGGCTGCGTGGTCGTGGCCGTCGTCGGGCCCGTGCACGTGCCCGTCGTGGGTGTCCTGGTTCACGGGCTGGACCTTGGAGAGGTCGAAGCCGGTGTCCAGCTTGTCCGCCTCGGTGCCGCGCGCGCGCTTGCCGCCGCCGCGCGCCTTGGACATGTCGGGCTGCGGCGCGGGCTCGCTCGCCGCGGCGGCGACCGGAGCGGGGTCGCTCGGGGCCAGGGCGGCCGGCTGGGCGGCCGGCGTGCTGGCGCTGGCGACCTGGGCCGG
>DASVAP010000416.1:0-6062 GCA_036376275.1 Planctomycetota bacterium | reverse complement strand
GCACCCTGCCCGGATGCCCGCGGCCCTCGCCCCCTCGCCCCGCATCCGCGCGCTGCTCGCGCGCCGGCCGGTCTTCGATGCCCATGTCGACGCGATCGGCTTCGCCGCCGACCTCGGGCACGACCTCGGCGAGCCCTGCCCGGGCCAGTTCGACCTCCCACGCGCGACGGAGGCGGGCCTGGGGGCCTGGGTGGTGGTGTGCTGGCCGGATCCCGAGCACCACCTCGCGCACAGCTTCGCGCGCGCGAGCGCGATGATCGACGCGGCCGAAGCGCTGGCCGCGCGCCACCCGCGGCGCTTCCGGATCGTGCACGACGGGACCGAGCTCGACGCGGCGCGGGCCGACGGCGTCTGCGCCGGGATCCTCGGGATCGAGGGCGGGCATGCGCTGGAGGACGACCTCGGGAAGCTCGAGGCGCTCTGCGCGCGCGGCCTGCGCTGCCTGACGCTGGTGTGGAACAACCACCTCGCCTGGATCCGCTCGTGCCAGCCGGGCGCCGGCGCGGGCGTGCCGGAAGGGCTCTCGTCCTTCGGACGCGAGGTCGTGCGTCGCATGAACGCGCTCGGGATCCTGGTCGACCTCTCGCATGCCGGCGAGCAGGCCTTCCGCGATGCCCTGGAGACGAGCACGGTCCCCGTGATCGCGAGCCACTCCGGCTGCCGCGCGCTGCACGATCACCCGCGCAACCTGAGCGACACCCAGCTCCGCGCCCTCGCGCAGCAAGGTGGCGTGATCGGGATCGTGTTCCACCCGCCCTTCCTGGACGCCGCCGCCAAGGCCGAGCAGGAACGCGTGCGCAAGCTTCCGGAGTACGCCGGCATCGAGGCCAGCGAGCCCATGGCCCGGTTCCTCGCGCAGCAGCGCGTGATGCGCGTCCACGCGGCACCCTTCCCGCTCGCGCGCCTGGTCGAGCACGTCGAGCACGCCGTCGAGGTGGCCGGGATCGCCCACGTCGGCCTGGGCTCCGATTTCGACGGCATCGAGCGCGGTCCGGAGGGCCTGGAGGACGCGCGCGGCTACGCGACCCTGGCCGAGGCCCTCGCCCGGCGCGGCTTCTCCGACGACGACCTGCTGGCGCTGCTCGGCGGCAACATGGAGCGCGTCTTCCGGGCCGCGACGCGCTGAACCCGCCGCGCGGCGCCGCTCCGCGCCGAGAAGGAAGGGCCCCGGGGCTGGGCAGGATCCACGCGAGCTGCGAACATGGGGGGTTGTTCCGCTGTGGAACGTTGTTCCCGCTGGCTGAGGTTCCTGCTGATGTCGATCTTCCGGTGCACGGCTTTCGGTGTGCTCGCCGTGGCGCTCTCCGGCCTGTGCGCGGCGCAGTCCGCCGGGTGGAGCCGGGAGGCGAGCGCGGGCATCGCGCGCGCCGAGTACGAGTTCCGCCCGAGCGAGTCGGAAGCGGGCGTCTGGTCGGCGCCGAACCGCGCCCAGGGGCTGCGCGCGCGCATCTCGGCCGATGGGCTCGCGCTCGGCCCGCGCGTCGCGGAGGTGGGCGCGCCGTGGGTGCTGCAGCTGCGCACGACGAGCATCGGTCGCGCGGACGCAGCGCTCGCGCTCGCGCGACCGGCGCTCACGGTCGCGGGCGCGCGCGCCGAGCTCGAGCACGGGTTCCTGCGCGAGTGGTTCGTCAACGACGAGCGCGGGCTCGAGCTCGGCGCCACGATCGCGGTTCGTCCGGTGGGGTCCGGGTCGCTCTGGATCGGACTCCGGTTCACCGGCGAGCTCGCGCTCCGCATCGAGGAGGGCGCGCGCTCGGCGGTGCTCGTGGATGCGCGCGGTGAAGCACGCCTCCGCTGCCGCGATCTCCGGGTCCACGACGCGACCGGCCGCGCGCTCGAGGCGCGCCTCGCCCCGGGTTCCGCGGGCTCTGGCATCCGCATCGACGACGCCGGCGCGGCCTATCCGCTCGCGATGACGCTGCTCCTGACCGGCCCGGGCTGGACGGTCGACGGCGAGCAGTCCGGCGCGCGCCTGGGCTCGTCGGTGGCCCCCGCGGGCGACGTGAACGGCGACGGCTTCAGCGACGTGCTGGTCGGCGTGCCTCGCTACGACGGCGGCCAGGCGGACGAAGGCCGCGCGCTGCTGTTCCTGGGCTCGGCCTCGGGCCTCGAGACGACGCCCGCCTGGGCGGCGGAGTCGAACCAGGTCGGCGCCAACTTCGGACACTCCGTGTTCACGGCCGGCGACGTGAACGGCGACGGCTTCAGCGACGTGATCGTGGGAGCTCCGCGCTTCGACAACGGGCAAGCGGACGAGGGCCGGGCCTTCGTCTACCTCGGATCCGGCGCGGGCCTCGCGGCGAGCGCGGCCTGGACGGCGGAGGGCAACCAGGCGAGCGCGCAGTTCGGCGCCTCGGTCGCGACCGCGGGCGACGTCAACGGCGACTTCGTGAGCGACGTCGTCGTCGGCGCCCCGCTCTTCGACAACGGCCAGTTCGACGAAGGGCGTGCCTTCGTCTACCTCGGATCGTTCACGGGTCTCTCCACGACTCCGGCCTGGACGGCCGAGAGCGACCAGGCCGGGACCGGGCAGAATCCCACGGGCTTCGGCGCCTGCGTGGCTCCCGCCGGAGACGTGGACGGCGACGGCTACGGGGACGTGCTCGTCGGCGCGCCGTCCTTCGACGCCGGGGAGGCGAACGAAGGCCGCGCGTACCTCTACACGGGCTCGGCCGTGGGACTCACCGCCGGCGCGGTGTGGACGGTGGAGGGCGACCAGGTCGACGCGCGCTGCGGACACGCGGTCGCGACGGCGGGGGACGTGAATGGCGACGGCTACGGCGACGTGCTCGTCGGCACGCCGCTCCACGACGGCGGCGCGCTCGACGAGGGCCGCGCCGCGCTGTACCTGGGCTCGAGCGTGGGCCTCGCGACGAGTCCGGACTGGACGCTGGAGGGAGAAGAGGTCCAGGCCCACCTCGGTCTGGCCGTCGCGACGGCGGGCGACGTGAACGGCGACGGCTTCGGCGACGTGCTGGTCGGAGCGCCGGAGCTCGACGGCGGCCAGCAGGACGAGGGCCGCGCGTTCCTGTACCTGGGCTCGGCGGCGGGGCTCGCGCCGAGCTCGAGCCTCACGCTCTATGGCGATCAGCCCTTCGCCGCCCTGGGCTCCGCGCTGGCCACGGCCGGGGACGTGAACGGCGACGGCTACGGCGACTGGATCGTCGGCGCGCCGGGCCTCGACGCGGGCCAGCTGGACGAGGGCCGAGCCCTCGTCTTCCTCGGCGCGGCCGCGGGCCTGGCGACGAGTCCGGGCTGGAGCGCCGAGGCCGGACAATCCGGAGCCTCCTTCGGCGAGAGCGTCGCGGGGGCGGGCGACGTGAACGGCGACGGCTTCGGCGACGTGCTCGTCGGAGCGCCGCAGTACGACGGCAGCTTCGTGCTCGGGGGGCGCGCCACCCTCTACCTTGGGTCGGCGGACGGACTCTCGTCGAGCCCGGCCTGGAGCCAAGATGGCGACGCGATGTTCGCTACGTTCGGGAGCGCGGTCGCATCCGCGGGCGACGTGAACGGCGATGGATACGCCGACGTGCTCGTCGCCGACAGGCGTGACATCTGGTATCGAGTCCGCCTGTACCTGGGCTCGGCCGCCGGGCTGTCGAGCACGCCTGCCTGGACGGACGAGCGGGGCATCTGCGGCTTCGGGAGGATCCTGGGTTCCGCGGGCGACGTGAACGGCGACGGCTTCGGCGACGTGATCTTCGGCTGCACGGCGGCCAACCTCACCCCGACGGGATTCGCCTACGTGTACCTGGGATCGCCCGCGGGCCTCGCGCTGACTCCGGCCTGGACCGTGAGCGGGAGCAGCTCGTTCGGCTCGTCCGCGGCGGGTGCGGGCGACGTGAACGGGGACGGTTTCAGCGACGTCGTCGTGGGCGAGAGCGGCTACAGCATCGACATCGGCTTCGCCCATGCCTACCTCGGCTCCGCCGCCGGTCTCGCGCTGACTCCACACTGGACGGCGACCAGCTCGCAGCTCGACGAGTTCGGTGTCTCCGCGTCGACGGCCGGCGACGTGAACGGTGACGGATACAGCGACGTGCTCGTCGGTGCGCTGCGCTTCGGGGGACGTGCCTATCTCTACCTGGGCTCGGCCACCGGCCTCGTGGCGAGCCCCGCCTGGATCGGCGAGAGCTCGGTGGGGGACAGCTTCGGCTGCATCGTCGCGACGGCAGGCGACGTGGACAACGACGGCTATGGCGACGTCCTCGTCGGGGCCTTGCGCACCGACATCCTCAACCGGCCCAGGCTGTACCTCTACTCGGGCTCGGCCTCCGGACTCGTGGCGACTCCGGCCTGGGCGAGCACGCAGCCTCTCACGGGCTTCGAGCAGTCGGCCGGACCGGCGGGCGACGTGAACGGCGACGGGTACGCCGACGTCGTCGTCGGATCGCGAGACTTCGGGAACGGCGGCAGCGCCTTCGTGTACCTCGGCAACGAAGGGCGCGGCGGGCGCCTGCTCGGCCTGCAGCAGCGCACGAAGAACGGCGACCGTCCGATCGCACCGCTCGGCCGCACGCGCCCCGACGGGCTCTTCCGCCTGCGCGCGGAGTTCCGGAAGAACCTGGCCGGCCTCGGCTGGGGCGCACCCGGTCCGGACGGACGGTTGCAGTGGGAGCTGAAGCCCCTCGGCACGCCCTTCGACGGGAACGACACCGGCAGCAGCGCCTTCGGCTTCCCGCTGTCGCCCCCGGGCGGCCTGCTCGCCTTCGACGAGCTCGCCACGGCGCGCCTCGATCCGCCCAGGCTGCACGACCTGCACGGCGAGCTCTTCCGCTGGCGCGCGCGCGTGGTGACGAACAACCCGTTGCAGCCGCGCACGCCCTGGTTCTCGCTCCCCGGTAGCTCCCGGACCGAGGCCAAGCTGCGCCGGCCTCCGGTACGCCTGCGCTGAGCTGCTACCTCCAAGAGTCTTCGCGTCCCGCAAGGCGTCCGGCGAAGCCGGACGCCACCAGCAACCCTTCTGGAAACCGTCGGCCCTGCAAGGCCTCCGCGGAATCGAACGCGCGCCCTGGTCCGACCCGCGCTGAGGGACGCAGGTCAGATGGCCTGCGCGGAGCGCCAGGAGTGCGCCACGAGCACGAGCTCGGGCTGCCAGCGCCGTCGCCTACGCCGGCCGAGCGGCAGCGCTGGCCCGGGCCGTTGCAGCATCCGCGACCCGACGTCCAGGGCTGGACGTGCGGGACGCTGGAGCTCGGGGCCAGCCTCGAGCTGCGGGCCTTCGGTCCGCCCGGTTCCAGGCGCTGACGCGCAGCGCGTCACGGTGACTCCCCGCTCGCGCAGGAACCGTGCCGCCGCGCGACCTGCGCTCTCACTCCATCGGCACCTTGCTCGCGCGCAACGAGTGCGGCCGACCGGTCGACTTCGTGAGCGCCGCCGCCTCCGCTTGGGCCTTCGCCTTGTCCGGGTAGGCGTAGGTCTCGAGCGTCTTGCCGTTCGAGTTGCAGACTTCCCAGACGATCTTCACGCGCGGCGCCTTCGGAAGCGCCTTCGCGCGACGCTTGGGCGCTTCCCCGCCCGTCTTCCTGGCGGCCTTTTCGGCCTTCTCGGCCTCGGCGAGGCGCGCCTCCTCGGCTGCGCGCGCGATACGTTCCCGGTTGGACATGCGATCCATGAGCGCTGGATAGTAGATCGGCAGGGCCGGAGCAATGTCGCGTCGGGGAAGGAAGGTGCCGTTGCGGCCGGCGATCGCCCCGCGCCGGCCGCCGAGGAAGGCGAGCGCAAGCTCTCGAAGTCGGAGCGCTGCAGGGCACCGTCGGCCCGTGAGTTGGCTGGGCGGCCGGCCAGGGAGGCCTGGTTTGCCGTGGAGTGGCTGGGGCCATCCGATCGAGGTTGTTCACGGCCCGCAGGAAGTCGGAGGCTCCCAGGCTGTCAGGATGACAGGTCGGGCGGCCAGGCCCGACCCCTCGCTTGGCCCTCCATCCTATCGCCCTCCGCGCCGGGCACCCTGCCCGGATGCCCGCGGCCCTCGCCCCCTCGCCCCGCATCCGCGCGCTGCTCGCGCGCCGGCCGGTCTTCGATGCCCATGTCGACGCGATCGGCTTCGCCGCCGACCTCGGGCA
>DASVAP010000408.1:0-43353 GCA_036376275.1 Planctomycetota bacterium | reverse complement strand
CGGCTGCACGATCGTGGGCGGCGGGGCGCTGCTGCACGGGGTCGCGCCGGCCATCTCCGACTTCCTGGGCGTGCCGGCGCGCATCGACTCGGATCCGCTGACCGCCGTGGCGCGCGGGACGGGCGTGTTCCTCGAGAAGCTGGACGTGTTCTCGAAGGTGCTGAGCTCGGACGACGACGGCTAGGGTCGGAAAGGAACGCGGAGGACGCGGAGGGGGAGGGTTGGGGTGGGGAGTCCCGTCGCGCTCGAGGGGCTCCGCTCATTGGGCTGGGGATCTTCCGGAGCGCTTCCGGAACCGCCCGATCTCTGATCCCGCTCCTCCTTTCCCTCCCTCCACCTTCTGCTCCGCGCCCTCCCTTCGCCCTCCGCGCCTCCGCGGTCCGCCGGTTCTTCTCTTCGAGGAGGTCATGGAGCCGGCCCAGCCCAAAGGCTCCAATGAGCGCGCAACGTGGCGCGCACTCGGACACCTTCACCCTGGCTCCTCCTCTGGGGGGTGCTCCTCCTCCAGGGCCTGCGGCCGGTCCCGGCGCTCGAGGAGCTGCTCGACACCACGCTCGTCCCGCTGCGCCACGCGGCCGAGCTGGCGCGGCCGCTGGCGCACCTCCGGGGACGCACGGCGAGCGCGGCCGAGCGCGAGCTCGCCCTGGCGGCCGAGGCGGAATCCGCCCTGGGGCAGCGCGTGCTCGCGCGCCTGGCGGAGCGCGCGCTGCCGCAGGATCCGGCGCTGCGCGCGGGGCGCGTCTTCCTGCCGGCCGAGATCACGGGCCGGCCGAGCAAGGACGAGTGCTGGGTCGCCTATCCCGGGCCGGCCGAGGTGGCGCCCGGCACGCCGGTCGTCTGCGGCGACGTCTTCGTCGGACGCGTGGTCGAGCTGCGACCGGGGGCGCGGCCCGCGGCGCGCGTGCAGCTCATCACGCACGCCCACGCGCGCGTCGGCGCCGAGGTCGCGGCCGGGGCCGTCGCCGGGGCCGAGAGCGAGGGGCCGGTCTTCCTGACCGTCGGAGGGCTGCGCGTGCCGCGCTCGCGGGCCGAGCCGCGCGCGGTGCGCCTGGCGGCCCACCAGCCCTCCTCGGTGCGCCTCGCGGGCGGCCTCGCGCGCGTGCACGAGCTCTTCGCCGATGCCGACGAGGCCGCCGCGCTGGCGGACGGGTTCCGGCTCGGCACCGTGCGCCGCGCCGGCGAGCGCAACGACTTCTGGGTCGAGCCGGAGCTCGACTACCTGGATGGCCTGTTCCACCTGGCGCTCGTGCTGGCGCCCCAGGACGCGCCGGCCCTGGCGCCCGTCCCGGCGCCGCTGGAGGACGGGCGCTGGCTGACGACGCGCGCGCTCGTGCCGCGCGACGCGAGTCCCTGGCGCAGCACGCTCGCGCTGCCGCTCGGGCACGCCGACGGGTTGCGCGAGGGCGCCGCCGTGACGAGCGTCGGCGCGCGCCTGGTCGGACGCCTGCTGGCGGTCGGACCCGCGCGTGCCGACGTCGCGCTGCTCGACGATCCGGGGCTCCACCTCGGCGCCGTGGCGCTCGTGGAGGGTTCCGAGGAGCCGGTCGTGCTCGGCCGGCTGACGGCCCTCGGCCGGGCCGGACCCGGGGCGGTGCGCATGCGCTGGTGGGTGCGCGTGTCGATCGCGCTGGCGGGCCAGGGCGAGCCCGTGCGCGCGCGCCTCTTCACCAGCCCGGGCGATCCGGGGCTGCCCGGCGGCCTCTACCTCGGCAGCACGCTGCTGCCGCGCGCCGCCACGGCCGGCGAGGAGCGCGAGATCGTGCTCACGACCGGTTTCGAGGCGCGCGAGCTCGGCCGGCTCTTCGTGCGCCGCGCGCTGGAGGGTGCGCCGTGAGGCCGGGCCTCCTGCTCGCCTGGCCGCTCTTCTTCCTCTACGCCCTGTGGGTCGCCGCGCTGCAGGCCTGGCTGGCCGCGCCGGCGCGCCTGGGGGCGTGGACGCCGGACCTTGGTCTCGCGCTGCTCTTCGCCTGGGCCGCGCACCTGCGCGGCGGGCGCGGCGTGGTGGCGGCGCTGCTCGTCGCGCTGGGGCGCGCCGCGAGCTCGGCCGAGCCGCCGGCGCTCCTGGCCGCCAACGCCCTGGCGGCCCTGGGGCTCTTCGCCGGCCTCGCGCGAGGCGTGGCGATCGAGCGCGCCCTGCCGCGCGCGGCCCTGTGCGGGCTGTGCGCGCTGGGCACGGCCTTCGTCCTGGTGGCGGCGCGCTCGCGCGTCCTGGCGGCCGACGGGCCGAGCGTCGCGCTCGAGGGCGTGCCGCTGTGGCCGGGCGCCCTGGCCTCGGCCGCGGCCTGCCTGCTCCTGGCGCCGCTGCTCGCGCGCCTGCCGGGCACGGCGCCGCTCGCGAGGGAACGCCGGTGAGGGCGCGCTCGCGCATGGCGCCGCTGCTCGTGCTGCTCGCGCTGACCGGGGGCGTGCTCGTGGCGCGCCTCTACCAGATCCAGGTGCGCGAGCACGGGACCTGGGCCGAGGAGGCGGCGCGGCTCGTGCGCAAGGGCCACGAGGAGCCCTACCGCCGCGGACGCATCCTCGACGCGGCCGGGCGCGTGCTGGCGGTGGACGAGGAGCTGCGCGCGGTCGAGCTCGTCTACCGCGACTTCCGGCGCGAGCACCCGCTGGGCAACGTGGCCCACGCGCGCTCGCTGGTCGATGGCCGGCCCGTGTCGCTGCAGGAGGCGCGCGCGCACCTGGTCGAGTGGGCGCTCGAGCTGGTCGCGCTCTCGCCGGCCGACCTGCGCGCCTGGGCGCGCGGCACCGACCCGCGCCGCACGGTGCAGGCGGCCGAGACGCGCCTGCGCGCGCGGCGCGCCGGGGACCTGGCCTTCTACCTGCCGCGCCTGCTGGCCTTCGAGCCCGAGGCGCGCGCGGAGTGGCGCGCCCTGCACGCGCTCGTCAAGGGCGAGGACGAGCGTCGCTCCTACCTCGCGCTGGCGGCCGCGGTGCGCCACGGCGAGGCCGGCGACGGTCCGGCGCGCGAGGAGGCGGCCCTGCGCGCGCGCCTGGCGCACTCGCTCGAGCGCCTGGCGACGCTGGCGCGCTGGATCCGCCCGGCCGGCGACGACGGGCGCGAGCCCCTGAGCCACCTGCTGGACGAGCTCGAGACGACGCGCCGCTCGGTCGAGGACGCGGCCGCCGCCAAGCTCTTCGCCGAGGCGGTCGGCTTCGTGCCGGGGCGCCTCGAGCCGGACACCCTGCTCGCCTGCTTCGACCACCGCTGGATCACCGACCTGCTGGGCTGGGACGGGGCGCGCCTGGCGCAGTGGGCCGCGACCGTGCGCGCCGGCTGGCAGCAGGGCTGGCGCGACGGCGAGTGCCTGCCGCAGCTCTTCACCGCCCTCGCCACCGACCCGGAGGCCGAGCCGGGCGTGGGTGACTTCCTGGCACGCCTGGCGGTCGTGTACCAGCCCGAGGGCGAGCTCGCGCGCGCCCTGGCCGAGGGCCCGCGACCCTGGCGCGAGGTCGAGGAGCTGGCGGTCTTCAGCGGGCTCGAGGACCTGTTCGTGGCCGACGTGCCGCGCGCGGCGCACACCCTGGCCGCGCGTGCGCTGCCGATCCAGCTCGAGGAGCTGCGCGCGCTGCCGGGCGACGCGCGCCTCCTGCCGGCCGGCGCGGGGCCCGACTCCTTCCGCGGGCTGCTGGCCGAGTGCCTGGGCAAGCGCCGTCTCGACGTGGCGGGCCTGGTCGAGCTGGCGCGCGCGCTGAACGAGATCTGGGAGCTGCGCTACCAGGAGACGGTGCGCGAGGCGCTCGACCTCGTGCGCCGCGCGGCCGAGCGCGACGAGCTGGGCGAGGGCGGGGGGCTGCTGGTCGCCGCCGCGGGCCGCGAGCGCGCGGCCGAGCGGGCCGAGTACTTCCTCAAGGACTTCGGCACGCGCCCGACCACGCTGTCGCTCGAGGGCACGGGCGTCGAGGTGCCCTACGACGTCGTCTACCTGCTGACGCGCTACGAGCGCGACTATCCCGGGTTCGGCGTGCGCACGCAGCGCGCGCGCGCGCGCCCGGAGCTGGTCGGCGACGACGTGCGCCCGGCCGAGCGCCTGGTGGGCCTGGTCTCGCTGCCCACGCTCGAGGACCGCCTGCGCCAGCGGCGCGAGGAGGCGCGCCTGCGCGAGCTCAAGGCCGATCCCGATCCGGAGGAGGAGGAGGCCGAGGAGCTGCGGCGCCTGATCGGCGTCGTGCGCGGCGTCAGCGAGGCGCGCGGCGTCTCGGGGCTCGAGGCCTTCCTCGACCGCGAGCTGCGCGGGACGAACGGCTTCGCCATGACGCGGGGCGCGGCCGAGATCTTCGGCGCCGGCGGCGACGAGCTCTCCGTGCGCGCGGCCGAGGACGGCGAGGACGTCGAGCTGACCCTGGACGCGGGGCTGCAGGCGGCGGTGCAGCGCTGCCTGCGCGATCCGGCGCCCGAGCACGAGGACGGAGCCTGGCGCGCGAGCCCGGTCGGCGCGGTCGTGCTGCTGGCCGCGAACGGCGACGTCCTGGCGGCCGCCTCGGAGCCCGACGACGAGTCCGTGATCGATCCCGAGGCCGCCGGGCAGCGCGCGCTGCGCATGGAGCGCACGCTGCGCAAGCCGACCTTCCAGCCGCCCGGCTCGGTCCTGAAGCCGCTGGTCTCGGCCCTGGCCCTGGAGCACGGCCTCGACCCGGCGCGCACGGTCGTGTGCGCGCCGCTCGAGCGCGGCGGCGCCGGCTACGCCGACCTGCGCTGCTCCAGCCTCGTCGGACACGGCGCGGTCGACCTGCACGCGGCCCTGGTGCAGTCCTGCAACGCCTACTTCGCCTGGCTGGGCGAGACGATGGAGACGCGCGAGTTCGCCGAGCTGGGCACGCTGTTCGGGCTCGGGGCACCGACCGGCGTGCGCGGCGCGCCCTGGGACGACGGGGACGTGCGCCGGCCGGGGCTGCTCGAGGACCGCGGCGGCTTCGCCCTGCCGGCCAGCGGGGCCGCGCTGAACGCCTCGCTGCGCCGGCGCGCGGCCAACGGCCTGGCGGTGGTCGAGGCCACGCCGATGCAGATCGCGCGCGCGATGCTGGCCCTGGCGAGCGGCGCGCAGCGCGAGCTGCGCCTGGTGCGGCGTATCGGCGCGCGCGAGCTCGCCCCGGCCCCGAGCACGCCGCTGCCCATCGCGCGCGCGCACCTCGCGCGCGTGCACGCCGCCCTGCGCGGGGTGGCCGCCGAGGGGCGCGGCACGGCCCACGCCGCGCTCGCCCCGTCCGTGCTCGGCCTGCGCGTGGCCGCCAAGACCGGCAGCGCGGACCTCGAGACCGCCGGCGAGGACCTGGCCAAGGTGCGCAAGCACGCCTGGGTCGCCGGCTGGGTCCCGGCCGAGGCACCCGAGCTCGTCTTCGTCGTCTTCGAGCACGACACGATCGCGACCTCCTCGCACGGCGCGATCTACCTGGCGCGCGACGTGCTGCGCCAGCCCGAGGTGCGTGCCTGGCTGGCGGCGCGCGAGGTCGAGCTGGAGGAGCCGCGATGAGGCCCTGGAGCATCCAGGGACAGCGCCCGCTCTCGGGCTGGCGCTCGGTGCTGTCGCTGCGCGTGCCCTGGACGCGGATCGACTGGCCGATCCTGTTCCTGGCGGGGCTCTTCACCGCGCTGGGGCTCGTCCTGGTGCGTCAGATGCAGGAGGTGGACGAGCTGCTCGGGCGCAACCAGCCGGTGGATGCCGCGAAGCAGCTCCAGCGCATGGCGCTGGCGGCGCCGTTCCTGGCCCTGGGCCTGCTCGTGCGCCCGCGCTGGCTGCGGCGCAACGCGTTCCTGGTCTACGGCGCGGCCCTGGCGCTGGTGTGCCTGGTGCCGCTGATCGGCGAGGAGCGCAACGGCGCGCGGCGCTGGATCCAGACCCCGATCGGCTTCGAGCTGCAGCCCTCGGAGTTCGTCAAGGTGGCCGTGATCGTGGCCCTGGCGCGGGCCCTCTACCGCACGCGCCTCGAGCGCGCGCGCGACTGGCGCCTGCCGGCGCTGCTCGGGCTGGTGCCGATGGCGCTGGTGGCGGCCCAGCCGGACCTCGGCACGGCCCTGACGCTCGTGCCGGTGACGCTGGGCCTCTTCTGGGTGGCCGGCGCGCGCGCGCGCGTGCTCGTGGCCCTGACCCTGGCGGGGGCCCTGCTGGGCGCGGGCGCGTGGCGCTTCCACTGGATCCAGGGCTACCAGAAGAAGCGCATCGACACCTGGGTCACCGCCTTCGACGCCGGCTCGCTGCGCGAGAACCGCACTGGCGCCGCCTACCACGCCTACCAGGCGCGCGTCGCGATCGGGAACGGCGGCGTGGGCGGGCGCGGCCTGGGGCAGGGCGTGGCCAACGAGGCCGGGCACCTGCCGGAGCGCGACTGCGACTCGATCTTCGCCGTGATCGCCGAGGAGGGCGGCTTCCTCGGCGCCAGCGCGCTGGTGGCCGCCTACCTCTTCTTCGCGGGGCTCTTCCTGGCGGCGGCGGGGCAGACGCGCGAGCGCTTCTCGCGCCTGGTCATCGCCGGCGCCGGGCTCTACTTCGCGGCCCACTTCACGATCAACGTGGGCGTGAACCTGGGGCTCCTGCCGATGACCGGGCTGACCCTGCCGCTGGTCTCGACCGGGGGCAGCTCGCTCCTGGCGAGCTTCCTGATGCTGGGCCTGGCGCTCGGGCTCTCGGCCCGCGCCGAGGTGGCCCTGGACCTCGACTCGTTCCGCGCGTGAGCCGCCGCGCCCGTCCGGTCGCGCCCCGCCGCCCGGTAGCATGCGCGCGCGTGCGCCGCCTGCTCCCCGCCCTGGCCCTCCTGGTCGCCGCCTGCGGCTCCGAGCCGGCGCGCGTGCGTCGCAACGTGATCCTGATCACGCTCGACACGACGCGCGCCGACCACCTCTCGTGCTACGGGCGCGCCGGCGAGGCCACGCCGCACCTCGACCGCCTGGCGGCCGAGGGCACGCGCTTCGACCTGGCCCTCAGCACGGCCTCGGTCACGCCGGTCGCGCACGCCTCGATCCTGACGGGCCGCTACAACCACGAGCACGGGCTGCGCGTGCTGTTCGCGGACGGCGGCTACCGCCTCTCGGGCGCGGCGCGCACGCTGGCCGAGGTGCTGGCGGCCGAGGGCTACGACACCCTGGCGGTGCACAGCGCCTTCCCGGTCTCGCGCTTCTTCGGGCTCGAGCGCGGCTTCGCGCGCTTCGACGACCTGCAGGCCGACGTCGCCGAGGGCGAGGGCGAGTTCCGCTGGGACGTGGCCCGCTTCCAGCGCCGCTCGGACGAGACCAGCGCGCGCGTGCTGGCGGCCCTGGGGCCCGCGCCGGCCGAGCCGTTCTTCCTGTGGGTGCACTACTGGGACCCGCACGACCTGGCGCGCCTGCCGCCGGGGCTCGGGCCACGCCAGGCCCGCGCGCTCGACCTGCCGGAGGGCGTGCAGCCCTTCTACGCCGAGGAGATCACCTACATGGACGCGCAGATCGGGCAGCTCTTCGAGGAGCTGCGCGCGCGCGGCCTCTACGAGGAGACCCTGATCGTGGTCGTGGCCGACCACGGCCAGGGCCTGATGGACCACGGCTGGGCCCACCACCGCCTGCTCTACCAGGAGCAGATCCGTGTGCCGCTGCTCGTGCGCCTGCCGGGCCTGCGCCAGCAGCCCGTGGTCGAGGAGCTCGTGCGCACGGTCGACGTCTTCCCGACCGTGCTCGACGTGCTCGGGATCCCGCTGCCGGAGCCGGTCTCGGGCCGCTCGCTGCGCGCGCTGATCGAGGGCCGGTCCGACGCGCCGCGCACGGCCTTCGCCGACCAGATCAACGGCTACGACTGGAACGCGGGCATGGTGCGCGAGCGGCCGCTGGACGACTTCCTCTACGCGGTCGTGCAGGACGGCTGGAAGCTCGTCTACCGCCCGAAGCACCTCGAGGCGAGCGAGCTCTACCACCTGGCCGAGGACCCGCGCGAGGAGCGCGACCTCTTCGCGGCCGAGCCCGCGCGCGCGCGCGCGCTGCTGGCCGAGCTGGCGCGCGAGGCTCCCTGGGTCGTCGGGCCCTTCGAGCCGCTCTCGGCCGGCGTCGACCGGACCGGCGTCCAGGAGACCCTCAGCCAGCTCGGCTACACCGGCACCGAGCCGGTCGAGGCCGAGTGGAGCTGGACCTGCGCCGAGCACCTCGACCAGCGCCGGGAGGAGCGCGCACCGTGCCCGCAGTGCGGCGCGGCACCGCTCCTGATCGGGCGCTGAGCGTCGTCGAGCTGCATGGACGCGTCGCGCGAGCGGGAGGAGGGGAGCGGGCCGATCCGGCTCACGCCGGGGGCGCGCCGCACCCTGGCGGGGCTCGCCGCGCTGCTCCTGGCGGGCCTGTTCGCCTGGAACGTCGCGCGCACCTGGTCGCTGGGGGACGATGCCTTCATCAGCTTCCGCTACGCCGCGAACCTGGCGGACGGGCTGGGCCTGGTGTGGAACGCGGGCGAGCGCGTCGAGGGCTACACGAACTTCCTGTGGGTGCTGCTGCTGGCGGGCGGCCTCGCGCTCGGGCTCGCGCCGGAGACGCTGGCCAACGTCGTCGGCGTGGGCTGCGGGGTGCTGCTGCTCGTCGCGCTCTTCCGCTTCGCGGCGCGCGGGCGCGGCGCGCTCGTGCCCTGGCTGGCCGTGGGCGTGCTCGTCGCCAGCAGGAGCTTCGCGGCCTGGTGCACGGGCGGGCTCGAGACGATGCTCTTCGCGCTGCTCGTGTTCCTCGGGTTCGCGCGCCTCCTGGCGCCGGGCGAGCTCGCGCCGCGCGCGGCCGCGGGCGGCGGGCTGCTCTTCGCCGCCGCGGCCCTGACGCGCCCGGAGGGAGCGCTGTTCGGCCTGCTGGCGGGCGCCTGGCTCCTGCTCGAGGTCCTGCGCGGCCGGCGCGCGCCGCGCACGGCCCTCGTCTGGCTGGCGCCCTTCGTGCTCGTGGTCGCGGGCCACTTCCTGTGGCGGCGCGCCTACTACGGTGCCTGGCTGCCGAACACCTTCCACGCCAAGGTCGGTGGGCTGTGGCTGGAGCAGGGCCTGCGCTACTTCGCCTACTTCCACGACACCTACCGCATCGGCTGGTTCGTGCCGCTCGCCTTCCTCGCGCTGCTCGGAGCGCGCCGGCGCGAGGCGGCCGTGACGCTGGGCGTGCTGGCGGTCTACGCGGCCTACGTGCTGGCGGTCGGCGGCGACCTGTTCGAGCTGCGCTTCTGCGTGCACGTCTTCCCGCTCCTCTACTGGCTGCTGGTCGAGGGGCTGGCGGTGCTGGCGGAGCTCTCCTGGCCGCGCGCGCGCCGGGTCGGGCCCGCCCTGGCGGCGCTCGGCGCGGCGGCGCTGCTCGCGACCACGTTCCTCGGCTTCGAGCGCGTGCCGGCCAACCGCTACGGGCTGCAATCGATCGAGGGCATCACCCGGTACACGCGTCAGCGCATCGACGAGGGGCGCACGCTGCGCCGTCACATCGAGGCGGGCGTGCTGCCGCGCGACCTCGTCCTGTGCGTGGGCGGCGCGGGCGCCGTGCCCTACTACACGCGCTGGACGACGGTCGACCGGCGCGGCCTGAACGACGCGACCATCGCGCGCCTGCCGGTGGCCCGGCGGGGTCTGGTGGCCCACGAGCACGACGCGCCGCACGAGTACCTGGTCGCGCGCGGCGTGGTCGTGTTCGACTTCTTCAACCAGCTCCTGGTCAAGCGCCAGGGGCTGGCCTCGCTGGCGCGCCAGGAGCCCTTCCGGCACGACGGGCACGAGCTGCGCATGCGCACCGTCCTGCTGGACGAGCGCGCGCTCGTGTTCGCCACCTACGTGGACGACGCCGCGCTGGCGCGCCTCTTCGGGGCCACGCCCGTGCGGCCGCTGGGCGGACGGTAGGCGCGCGAGGACCCCGCGAGAGCGGCCCTCGGATACCCTGGGGCGCGTGCGTGTCCCGCTCGTCCTCGTGCTCGTGCTCGCCGGAGGCGCCTGCGACGGCGGTCCGGACCAGGCGCGCGGCAAGGCTCCGCCGCCGGTGCCGCTGGTCGAGCGCATGCCGCCCGTCGATCCCGCGCGCTGCGTCGCCGGCACGCTGCTCGTCGCCGGGATGACCTGCTCCGGCTGCGAGCACAACGTGGGCACCGCGCTGCGCCTCGTCGAGGGCGTGCTGGAGGCCGAGGCCGACCACGCCAGCGGCGAGACGCACGTGCGCTACGACCCGGAGCGCACGTCCCTCGCGGCGCTGGCCGAGGCGGTGCGCGCGGCGGGCTACGGCGTGGCGTCGACGCAGGGGCCGACGCCACGCTGAGGGACGAGCCCGGCGGACCGGGGCGTTGCAGGGTAGCTGCAGGATCAGAGCTGCAGGATCAGTGGCGCTCGACCTGGCCGCGCACGACGCCGCTCGGCACGGCGACCGAGTGCACGTTGACGTAGATGCGACCTTCCTCCATCGCCTGGGCGATGTCGCGCAGGGTCGTGCCGCAGGCGGTGTTGACGATGTTCTGGTCGGTGATCGTCACGTTGTCGATCCAGCGGCCGTCCACGTCCCAGCCGTTGGCGTGGAAGCCGGCCAGGAAGATCACGACCGGGCCGTTCACGCCGGCCTCGCCGCAGTGGAAGTGGGCCTGGGTGATGCGCTCGCCATCGTTCACGTCGAGGCGCAGCTCGGCCGAGCTGTAGTCCTGGGCGAACTGGATGCGCAGCTCGCCGCTCGTGTCGGTCGCGACCGGCGGGACCTCCTGATCGCCGGAGAGGTCGGCGCGGAAGACCCGGTCGTTGCCGCGGTCGGGGGCGAAGGCGGCGAGCAGGGAAGTGGCCAGGAGCGCGCAGGGGAGGACGAGGAGCGTCTTCATGGTGGCAATGGGTGGTTGAGGCCCAGGGGGGCCGGGACGACGCGATCCTATTCGAAGTTGCAGTTTCCGGAAGCTGCCGATCCAGCGACCGGGTCGTGCCGCCCTCCGACGGCAAGCTCCCGCCAAGCGGCCTCCATGTGCCCGGCATCGTTCGTCCGACGCCCGAGGCGGTTGGAAGTGCTCCCCGGGCCGCTAGACTGCGCGCCCTCCTCCCCTCAGGCCCCCTGCGAGACCCCTGCCTTGAAGCGCGCGCTCGGAATGATCGAAACCAAGGGCCTGGTGGCCTCCATCGAGGCGGCAGACGCGATGGTCAAGGCCGCCAAGGTGGAGCTGTTCGGGAAGGAGCTGGCCACGGCCGGGCTCGTCACGATGTACGTCTGGGGCGAGGTCGGGGCCGTCAAGGCCGCCACCGACGCCGGCGCGGCCGCGGCGCGGCGCGTGGGCGAGCTCGTCAGCGTGCACGTGATCCCGCGGCCCCACGACCAGGTGCTGCGCATCCTGCCGCTCAAGCCCGTCAAGCAACCCGGCAAGGGCGGCGACTAGCCGCTGACGGGTCGTGGCCGAGATCGATCCGGACCTGCGCGCGCTGCAGGACGTGCGCGACTGCGCCGAGCGGGCCTTCGCCGCCCAGGAACGCATCGCCCACGCCTCGCAGGCCGAGGTCGATCGGCTGTGCGAGGCCATGGCCAGGGCCGGCGCGGCCAACGCCTACGCGCTCGCCAAGCTGGCCGTCGACGAGACCGGCATCGGGCGCGTCCACTACAAGATCCTCAAGAACCTGCTCGGCTCCGAGGGCACCTGGGCCTCGATCAAGAACGAGAAGACCTGCGGGATCCTGACGCGCGACGAGCAGCGCGGGGTCGTGGAGATCGGGACCCCCGTCGGCGTGATCGCCGGCATCGTCCCGACCACGAATCCGACCTCGACCGCGCTCTTCAAGTCGATCATCGCCGTCAAGGGCCGCAACGCGATCGTCATCAGCCCGCATCCGCGCGCGCGGCGCTGCATCGGCGAGTCGGCCGAGGTCCTGCGCCGCGCGATCGAGCGCGCTGGCGGACCGCCCGATCTCGTGCAGTCGCTCCAGAACCCGACGATCGAGTCGACCGGGGCGCTGATGCGGCACCCCAGGGTCGCCATGATCCTCGCCACCGGCGGCTCGGGCCTCGTGAACGCGGCCTACAGCTCGGGCAAGCCCGCCTACGGCGTGGGCCCGGGCAACGTGCCGTGCTACGTCGATCGCTCGGCCGACGTCGAGCAGGCGGCGCGCTGGCTGGTCGAGAGCCAGGGCTTCGACAACGGGACGCTGTGCTGCTCGGAGCAGGCGCTGGTGCTCGACCGCCCGATCGCCGCGGCCATGCTGGCGGCGCTGCAGAAGCGCGGGGCGCACCTCTGCAACGAGGAGGAGACGAGGAAGCTCGAGCGCTACTGCAACGTGCGCGGGCACATGAACCCGGACGTGGTCGGGCTCGACCCGGCGCGCGTGGCCCAGCTCGCCGGCTTCACGGTGCCGCCCGCCACCAGCCTCCTGCTCGCGCGCCAGAAGGGTGTCGGCAAGGACGCGCCGCTCTCGATCGAGATCCTGTGCCCGCTGCTCAGCGTGCACGAGGTCGACGGCTGGCAGGAGGGCTGCCACGTCTCGATGGCGATCCTCGAGTACGGCGGCCTCGGCCACACGCTCGGCCTGTGGGCCAAGGACCCGAAGGTGCTCGAGGCCTGGTTCCTCGAGAAGCCCGCCAACCGCATCGTCGTCAACGGCCCGACCTCGCAGGGCGCCGTGGGCTACAGCACGAACCTGATGCCCTCGATGAGCCTCGGCTGCGGACCGCAGGCCGGCAACATCACCTCGGACAACATCAGCGCGCGCCACCTGATCAACGTGAAGCGCGCGGCCTTGCCGCGGAAGGACTGGGAGACCATCTGGGCCCGCGACCACGCGCGCGCAAGCGAGCTCGGCGGCGAGCGCGCCCCGCGCGGCTCCGGCCTGAGCGGGGATCCGGCGCTGCGCAGCGGCGGCGGGTCTGCGCCCGCGCCCGGCCCCGCGCTCGCGCCGAGCAGCGAGCCGCGCAGCAACTGGACCGGCAACCCGCCGGTGATGCCGCGCGCCGAGGTCACGGCGCGCGCGAGCGCCCCGCGCTTCACCGAGCCGCGCGCCGCCGCGCCTGCGGCCGTGCTCGCGCGCGCCCCCGTCGCGCTGGCCACGCCCCCGGCGCCGGCCGCGCCGTCGGCGGCGCCACGCCCCCTCGCCTCCGCGGGCCCCTACGCGGGCACCGCGCTCTCCCCGAACGAGATCCTGGGCATCCTGGCCCACGCGGGCAGCGGTTGCCCGCTCGGGCCCTGCCAGGGTTGCCGACACCACGACGTGCTCACCGGGTCCTGCACGGCGTGACTCCCTGACCCGACCGACCCGCTGGAACGACGATGGCTGAACTGGACGAAGGCTTGATCGCGCTCGGCATGATCGAGACCAAGGGCATCGTGGGCGCGATCGAGGCGGCCGATGCGATGTGCAAGGCCGCCAAGGTGACCCTGCTCGGCAAGGAGAAGTCCGGCGGGGCGCTGATCACGGTGCTCGTGCGCGGCGAGGTCGGCGCGGTCAAGGCCGCGACCGAGGCCGGCGCCGCCGCGGCGAAGCGCGTGGGCGAGCTGATCGCCGTGCACGTGATCCCGCGCCCGGCGCAGGACCTCGACACGTTCCTGCCGCCGATCCCCAAGGAGGAGCTGTAGGGCTGCGGTGATCTCCGCGCAATCGATCCGACCGCGGAGACGCGGAGGGCGGACGCGGAGGGCGCGGAGCAGAAAGAGCAAGGGAAGACAGAGATGCCCCCGGCCATCGAGCTGCGTGGCGCGCTCGTCATCGACGAGATGCAGCCGCAGTTCGCCGCGGTGATCGCGGCGAACGGAGACGGATACTTCCCCGTGACGGGGGAGACCGCCTTCTGGCTCGAGGTGCGGCCCGGGATCGTTGTGAACCGTCTGCTGGACGTGGCCCTTAAGGGCTGCGACGTGAAGCCGGGGGCGCTGATCACCGAGCGCTCCTACGGCACGGTCGAGGTGCACGGGCCCGACCAGGGCCAGGTGCGCGAGGCGGGTCGGCGCATGCTGGCGGCGGCCGGGGTGCGCGCCGAGGACGGCCTGCGGCCGAACGTGATGACCGACGAGATCATCCGGGCGATCGACGACCACCAGGCGATGATGATCAACAAGTCGCGCGCCGGGATGCTCGTGCTCGGGCGCGACACGCTCTACACGCTCGAGGTCAACCCGGCCATCTGGGCGCTGCTGGCCGCCAACGAGGCCGAGAAGGCCGCGCCGATCCGGCTCGTGGGCCTCGGCAACAACGGGGCCGTGGGGCGCCTGCGCCTGGCCGGGACCGACGCGGCCATCGAGGCGGCCGTGGGCGCGGTGCAGCGCGCGCTGGCCGGCATCGCGGGGCGCGAGAACCGGGGGATCGACTGATGTTCCTCGGCAAGGTGATCGGCGAGGTGTGGGCCTCGCGCAAGGCGCCGGACCTGGTCGGCAAGCGCCTGCTCGTGATCGAGCCGGTGGACGACGAGCAAGCGCCGCCGCAGGGCTACGTCAAGCCCGTGATCGCGGCCGATCCGCTGGGCGCCGACCTGGACGAGCTCGTCGTCGTGGCCTTCGGCAAGGCCGCGCGCGTCGCCTGCGGCGGCGACGGCGATTTCGCCTTCGAGGCGGCCGTGGTCGGCATCGTCGACCAGGGCGAGGTGCGGGGGCGCACGTGGTTCGACGGCTACAAGGAGGGTGGCTAGGTGTACCTCGCGACCGTCGTCGGCCAGGTGTGGGCCACGCGCAAGGAGCCGACGCTCTCCCACCTGCGCTTCCTGGTCGTGCAGCCCTACCTGCGCGGCAACAAGAAGACCGCCGAGACGATGGTGGCCGTCGACTCGATCGGCGCCGATGTGGGCGAGCGCGTGCTGGTGGTGATGGGGCGCGCCGCGCGCCACGCCATCGGCAAGGGCCACGACATCGGCTTCCAGTGCGCGATCGTGGCCGTGATCGACGCCGCCGAGCTCGCGGGCGGCGAGCGCGTCGGTCAGACCGAGGAAGGCGACGTGATCCCGAAGGGAGACAAGTGATGAACCGCAACGACTTCAACCCCGAGCTGCGCGAGGACTGCGCGCTGCAACCCTGCATCGGCCTCCTGGAGCTGTGCTCGATCGCGCGCGGCGTCGAGGTGGCCGACGCGATCCTGTGGGAGGCCCGGGTCGAGCTGCTCTTCGCCGCCCCGGTCCAGCCCGGCAAGTACCTGATGCTCTTCACCGGCACGGTGCAGGACGTCGGCTCGGCCCTGCGCCGCGGCAAGGAGGTGGCCGGGCCGGATCTCGTGGACGAGCTCCACATCCAGCAGGTCCACGAGCAGGTCGAGCAGGCCCTGCGCCGCAAGGGGGGGCACCTCGACGGCCACCTGGACGCGATCGGGGTCGTCGAGACCAGCACCGTCGCCGCCGCGATCGTCGCCGCCGACCTCGCGCTCAAGACCGCCACCGTCGACCTCTTCGACCTGCGCGTGGCCAACGGACTGGACGGGAAGAGCTTCCTCTCCGTGATCGGCCCCGTCAGCGACGTGCGCTCCTCGGTCACGGCCGCCGCCAAGAGCGCCGAATCGAAGGGCAAGCTCCTGCGCTCGGTCGTGATCCCGCGCCCGCACCCCGAGCTCGCGCTGCACCTGTAGGCGACGCGTGGCGAGGCGACTCTACACCGAGGCGAACGTGCGCGAGCTGCCCGCGGGCTCGGAGCTCGTGCTCGGCAAGGAGGCGCTGGCCACGCCGGCGGCGCTGGAGCTGGCCTTCGCGCGCGGGATCCGCGTGAGGTACGGCGACGGGACGAGCACGCCGGCGGCGAGCACGGGCGCCTCCGACGCCTCGCTCTGGAAGAAGCTGCTCGCGAGCGACGGCGAGTACGTCGTGCAGGTCAAGGGCGGCAAGGCGCGCGTCTTCCAGCTCGGCGCCGGCGGGCCCGTGCTCGTCGGGGAGGGCAGCTAGGTGGCGCGCCGCTTCCTGACCGCCGAGGACGTGCGCCGCGCGAACGCGCCCGAGATCGTGGTCGAGGAGGGCACGGTGGTGACGCCGCAGGCCCTGGAGGTCGCCGCGGCGGCCGGGATCGCGATCCGCGCCGGTGGGGGCGCCTGGAAGGAGCCGCCGCCCGACCGCGGTCCCGACGCCGAGGCGATGCCGCAGCGCCTGCCGCAGCTGCCCGAGCCGCGCGACAACCCCGCCCTCGAGTCGGCCGCGATCGTCACGGCCGTGGGCAAGAACCGTCCCGGCGTCCTGGCTCGCATCACGGCCGAGATCGCGGCCCAGAAGGGCAACGTCAACGACGTCTCGCAGAAGGTCGTGGAGGGCTACTTCCACATGATCCTGACGGTCGAGCTCGAGCCCGGCGCCTCCTTCGAGACCTTCAAGACGGCCCTCGAGTGCCTGTCGAGCCCGGAGGACTTCGCGGTGCGCGTCATGAACGAGCGCCTGTTCCGGTTCATGCACCGGGTCTGAGGGCATCTTGAGCTTCTCCGACCGCGAGATCCTCGAGACCGTGCGCATGGTCGAGCTCGAGACGCTCGACATCCGCACGACCACGCTCGGCATCTCGCTCTTCGACTGCGCCGATCCGGACCTCGAGTCGGCCTGCGAGAAGGTCTACGCCAAGGTCGTGCACCACGGGAAGGACCTGGTGCGCGTGGCCGAGTCGATCGCGGGCGACTACGGCGTGCCGATCGTCAACAAGCGCATCGCCGTGACACCCATCGCCTGGATCGGGGCCGCCAGCGGGGCCGAGGACCTCTCGCCCTTCGCCAGGGCCCTCGATGCGGCGGCGCGCGAGGTCGGCATCGACTTCATCGGCGGCTACAGCGCCTACGTCGAGAAGGGTTTTTCGCGCGCGGATCGGGCCTTGATCGACTCGATCCCGCAGGCGCTGGCGGCCACCGAGCACGTGTGCAGCTCGATCGTGCTGGCGAGCTCGCGCGCCGGGATCAACATGGACGCCGTCGCGCGCTTCAGCGCCGTGGTCAAGGACACGGCCGCGCGCACCGCCGACCGGGGCGGGATCGGCTGCGCCAAGCTCGTGTGCTTCGCCAACGCCGTGGCCGACAACCCCTTCGTGGCCGGCGCGCACGTCGGCGTGGGCGAGCCCGAGACGGTGCTCAACGTCGGCGTCAGCGGCCCGGGCGTCGTGCGCTCGGCCCTCGCACGCCTCGGGCCCGAGGCCGACCTCCTGGCGGTGGCCGAGACGATCAAGCGCATGGCCTTCAAGATCTCGCGCGTGGGCGAGCTGGTCGGGCGCGAGGCCGCGCGGCGCCTGGGCACGGCCTTCGGCATCGTCGACGTCTCGCTCGCGCCGACGCCGGCCGAGGGCGACTCGGTGGCCGACATCCTGGAGCTGATCGGCGTCGACAAGACCGGCGCACCCGGCACGACCGCCGCGCTTGCGCTCCTGACCGACGCGGTCAAGAAGGGCGGCGCGATGGCGAGCTCCTCCGTCGGCGGCCTCTCGGGCGCCTTCATCCCCGTCTCCGAGGACGCCGGCATGATCCGCGCGGTCGAGGCGGGCGCGCTCTCGCTGGCCAAGCTCGAGGCCATGACCGCGGTGTGCTCGGTCGGCCTCGACATGGTGGCCGTCCCGGGCGACACGCCGGCCTCCACCATCGCCGGGATCATCGCCGACGAGATGGCGATCGGCGTCGTGAACCACAAGACGACCGCCGTGCGCATCATCCCGGTCCCCGGCAAGTCGGCCGGCGAGACGGTCGAGTGGGGTGGCCTGCTGGGCACCGCCATCGTCCAGGACCCCGGCCGCTACGGCTGCGAGATCCTGCACCGCCGCAGCGGGCGCATCCCGGCGCCGCTACAGAGCTACCGCAACTGACGGTCTGAGCAACGATGCCCTCGGCATCGTTGCCAGCCCGTCTGGATCGACCCTGGCGCGCGATCCTCGCGCGCCCCTCCGCTCCTTAGCTCCCCCTGGGCC
The DNA here is from genome assembly GCA_036376275.1 of Planctomycetota bacterium. Taxonomy (GTDB): domain Bacteria; phylum Planctomycetota; class UBA1135; order UBA1135; genus JABFRZ01. The sequence goes on along the minus strand of DASVAP010000408.1, from coordinate 25,615 downwards.
CGCCCGGAGCCCGGAAGGGATGCCCGGAAGCCCCTCAAGGACTTCCGGGGTCCGGTCGAAGGTCGGGAGCGCGAGCCCCCTGCATGAACCGGCGCGTCCTGGTCGTGGATGATTCGGCAACCCTCCTGGAGGGGGTGCGCACGATCCTCGCGCCGCGCTTCGAGGTGACGCTGGCCAGCAGCGCGGCCGAGGCGCTGGCGCTGTGCGAGCGGCGCGGGGCCTTCGCGGTCGTCGTCAGCGACTACGCCATGCCGGGCATGAACGGCATCGACTTCCTGGCCGAGCACGCCTCGCAGTGGCCCGACACGGCGCGCATCCTGATGACCGGCTGCGCCGAGCTCGCGCTGGCGCTGGAGGCCATCGAGCGCGGCTCGATCCTGCGCTTCCTCACCAAGCCCCCGCACCCGCTGCGCCTGCTCGACGCCGTCGGCGCGGGCGTCGAGCGCTTCCGCGCGGTCGAGGAGGAGCGCGCCTTCACCGAGCAGCTCGCCTTCGCGCGCGAATCGCTGCAGACGCTCAACGGGGCCCTGGAGGAGCGCCTGGAGCGCGAGCTCGGTCAGCTGGACGCCCTGGCGCGCTCGAGCGAGCACATCGCCGCCGCCGGCACGGCCGAGGACGTGCTCGAGCGCACCACCGTGGCCGTGCGCGCCCTGCTCGGCGCACGCGCGCCCGAGATCCGGCCCACGCGGGGCGGCGACTTCGACATCGTTCCCTCCAGGCGCCTGGCTCCGCGCGAGGAGCGCTCGCTCTCGATCCTCTCGCGCTCGGCCCGCGGCGCCCTGGCCGAGTCGCGCCGCCGCGAGCAGGTGCGCGAGGCCCAGGTGGCCTCGCTGCGCGCGCTCGAGCACATGGCGCGCCAGCGCGACGACGAGACCGGCGAGCACCTCGTGCGCGTCAGCGCCTACGTGAAGATCCTCGCGCGCGGCTTGCGCGCCGCCGGCCACTGCGTGGACGAGATCAGCGACGACTACGTCGAGGACCTGGCCGTGGCCGCCCCGCTGCACGACATCGGCAAGGTCGCCATCCCCGACGCGATCCTGTTCAAGCCGGCCAAGCTGGACGAGCGCGAGTGGGAGATCATGCGCACCCACGCCCAGATCGGAGCCGACATCCTGGCCAGCGTGCGCGCCGGGCTGGAGCAGGCCGAGCTGGTCGAGCTCGCCCGCACGATCGCCTGGACGCACCACGAGCGCTGGGACGGCACCGGCTACCCGCGCAGGCTCGCGCGCGAGGCGATTCCCCTGGCGGGTCGCATCATGGCCCTGGCCGACTGCTACGACGCGCTCACCAGCCACCGGCCCTACAAGATTGCCTGGCCGCACGGCGCTGCGGTCACGCACGTCGAGGAGCAGCGCGGTCTCGCCTTCGATCCGCAGCTCGTGGACGTGTTCCTGACGCACGAGCGCGAGTTCGAGGCGCAGCGCGCGGGGACGGCAGAGCGCGCGGCGAGCTGAGGGGCGGGGGGCGGAGGGAAGGAGCGCGGAGGGAAGGAGCGCGGAGACGCGGAGGGAAGACGCGGAGGGCGCGGAGGAAGAAGGAAGGGGGGAAGAGGGCCGAGGAAGGCCGAGGAAGGAGTGGTGGGGATGGGAAGCACGGTGCCTGGCACCTGTACTTCCCGTTCGACGCCTCTCCCTTCCAGGGACCGGCAAGCCTCCACACACCTGCTTCCTCCGTCTCCGCGCCCTCCGCGTCCTCTCTCCGCGTCTCCGCGCTCCTTCTTCCTCACCGTTGAGTTGCCCGCGCCCGCTTCCCATCCTCTCGCGCTCGCATGACGACGGCGGGCACCCCGGGCTGGCGGCGCACCTTCTGGGTCGTCTTCGTCTCGAACCTGCTCTCCGGCATCGGCCTCTCGAGCTTCCTGCCGTACTTCCCGACGCTGCTCGAGGAGCTGGGCATGCAGGACGCGCACGAGCGCGCCCTGTGGGCCGGGATCCTGTTCGGCGCGGCGCCGCTCTCGGCGGCCTTCAGCGGGCCGGTGTGGGGCTCGATCGGCGATCGCTACGGGCGCAAGCTGATGGTCGTGCGCTCGCTGATCGGCCTGACGCTCTTCGTCGGTCCGATGGGCCTGGCGCGCACGGCCTGGGAGCTGCTCGCGCTGCGGCTGCTGCAGGGGGTCTTCTCCGGCTTCATGCCGCCGAGCCTGACGCTCGTCAGCGTGGTCGCGCCGCGCGATCGCCAGGGCCTCGTCACGGGCTGGATCCAGACCGCCAGCACGGTCGGGACGATCGTCGGGCCGGTGCTCGGGGCGGCGATCCTGCACTGGGGCAGCGTCGGCGCCGTCTTCGCCCTGACCTCGATCGGCTCGGCGCTCAGCGCGGTCCTGGTGTGGTTCCTGGCGGTGGAGGAGCGCGAGCCGCGTCCGCGCTCCGCCCGGTTCTCGCTCGGGGCCGTGCTGGGGAGCGCCACGCTCGACGTGCTGGCCCTGCTGCGCAACCGCGCCGTGCGCGCGGCGATGGTGCTCTACGCGACCGTGCACTTCGCGCTCGGCGCCACCAGCCCGCAGATGGAGTTCTTCGTCGAGGCCGTGTGGAGCGGCGAGCGCGCGCGCATCGAGGGCCTGACGGGCGCGCTGTTCTCCGTGCTGGCGCTGTCCGCCATCGTCGCCACGCCGCTGTGGGGGCGCCTGGGTGACCGCCTCGGGCACGCGCTCGCGCTGCGGGCCGCGAGCCTGCTCTCGGCCGTCACGCTCGTCGCCCACGCCTTCGTGCCGAGCTACGCCTGGCTCTTCGCCGTGCGGCTCCTCTTCGGCCTGGCCTCGCCCGGCGCGAGCGCCTCGGCCTTCGGCCTGGCGGCGACCGAGACCGAGCGCGGCCAGCGCGGCGCCGCCATGGGCGCCGTGTTCAGCGCGCGCTCGCTGGCGCTCTCGGCGGGCTCGTTCCTCGGCGGTGCCCTGACCGCGGGACTCGGGATCCGCGGACTCTTCGCGCTGGCCGGGGTCCTGATCGGGCTCGGGATGCTTGTGGGTCGCGGGCCGGGCCCGACGGAATCGCCTCGATCCGTGTGACCCGGACGAGAGGGCGACGGTCCCGGGAACATGGGACCTAGCTCCAGGGGTGCGCGTCGCTTCTTGCCCGTCCTTCGACAACGGGACGAGCGTCTGGCCCGCGGAAAGGCTGCGCCCCAGGCCCGCTTCCCGCTGGCGCCGGCCAGGGCGGGCCTGCCGCCCGACTACGCGGCGACCCTCGACGCCATCAAGACCTGCATCCGCGCGGAGCGCCTGCGCGTCACGCTCTCGGCCAACGCCGCCCTGGTGCGCCTCTACTGGGACATCGGGCGTCGGATCCTGGGGCGTCAGGTGAGCGCCGGGTGGGGCGCGAGGGTCATCGATCGCCTGAGCGCGGACCTCCAGCGGGCCTTCCCCGATCGCCGCGGATTCTCGCCGCGGAACCTCAAGTACATGCGCGCATTCGCGGCCGCCTGGCCCCGGAAGGCAATTGTGCAAGAGCCTCTTGCACAATTGCCGTGGTCCCACCACCTCGCCCTCCTGGAGAAGCTCGAGGGGCGCACCGAGCGCCTCTGGTACGCGCGCCAGGGCATCGAGCAGGGCTGGTCGCAGAACACGCTGGTGCTCGAGATCGGGGCGCAGGCCCACGAGCGCAGTGGCAAGGCCCTGACCAACTTCGCCGCGACCCTTCCGCCCGGCGAGTCCGAGCTCGCGGCCCAGGCCTTCAAGGACCCCTACCTCTTCGACTTCCTCGGCACCGCCGACGTGCGCCGCGAGCGCGACCTCGAGCAGGCCCTGGTCGACCACGTGCAGCGCTTCCTGATCGAGCTCGGCACCGGCTTCGCCTTCGTCGGGCGTCAGGTCCCGCTCGAGGTCGGTGACCGCGACGTGGTCATCGACCTGCTCTTCTACCACCTGAAGCTGCGCCGCTACGTCGTCGTCGAGCTCAAGAACGTCCCCTTCGATCCGGCCTTCGTCGGCCAGGTGAACCTGTACCTCTCGGCCGTGGACGACCTCCTGCGCCATCCGGCCGACCTGCCGACCATCGGCGTCGTCCTGTGCCGCGAGCGCAACCGGGTCGTCGTCGAGTACGCGCTGCGCGACCTGCACCGGCCGATCGGCGTGGCGCGCTGGGAGACGGAGTTCGTGAGCCGCCTGCCGAAGACCCTCGCCGGCAGCCTTCCGACGATCGCCGAGATCGAGGCCGAGCTCGGGGCGAAGCCCAGGCGGCCGGTGCGGCGGAGGGCCGGCCGGGGTCGCGCTCGCCCGCGCCGGCGGGCCCGCCGGGCCGGGTAGCGATTCCCGGCAGTCGCGCGCACCCTCGCCGGGGCGGCCGGTGTCATCCTGGCCGAGCGAGTCCCCCGACCATGCCCCCGCGCCCGCCCGAGCCGCCCGACTTCGCCGCCAGCCAGCTCTTCCTGCGGCGCCTGGCCTTCCACCTGGTGCGCGACGAGGCGCGAGCCGAGGACCTGGTGCAGGAGACCTGGGCCACCTGGGTCGAGCGGCGCCCGAAGGGGCTGGCCGAGCCGCGCGCCTGGCTGGCGCGGGTGCTGCGCAACCGGGCCTTCAACCTGAAGCGGTCCGACGAGCGCCGCGCGCGGCACGAGGAGCTCGCCGGACGCCCGGACCCGAGCGGGCCGGAGACGGACGGGACGCTGGAGGCGCAGGCGCAGCTCCTGGAGGCCCTGCGCAAGCTCGAGGAGCCCTATCGCTCGACGCTCGTGCAGCGCTACTACCACGACCTCTCGCCCAGCGCGATCGCCGAGCGCGCCGGGACACCGCTGAACACGGTCAAGGCGCGCCTCGCGCGCGGGCTCGAGAAGCTGCGCGGGGAGATGGACCGGCGCTACCACGGCGACCGGCGCGCGTGGTGCCACTGGTTGACGGTGCTCGGTCCACCGGGAGCGGTGCCCCTCGAGCGCACGCGACCGAGCGATCGGACGCCCGCCGATCCGGGCGGCGCTCCCTGGCTCGCGACGACCGGATCGCTCGCCGTCGGGAAGTCCGTGCTGTGGACCGCCGTGCTGCTCTCGGCGTTGACCTGGGTCCTGTGGCGAGTGGAGCGAGGGCCGGTGTCGATCGAGCTACCGCCGCCCGACGACGCGCCGAGCGCAGCGATCAAGCACGAGCTGACGGCTCCGCGCCGCGAGGCCGTCCCCATCCCGGCGTCCAGGCCGCAGGGAGCCCCGAAGGCCCAGGCGACACCTGCCGTCGCTCCGCCTCCCCAGGCGCCCTTCGCCGAGGTGTTGCCCTTCGAGTGGCCGCAGCTCGGCGGCACGGCGGCACACCGCGGCCTGCCGGGCGATGCGGAACGCAAGGACCTGATCGTCAGCCCGCGCGTGCGCTTCGTCTTGCCGGGACTGCTCGGACAGCCCACGGTGCACGGCAAGGACCTCTACGCGGGCGGAGCCACGCTCGCGCGCGTGGACCTGATCGAGAGCGTCTCCCACGGGCCGGAAGGCGAGGCAGCAGAGCGCATCCATGCGCCGACCATGGGAGTCGACTTCGATCATCGCTGGGAGCCCTACCTGGCCTCACAGGGGCTCAGCCCCCAGGTCCGTGTGGCTGCGGCGCCCGTCGTGACCCAGAACCTGGTCATCGCTCGCATGGTGGCCGACGGCAGCGTCTCGGCCTTCGATCGCGATCTGACCTACGTGCAGTGGCGCTGGGAGCCGAGCGATCCAGGTCCCTGCATCCTGACCGGCAGCCTGGTGGGGGATCGCTACCTGGCGGCCCACCGACGCGAGGTCGTCGCGTTGCGGACCCTCGACGGCCGCGTCGACTGGCGCTTCGAGCTGGAGGAGGGGGATCGCGTGAACATGGTGCCGGCCAGCGACGGGGATCTCGTGTACTTCGGGACGGAGCGAGGTTCCGTGTACGCGCTCGACCTCGCGCGCGGGAAGATCGAGTGGAGGCAGTCCGCCGGGGGGAGCTTTGGATGGTTCCATCCACTCGCTTTCGTCGATCGAGTCGTCCTGATCCGTCTCGATTCTCCGGACGCTCTCGACCCGCGGCGCTACGGTCAACACGAGCTGCGCGCCTTCCAGAACTACGACGGTCGGCTCCTGTGGCGCAAGGGGCTGCGATTCCATTCAGGCGCATGGATGGGCTTCGGGGGTGGCGACGACGAGGTCTGGCTCGTGAATCGAGGACTGGAGAGGCGGTCGGCGGATACCGGAGAGCTGCACTCCCTCGAGTACGGCCAAGACACGGCGTGGGGTGCTCCAAGGCGCATTGGTGACTCGCTAGTCGCGATCGAGGGGCCGGGGCTCCTGGTCGTGCGCGATGCAGGTCAGGGGCGAGTCCGCTGGGCCTATCGCTCCCAACGCAGCGGGTTCCTCGACTTCGTCCACGCTGGCGATCAGATCTACGTGGCCACCTCGGCAGGCCTCTTGTGCCTGGTCGACGATCCGGACGCGAAACCGCCCGCTCCAGGGCAGATCTTCGGCCGCGCCATGCCCGGCGACGAGTCGCTCTTCGATCGCTAGCCACGGGTCGTGCTACGATCCGCGGCGACTCGCCAGAGCGAGTCGTCCCGCGTCCCTGGAGCACCCCATGCGGCTATCGATCGCTCTCCTCCCGCTCGTCCTCGGCTCCTGCTTCATCGTGGTCAAGGACGACCGCACGCATCGGCACGGCCTCGCGCCGGCGGGGGACTCCGGGGCCCAGGTCAGCGAGGCCAGCGCGCAGAAAGGTGCTTCCGCCCAGGTCATGAACGGCAAGGTCTTCCCCTATCCCGTCCACCAGAAGACGCTCCCGAACGGGCTGAAGGCGATCGTCGTGCCGATGCCGTCGGACGGGCTCGTCAGCTACTGGTCGATCGTGCGCACCGGCTCGCGCGACGAGGTCGAGCCCGGGGTGACGGGCTTCGCGCACTTCTTCGAGCACATGATGTTCCGCGGGACGGAGAGGCACCCGGAGTTCGACAAGGTCACGAACGGCATCGGCGCCGACGCGAACGCCTTCACGAGCGACGACATCACGGCCTACCACCTGTCCTTCGCGAAGCAGGACCTGGCCACCGTGGTCGACCTCGAGGCCGACCGCTTCCAGAACCTCCGCTACGACGAGACGCAGTTCAAGACCGAGGCCGGCGCGGTCTACGGCGAGTACCGCAAGTCGCGCACGAGCCCGTTCTCGGTGCTGTTCGAGGCCCTGCAGGAGGCGGCCTTCGACGTGCACACCTACAAGCACACGACGATCGGCTTCGAGGCGGACATCAAGCGGATGCCCGAGCAGTTCGAGTACTCGAAGACCTTCTTCCAGCGCTTCTACCGGCCCGAGAACGTGGTCCTGTTCGTGTGCGGCGACGTCGAGCCGGAGGCGACCTTCCGCCTGATCGAGCAGCACTACACGGCCTGGAAGCCCGGCTACGTCGCGCCCAAGGTCCCTTCCGAGCCCGTCCAGACCGCCCAGCGCCGCCTCACGGTGCCGTTCGAGGGCCAGACGCTCCCGATCCTGTGCGTGGCCTTCAAGGGCGAGCGCTACCTGCCGCGCGACCGCAAGATGCAGGCGGGCCAGCTCATCGGCGAGCTCGTCTTCGGCGAGACCTCGCCGCTCTACAAGAAGCTGGTGCTCGACGAGCAGCGCCTGGAGATGCTCGGCGCCTCCTTCAGCCCGAGCCGCGACCCGAACCTGTGGGCCGTGTTCGCGATGGTCAAGGACCCGGCCGACGTGCCGGCCATCGAGGGCGAGATCTTCGACGCCCTGAGCGCCTTCCAGCGCGAGCCGGTGGCTGCAAGGCGCCTGGACGAGATCCGCTCGCGCGCCAAGTACGGCTTCCTGACGGGCCTCTCGACGCCGGACGGCGTGGCCGGCTCGGTCGCCTACCCGATCGCGATCTCCGGCACGCTCGAGAGCATCGAGGAGAGCTACGCCACGCTCGACCAGGTCACGCCGGCCGACGTGCAGGCCGCGGCGCGCGAGTGGCTCGTGCCCGAGCGCTCGACCGTGGCGCTCCTGCACGCCGCCGACGCTCCGCCGGCCGCGGCCGAGCTGGCCCACGCGCCGGTGCTGTATCCGGTGCCGCAGGACCCGAACGTGGTCTTCAAGCTGTGGTTCCGGGTCGGCAGCCAGGACGATCCGCCGGGCAAGGAGGGCCTGGCGGCGCTGGTGGGGGACCTCGTCTCGCAGGGCGGCACGAAGGCGAAGAGCTACGACCAGATCCTGGCCGAGCTCTTCCCCCTGGCGGCGGGCTACGGCGTCTCGGTCGACAAGGAGATGACCGTCGTCACCGGCAGCGTGCACCGCGACAAGGCCAAGGAGTTCTACGGCCTCTTCGCCGACGCCGTGCTGAACCCCGGCTTCCGCGCGGACGACTTCGAGCGCCTGCGCGACGCGGCCGTCAACGCGCTCGAGAAGAGCCTGCGCTTCTCGTCGGACGAGGAGCTGGGGAAAGCCGTCCTGACCGCGCGCGTCTTCGAGGGCACGCGCTACGCGCACCCCGGCATGGGCACGGTCCAGGCGCTCAAGGCCCTGACCCTGGCCGACGCCGAGGCCTTCTGGCGCGCGCACTACACGCGCGAGAACGTGGTGCTCGCCCTGGGCGGCGCCTACGACCAGGCCCTGCAGGCTCGCGTCCAGGCCGACCTCGCGCGCCTGCCGGGCGGGACGCCCGCGGCGACGCCGGCGCCGGCCGTGAAGCCGGTGCAGGGCCGCCACGCGGTGATCGTCGAGAAGCCGGGCCCGTCGACGGCGATCTCCTTCGGGTTCCCGATCGACGTGCGCCGCGGCAGCCGCGAGTTCTACGCCCTGTGGCTGGCGAACTCGTGGCTGGGCGAGCACCGCAACTCCTCCAGCCACCTCTACCAGGTCATCCGCGAGGCGCGCGGGATCAACTACGGCGACTACTCCTACATCGAGGCCTTCCCGAACGGCGGGCGGCGCTCGCAGCCGCCCACCGGCGTCGGCCGGCGCGCGCAGATGTTCGAGGTCTGGATCCGGCCCGTGCCCGAGGAGCGTGCGGTGTTCTCGCTGCGCGCCGGCCTGCGCGAGGTCGAGGCGCTGGCGAAGAACGGCCTGACCAAGGAGCAGTTCGAGTTCACCAAGGCCTTCCTGGAGAAGTACTGCCTGCACTTCGCCGAGGACACGGAATCCCGCCTCGGCTACGCCGTCGACGACCGCTACTACGGCCTCGACCAGGCGCACCTGGCCACCTTCCGGCGCACGATGGGCGAGCTCACCCTCGCGGAGGTCAACGCCGCCGTGAAGAAGCACCTGAAGACGGAGAACATCGTCTTCGCCTTCGTCACCCAGGACGGCGCGGCCCTGCGCGAGGCGCTCACCTCCGGGGCCCCGAGCCCGATCGACTACGGCAACGTGCCGAAGCCCGACGCGATCCTGGCCGAGGACCGGGAGATCGAGCGCTACCCGCTGGCGCTCCCCGCGGCGAACGTGACGATCGTCCCGGTGACCCAGGTCTTCGAGGGCGCAGGCCTCTTCACGGCTCCGGCCGGAGCACAGTAGGGTCCAGGCAGCCCGGCGGACGCGTAGGCGTGGCCCCGGGCTCGGTCACACCTCTCGCGCGCGCTGTGCGCGTGCGGGAGGCAGCGGTACGCGGCGGTGCTCCCGGACGGCGGTGCTCCGCCCCATCTCGCCCCCCGAGCCCTTGTTGGTTTGCCCCCGGAACGAGGTTTGTAACGCGGAGAGCCTCCCAGGAGCCCCCACATGCGTCCCGCACTCCTCTGCACGCTCACCCTGCTCGTCGCCTGCCATTCCGATTCGGATTCCGCCCCGACGCCCGCGCCGGAGCCGATCGTGCACAACCTCGGCCTGGCGGCCGGGCGCATCTGGGGCACGAACGAGCTGCGTCTGGTGGCGGCCTCGGAGCCCGACCAGGGCCAGGACCTCGACGGCGACGGGGACCAGGACGACCTCGTCCTCCACCTCCTCCAGCTCGAGGGCCAGGGCCTGATCAACACGGGCCTGGCGCTGCCGCCCCGCTTCCAGCGCGACGAGGTCCCGCCGCCGCAGTTCGGCTGCAGCGACGCCCTGGGCGTGTTCCAGGTCAGCGAGGCGGCGACCGGCCTCGACCTGGACCAGGACGGCCTCGCCGACGAGATCAGCACCTGGATCTTCGACCGGCGGACCGGAGCGCTGCGTGACCTCGGCTTCGCGCACAGCGCGCTCGTCCTGGGCGGCGACGTGGCCGCCTTCCACGGTGGCGAGCCCGGAGAGCCGGCGCTGGTCGTCCTCGACGCGCGCGACGGCAGCTTGACGCTGCGCCCGGTCGCGCCCCAGCTCCTGCTCGGCGTGCACGAGGGGGTCGTGGCCTTCACGCGCTGGGAGGAGGGAGCCTTCGACCTCAACGCCGATGGCGACAGCACGGACCTCTCCGTCCTGCACCTCTACGACGCCGATTCGACGCGCGTCGTCAACGCCTCCTTCGACCTGGCCAGGCCGGAGGTGCGCTTCGCCGGTGACTTCGTCGGCTTCCACGTCTCCGAGCCCGACTCCGGAGCCATCGACCTGAACGGCGACGGCGACGCGGAGGACCGGGTCTTCGTCGCCCTCGACGTGCGCGGCCGTGCGATGCACGTCCTCGACGCCGCGGGCGCGGAGTTCGCCGAGCTGCCCGGCCCGGGCGGGTCCGGGTTCCTGCTGACCCTGCCGGAGGACGACGGCGATCGCAACGGCGACGGCGACCGCCTCGATCGCGTGATGGCGCTCTACGATCCGGTCACGGACCGGCTGATCGACACAGGCCTGGCCACCGGCCTGGGTCTGGGCTTGCTGGCGGAACGCTGGCTCGGGGTGCTCGTGCTCGAGGGGTCCCAGGGCCAGGGCGACCTCGATGGCGACGGTCTGCTCGAGTCCGCCGTTCCGCACGTCTTCGACACCCGCACCGGGCAGAGCGTCAACCTGGGCTTCAGCGGGTTCTGGATCGGCGCCTATGAGGACCAGCTCCTGGCCGTGACGAGGCTGAGCGGCTCCACGGGGTTCGAGCTCGTGGTCTGGAACGGGAGCGCGCGTGCCGTGCAGCGTCCAGGCGTCGACGCGCGCAACATCCTCGGCAGCGCCGACGGGCGCGCGCTCCTCAGCCTGCGCGAGCACGACGAGGACCTGAACGGCGATGGCGACACCGCCGACTTCGTGCTCGCGCTGCACGACCGGCGCACGGGCGCCGTGCGCAGCCTCGGGCTCGCCACGAGCACCTTCCAGGGCTCGCTCGGGCCCGACGGCCAGGCCGCGGTGCTCGTCTCCGAGACGGCCCAGGGCGTCGACCTGAACGGCGACGGCGACCTCCTCGACCAGGTCCTGCACGTCGTGTCCGTCGCGAGGCCGTAGCCGCTGGAGCGAATCGCAGCGGGGGGGGCGGCCGAAGCTCAACGAGCGCGGGTTGCACCGCAACCCAAGCGGGGCGCGTCCGATGCCCGGTGGGCTTGCAGGGCCGACGGCCTCAGCACGGTTGCTGGTGGCGTCCGGCTTCGAGGTGCGCGTGATCTTCTACGGCTCGCGAAGAACCTTGCTCGTCCGACATGCGCTCGAGCCGTGGGAGATCAGCGCCGCTCGACGCGCGGCGCGAGGGGCGTCGAGAAGAGCTCGACCAGCGCGCGGTGCTCGCGGCCGGCCAGGTACAGCACGAAGCCCGGGGCGTGGACGAGCGGGGCGGCGGCCTCGCTCCAGAGCTCGTCTCCGGAGAGCGCGGGCGCGGTCAGCGCCTGCGCGGGGCCGCCGGAGACGGGGACCCAGGCCAGGGCCGCGGGCGTGCGGTAGACGGCCGCGCCGCCGTGCACGAGCGCGTCGAAGCCGGCCACGCTCGTCCCCGACGGCGTGAGGCGCAGGGCCGGCGCCGAGCCGTCGCTCGGGCTCACGAACAGGCTGCGTCCGTCGCCAGCGACCCGCGCGCCGAACAGGACGCGCGCGCCGGACTCGTCGTGGCCGAAGAAATCGACGTGCCCCTGCGCCAGGGGCGCGGCGTTCAGCCAGCGCACGGGGCCGCCGGCGAGGGGCGTGCTGAAGAGGGCCAGCACGTTGTCCGCGAAGGGATCGGCGCGGAAGACGACGTGCGTCCCCTGCGGGTCGATGCGGAAGTCCTGCACGTCGGCGTGGGCCGGCAGGGCGGGGTGCAGGGGCTCGGCCGGCGTCGAGCCGTCGAGCGGCGCGCGGAAGAGCTCGAGCGTGCCCAGACCGCGCAGGTCCGCGCGGAAGACGACCTGGTCGCCCAGCGGCGAGAGCGCGTAGGCGAGCACGAACAGCCCCGGCGGCAGGCGCGGGTGCAGGCGCACGGCGGGTGCGCTGCCGTCGACGGGGGCGCTGAAGAGCTCCTCGATCCCGTTGCGACGCACGCGGAACACGACGCGCTGTCCGTCGGGCGAGAGCGCGTGGTCGAGCACGTCGCTGTTCCCCACGAAGGACGGGCTGAGCGGTACCGCGGGCGTGCTGCGGTCGAGCGGGCGCGCGAACAGCTCGATCTCGAAGACCACGTCCTGGTCGGCGCGGTAGACGACGTGCGTGGCGCTCGCGACGTGGCTCCACACGCGCCCGCCGGCCACCGGCGTCGAGTTCAGCTTCACGGGCGCCGCGCTGGCGTCGAGCGGCACGAGGAAGAGCTCCTGCGTGCCCGTCTGGTCGCCGCGGTACACGGCGGCGAGGCCTGGGGGCACCAGCACGAAGTCGGCGACGTCGCGCGCGCCGGTCATCGCCGTGTTCAGGCGCACGGGCGTGCCGCTGCCGTCGAGAGGGCGGCTGAAGAGCTCGTCCTTGTCGTCGACGGCCTGGTCGGCGAGGTAGGCGACGCGCTGCGCGCCCAGGGCCCATTGCTTCACGTCTCCGCCCGCGGGGAGGGCGCCGTTGAGCTTCACCGGGCCGCCCGAGCCGTCGACCGGCACGCCGTAGAGCTCGAGCTGCTCGTCCACCTCCTGGTCGGCGCGGTAGTAGGCACGCGCACCCTGGACGCGGAACTCGAGCACGCGCCCGGTCAGCGGGCCCGGTACGAGGCGGCTGACCTTCACGGCCGGGAGTGAGCCGTCGATCGGCGCCGAGTAGGCCTCGAACGTCTGCTGGCCCGCGTCCGGCTCCTGATCGGCGAGGTAGGCCACGCGCATCCCGTCCGGCGCGAGCTGCACGTCGACCACGTCGCCCTCCGCCGCCAGCGGCGCGCTCAGGCGCACCGGGAGCTGGCTCCCGTCGATCGGCACCGAGTAGAGCTCGTTCTTCCCCAGCGTGTCCTGGTCGGCCACGAGCACGACGCGCGCGCCGTCCGCCGAGAGGTGCAGCGGTCCGCTCACGCGCGTCGCCGGCTGGAAGCCCGGCGTCAGCAGCTCGGCCGGCGCGCTGCCGTCGAGCCGGACGCTGCACGGATAGGGGTAGGACAGGTACACCGCGCGCGTCCCGTCCGGGCTGATCAGGGGGTCGATCTGGAACACGAACTGGCCCGGGTCGCCGGGAGCGCTGAGCTGGAGCGGCGCGCCGCTCCCGTCCGTCGCGACGACCCACAGGTGGGTGGGATCGCTGGAGGTCGCGCGGCGCACGTACACGGCGCGCTGGCCGGCGGGATCGAGCGCGACCCGGTCGACGCTCCCGCCCGGCGTCGCGTGCAGGAGCGCTGGTGCCGCGCTGCCGTCGGCGGGAACGCGCCACAGCGCGGCCCCGGCCGCGGGATCCTGATCCGAGACGTAGAGCACCTGTCCGCCGTCGGCGAGCAGCGGCGGGAAGAACAGGACCTCGCTCGCCGCGGGCGCCCCGGCATTCAGCAGGATCGGCGCGGCGCTGCCGTCGCTCGGCGCGCCCAGGATCTGGCGCCGGTGGAAGGAGACGCCCTGCGGGAACACCGAGTAGTCGCCGGCCGTGTACACGACGCGCGCCGAGTCGCGCGTGAAGGCGAAGGAGTCGATGAGCTCCATCCCGGCGGGCAGCTGGCCGAGCTCGACCGAGGCGCCGCTGGCGAGCGCGACCGAGACGAGCCGCTGGGTCGCGCCGCTCGAGACGACGTAGAGCGCCCGCGTGCCATCCGGGCTCGGCACGAGCCCGGTCAGGGACAGGCCGGAGCCGATGGCCGGCGTCAACGGCAGCGGCGGGCTGGAGCCATCGAGCGGGACGGCGTGGGCGATCCCCCCGACCCAGAAGAGGAGCCGCGTCGAGTCCGGCGTGAACTGCACCGACGACGCCGGACCGGCCGCCAGCACGATCGGGGCGCCGCCGGCGAGCGGCGCGCTCGTGATCTCTGCCTCGCCGTAGCGCACGACCCAGGCCCCGTCCGGGCTGAAGGCGAAGTCGTCGCCATGGGGCGAGAGGGCGGGCTCGCCGCTACCGTCGGCCGGCGCGGCGAAGACCTCGCGCGCCTCGTCGACGCGCTGGTCCGCCTGGTAGAAGAGCGTCCGCGCGTCCGGGCTGAAGCGCAGCGAGCCGATCGTCACGTCCCCCTGTCCGCGGCTCTCGAGCCGGCTCAGCTCGCGCGGAGCGGGCGGAGCGGAGGGGCCGAGCAGCGGGGCCACGGCGAGGACGAGGAGGATGCGTGCGAGGGGAATGCAGGACTCCTGGGAAGAGAGTACCGCCCCTGGCGACTGGCGGGGCAGCGAGCCCCTGTTCCGGAACGGATCAGGGGGAGGCGGTCCGATTGCGGGCCCACACCGCCGGCCGTATCGTCGCCGCCCATGTCGTGCGCGCTCCTGCTCGGGCTGCTCGCCCTCGCCTCGCCGCAGAACAGCCGCTTCCCAGGCCTGGTGCACGTCGGCGACGGCCAGTGGGTGCCGCCGGCCGAGGCGCTCGAGCGCGGGATGATCGAGTACCGCGGACGCTGGGTCGAGAAGGCGCTCGAGAAGGACCTGCGCAAGTGGGAGAAGGAGGACGCCAAGGGCCTCGACTGGAAGGACGCCTACAAGACCAAGTCGAAGTACTACCGCATCGAGACGAACGTCCCGCGCTACATCGTCGAGCTGGAGATCAAGCCCTACCTCGACGAGCTGTTCGAGACCTACAAGCAGGTCTTCCAGGAGGACTTCGGGCTCTCGGGCAAGGCCGCGGGCAACAAGGACATCCGCATCCACAACGGCTTCAACTGCTACTCCGTCAACGAGCCCGACGGCGACCGCCCGCGCCCGCGCACGAACCCCGGCTTCATCATCGGCGGCGCGACGCTGGTCGTGTTCTACGACGAGACCGATCCGGGCACGTTCTACATGACCGTGTTCCACGAGGGCTCGCACCAGTTCTTCCTGTCGCTGCTCCCGGGCGCCACGCCGCCGCACTGGATGACCGAGGCGCTGGCGACCTACTTCGAGGGCTGCACCTACTCGCGCGCCACCCGCACGATCACGCCCGGCTTCGTCCCGCCCGAGCGCCTGAAGCAGGCCCAGGCGATCCTGACGCAGCGACCCCAGGCCACCGCAGCCGAGCTCTTCATGGACGTGCAACGCGAGAACTTCGGGGGGCTCGAGTACTCGCTCGCCTGGAGCTTCGTGCACTACCTGATCCACCGGCCGGGCGAGAAGAGCCGCGAGCGCTTCGGGGCCTTCGTGCGCGAGCTGAACGGCTCGGGCGTCAAGCCCGCGCCGGAGGTCTTCGCCAAGGCCACGGGCGAGGACTTCGACGCGCTGATCCCCGGCTGGCGCGCGCACGTCCTGGCCCTGCCGGTGCCCGAGGAGCCGAAGTGGGTCCTGCTGAAGGTCGCCAAGAACGCGCCCGAGGAGGACCTGCGCTCGAAGGACCTCCTGTGGAGCTTCGACGGGGTCGAGGTCTTCTCCGCCGAGCAGTACCGCAAGCTCTGGCAGGGCCGACCGACGGCGCGGCCCTACGAGGTCGTGGTCGTGCGCTGCGAGCCGGACATGCACTCCGACGAGTCCACGCGCCGCTTCGTGCGCCAGACGATCCAGCCGGGCAGCACGATCTCGATCCACGCGCTGGGGGAGATCGAGCGGCGCGGCGGGCTGGTGGACTGAGCGAGCGGCCTCACCGGGGGAGTCAGAGCCGCGGGATGGTGATGCCGGCGAGGGTGAGCTCGGTCGTGCGGCCGGTGGGGTCGAGCGTGAAGGCGAGGCCCAGGCCGAGCCCGCTGCGGTCGGAGTAGGCGCGGAACTCGACCTGCGTGAGCGGGAAGAGCTCGACGCGCGGGTTCTCCTCACCGGGCGGCGTGCGCGCCTCGCTCAGGGCCTCGCGCAGGAGCTCCTCCGCGTCCGGGCCCTCGGCCGAGAGCACCAGGCGGTCGCCGGCGTTCTCCAGGACCATGGCCTGGCCGGCGTCGAGCTCGTAGCGGCCCGCGTAGCGCTCCAGCCACTCCCGGTCGCGCGCGATCGTCTCCGGCCGCGCGCGCGGCGTGCGACCCGCGAGGATCCCCGCCAGCTCGTAGGCCAGGTCCTGGCTGGTGCGGCTGCCGACGCCGGTCGCGAGGAAGATGCAGTGCCCCTCCTCGACGAAGCGCAGGAAGTCGGCGAAGGAGATCCCGTTGCCGCCGTTGTGCGCGACGAGCTTCTTCCCGCCCGGGCTCTCCTGGATCGCCCAGCCATAGCCGTAGAAGGAGCCCCCGCCCTCGTCCGCGAAGGGCGTTTCGAGCAGCGCGCGCGACGCCGCCGTGAGCACGCGATCCTCCTGCAGCGCGTGGTGCCAGCGCAGCATGTCGCCGACCGTCGCCTGGAGCCCGCCGTTCCCGCGCAGCGTCCAGCAGGGACCGTCGGGGAGCTGCGCGTGCCCGAGCGTCGTGCCCCAGCGCGCGCCGTCGCGATACCCGATCGCGAAGTCGGTCTCGGCGTAGCCCGGCAGCCGGTACCCGGTGCGCCGCATGCCGGCGCGCGCGAACAGGCGCTCGGCCAGGTACGTCTCGTAGGGCTTGCCGCTCACGTCCTCGACGATCATCGCCAGCAGGCTGTAGTTGACGTTGCGGTAGGCGTAGCGCTGGCCCGGCTGGCCCTCGAGCGTGCAGCCGAGCGCGAAGTCGCGCACCCAGTCGCGCGTCGCGCGCAGGTCGTAGTCGCCGAGCGGCGGATCCGCGAGCCCCGAGGTGTGCGTCAGCAGGTGGTGCAGCGTGAGGCCCTGCTTGTCGGCCGGCACGCGCTCGAAGTGCTTGCCGAGCGGATCCTGCACGTCGAGCTTCTGCTCCTCCGCCAGCGCCAGGATCGCCGCCGCCGTGAACTGCTTGGTGATCGAGCCCGTGCAGAAGACCGTCTCCGGCGTCACCGGCCGGTCGGTCTCGCGCTCCGCCAGGCCGTAGCCGCGGATCAGGATCGGGACCCCCTCGTGCTCGACCCCGACGATGCCGGCGAAGCCCAGGCCCTCGAGGCGCGTCAGGAACTCGTCGAGCCGCTGGCCGAGCTCGCCCCGGACGAGCTCGCCGGGGGCCAGGTCGTCGGAGGGGCCAGCGGCGAGCGCGAGGAGGAGGGCGAGGGCGGGGGAGCAGCTCATGGCAAGCATCACCGATGCCACCGGGGCAGGATCCGATGCGCGCTTCTCCGCCCGGTGCCTCAGCGCGTCACGAACAGCTCCAGGACCTCGTCGCTGCGCTGGTCCGCGCGATACAGCGTCAGCGCCTCGCGCACCAGGAAGTCCGCGGCCACGTCGCCGCTGGCCACCAGCGGGCCGTTGACGCGCTGCGCAGCGCGGCTCGCGTCGATCGGGGCGCGGTGGAGCTCGAGCACGCCGTCCACGCCCAGATCGGCGAGGAATGCCACCGCGCCTCCGTCGGGCGCGAGGCCGAAATCGGTCACGTCGGCGAAGTCGGGCGGCTCGACGAACGGCAGCGCCGTGCCGCCGGCGACGGGCACGCTCCACAGCTCGACCCGGCCCGCGACGCGCTGGTCGGCGCGGTACACGACGAAGCCCCCGCCCTCCGCGAAGGCGCTCACGGCGCCGTGCAGCACCATGGGGCCGCTCAGGCGCCGGGGGCCGGTGCTCCCGTCGACCGGCACGCGGAAGAGCTCGATGCCGGCGGTCGGGTTGGCCCGGAAGAGGACGCTCGCGCCGTCGGTGCTCACGCTCCAGTCGGTCTGCACCGCGCGCCCGCTCGCCAGGCGGATCGGCTCCGTGCCGGCGCGGCGCGGACCGCGTCCCGGGCCGAGGGGACTCAGGATCGGCGTGCTGAAGAGGTCGAAGCTGGTCGCGGCGACCGGGTTGGCCCGGAAGACGAGGTGCCGTCCGTCGCCGGCGAAGGCGAAGCCGCTCACGTCCGCCGTCGCCGGCAGCGTTCCGCTGCGTCGCTCCGGTGGCTGGCTGCCGGCCAGCTCGCGCGCGAAGAGCTCGACCTGGCGATCGACGCGCGCGTCGGCGAGGTAGGCGACGTACTTCGCGTCCCGGTCGACCTGGAAGTCCTCCACGTCGCCGCCGGTCACGAGCGCCCCGCTCACTCGCCGCGGCTCGCCGCCCTTGGCGGGCACGGCGAAGAGCTCGTACACCTCGTCCTGCGCGAGGTCCGAGCGGAAGACCACGCTGTCGTCGGCGGCCAGGCGGAAGCCCGTGACCGTGCGCTGCGCGGGGAGCGGCGCGTGCAGGCGTACCGGGGCCGAGGAACCGTCGAGGAGCCGGCTCCGCAGCTCGAAGCTCGTCGCCCCGGTTGCCCGCCGGTAGACCAGGCGCGCGCCATCCGAGGCCAGCGCGACGTCCAGCGCGAAGCCGGAGGGTGCCGTATCGAGCTGCAGCGGCGGCGCGCCGTCGAGGCGGGCCACGTACAGCGCCGTCGCCGTGCGGAAGACGAGCCACGGGCCCGGCTCCAGCAGCGCGAACTCCGCCACGCTCGGGAGGCTCGCCGTGAGGCTTCGTGGCACGAGCGAGCCATCGGCCGGCGCCATGTAGAGGTCGAAGTGCTCGTCCTCGACCTGATCGGCGCGATAGACGAGGACGCGCCCGTCGCGCGTGGCCTGGAAGTGCGTGACGTCGCCCACCACGGCCCCCGGACGGATCTCGTTGATCTGGAGCGGCCCGGCGCTGCCATCCAGCGGTACGACGAGCAGGTCCTGGCGCGTGGGGGATTGCGGGGCAGTCGTCTGGGCTCGGTACGCGACGCGGGCACCACCGGGCACGGGCTCCACCTCGAGCACGTCGCTCTGGCCGTTGAGGGGCTGGCTGAGCTGGAGCAGCTCCTGGCTCGCGTCGACCGGCACCGCGTACAGGTCGATGTTGCCCGGCGTGCCCAGGTTCCCGCGCAGGAGCATGCGCTGGCCGCCGGACAGCTGGATCAGCTCGAGCGTGCCCTGTCCCGCCGCCGGCGTCGGGTGCAGGGGGGTGAGCACGCTCGTCGTGAGATCGAAGACCTGGGCCGTGCCGCCGGAGATCGGGCTGCCGTGGATGAAGGCGAGGGTGTGGGGCCCGACGAGCTCCAGGCGATCCTCGATCAGGCCGGCCTGCCCCGGGAAGAGCTGGACGGGCGGCAGGCTGGCGTCGCTCGGCCCGCGCAGGATCGTCTGGCCGCCGGCGACCGAGCGGCTGAAGAAGAGCTCGGTCCCGAAGGCCTTCGGCCAGCTACCGAAGGTGCCCGTGTCCAGCAGCGTCACCGGCGCGGATCCGTCGACCAGGGTCGAGCGGATCGACGATCCGCTGCGGAAGCCGACGCGGGGCGGTGTGCTCGCGTCCACGACGAAGCTCGCGCCCTCGAGGTCGAAGGCCAGGTTCGCGTAGCCGGGGATCTGCACCGCCGGCAGGCTGCCGTCGAGCGGGACGCTGTGCAGCGTGCGCTCGAAGTCGCCATCCACCTCCAGGGTGTGGTGGTACAGGGCCCGGCCCGTACCGGGGGGGAACACGAGGTCGGCGTAGTACCAGCCGAAGGTGAAGGCGCCCGGCGGCGTGATCGCCAGCTCGAGCGGCGTCCCGCTGCCGTCGAGGGGCGTCACGTACAGCCGCTCGCGCAGGACGGCGTCGACGCTGAACAGGACGCGCGTTCCGTCCGGGGTGACCCAGGCGTCGCGCGCGCCGGGCGCGGTCCACAGGGCGAGGGGCGGCGCGCTCCCGTCGACGGGCACGACGTGCAAGGCGCCGTAGACCGAGAACGTGGGTCGGTGCACGTAGAGCGCGCGCGTCCCCGCCGGGTCGAGGGCCAGGAGCCGCACCGTCGGTCCGGGCTCGGACAGGCGCGTGCGGGGCGCGCTGCCGTCCTGGGGGGCGCTGTAGAGCTCGAAGACCCCGTCGCCCTCCTCGTCGGCCGAGAAGACCACGCGGTCGGCGCCGAGCAGGAAGCTGAAGGACGTCAGGAGGCCCGTCGGCTGGACCGTGCCCTGCGGCAGCAGCGGGCCGTTCAGTCGCGCCGCGGGCAGCGAGGCGTCCACGGGACGGCTGAAGAGCTCGAGCGTGATCATGCTCGGCGCGGGGCGCGCGGTGTAGACGAGCCGGCTCCCGTCCCGGGTGGGGAGGAAGTCCTGCACGGCCTCGCTCGAGGTCGCGCGCGCGAGGTCGCCGCTGATGCGCACGTTCTGCGCCGAGGTGGGCCCCAAGGAGAGGACCAGTGCCGCCAGGGGAGCGAGATGGGTGAACATCGGGGCTACTCCAAGCACGCCACGAGCACGGGACGAGGGTAGCACCGACGCGAGCCGGCGGGCCCTCCGTCGCGCTCGTTCGCTACGATCCCGCCCCATGACGACTCCGACTTCCCCCTCGGCCCCGGCCCGCGGCGCGATGGCGCGCTTTCTCGCGATCGTCGAGCGCGGCGGCAACGCCCTGCCGCACCCGGCCACCCTGTTCGTGCTGTTCGCGCTGGGAGTCGTGCTGCTCTCGGCCGCGGCCGAGGCGGCCGACCTCTCGGCCGCGCACCCGCGCACGGGGGCCGAGATCCGCGCCGTGAGCCTCCTCTCGGTGGCCGGGCTGCACCGCATCCTGACCGAGACGGTCACGAACTTCACCAGCTTCGCGCCGCTCGGCACGGTGCTCGTGGCGCTGCTCGGGATCGGCGTGGCCGAGTCGAGCGGGCTGATCGGGGCGGCCCTGCGCCTGCTCGTGCTCTCGGCCCCGCGGCGCCTCTTGACGGTCGTGATCGTCTTCGCCGGCGTGATGTCGAACATGGCGAGCGAGATCGGCTACGTGCTGCTCGTGCCGCTGGCCGCGCTCGTGTTCCAGGCCGCCGGGCGGCATCCCCTGGTGGGCCTCGCCGCGGCCTTCGCCGGCGTCTCGGGCGGCTACAGCGCGAACCTGCTGCTCGGGACGGTCGATCCGCTGCTCTCCGGCATCACCGAGGAGGCCGCGCGCATCGTCGAGCCCGACACGCTCGTCAGCCCGGCCTGCAACTACTACTTCATGTTCGTCTCGACCTTCCTCGTGACCCTCGTGGGCACCTGGGTGACCGAGCGCCTCACCGAGCCGCGCCTCGGCCGCTGGACCGGCGCGGGCGCCGCGGGGCCAGGAGCAGCCAGCCCGGGGGCGAGCGGCCCCGGCGCGGGCGAGGCCCTGGAGGCCCTGAAGCCGGCGGAGAGGCGCGGACTCCTGGCGGCGCTGCTGGTCGCGCTCGCCTTCGCGGCCGTGCTCCTGCTCGGCACCGTTCCCGCCGGCGGCTTCCTGCGCGACCCGGCGACGCAAGGCCTGCTGAAGTCGCCCTTCATGTCGGGCATCGTCACGCTCGTCTTCCTCGGAGGTCTCCTCACCGGCCTGGCCTACGGCCTCGCCGCGCGCACGATCCGCTCCGACGCCGACGCCCTGGCCGGGATGGGCAAGTCGATGTCGACCCTCGGCGGCTACCTCGTGATCGTCTTCTTCGCCGCCCAGTTCGTCGCCTACTTCAACTGGACCAACCTCGGCCTGATCTTCGCGGTCAAGGGTGCCGGCTGGCTCAAGGCGTCCGGTCTCGAGGGCACGCCGATCCTGATCGCCTTCGTGCTGCTCACCGCCGTGGTGAACCTCTTCATCGGCAGTGCCTCCTCAAAGTGGGCCCTGATGGCGCCGGTCTTCGTGCCGATGCTGCTCGTCCTCGGCTACCCGCCCGCGACCACGCAGTGCGCCTTCCGCATCGGCGACTCCTGCACGAACATCATCTCCCCGATGATGAGCTACTTCGCGCTGATCATCGCCTTCTTCCAGCGCTACGACCCGAAGGCCGGCATCGGCACCCTCGTCGCGACGATGCTGCCCTACACGATCGCGTTCCTGCTGGCGTGGATCGCGCTGTTCGCGCTGTGGCTGGAGCTGGGACTGCCGCTCGGGCCGGGCGAGTAGGGCCCGCCGGCCGGAGCGAGCCTGGAAGGGTTCCGACAGGGCCTCCCCCCTCGCAGATGCCGCGACAGGCGGGATACGGATACACTCCCCCGATCACGTTGTCCGGCCACCGCCGGAGAGAGATCCGGAATGCTTGCTCTAGCCGCCTTCGGGAGCCTCGCGCTCGCCATGTCCTCGCTCGCTCCGGCCCAGACCTCCCTGCAGGCCTGGGACTCGCGCTTCCACCTTGGCGGCGCTCCGGGCGCCGACGTCCTCGAGGTGTACGACGACGGCAGCGGACCGGCGCTCTACGTCGGCGGCGGCCTGTCGCGGGTCGACGATCTGACGGTGAACCGGATCGCGCGCTGGGACGGTCGGAGCTGGGCTCCGCTCGGCACGGGTCTCACGACCAACTCGGGGAATCCGGCGCAGGTCATGTCCATGGTGGTCTTCGACGACGGCTCGGGCCCCGAGCTCTACGTCGGTGGCCGCTTCACGCGTGCGGGGAGCGAGAACGCCAGCGGGATCGCCCGCTGGAACGGGACGCGCTGGGCCCGCGTCGGTAGCGGCGCGGCCTCGGCCGGCATCGAGGTCCGGGCCCTGACCGTCTTCGACGACGGCAGCGGCCCTGCGCTGTACGCGGGCGGCTTCTTCAGCTCGATCGGCGGGACGGCGGCGCGTGGGATCGCCCGGTGGAATGGCACGAGCTGGACCCCACTCGGGACGGGCTTCTCGAGCTTCTTCAACTCTCCGGGCATCGTCGAGACGCTGACCGGCTTCCAGGGGAAGCTGTACGCGGGCGGCGAGTTCCAGCTCGTCGACGGGGTCCCGGCCAGCAACCTCGCCTGCTGGAACGGGACCAAGTGGCAGGCCCTGGGTCTCGGCGCCCTGCGGCAGTTCTCGACCCTGGCGCGTGTCCATGCGCTCGAGGTCTGCGCGGACGAGCGCGGGGAGTTCCTGGCGGTCGGCGGTGACTTCAACCGGCTCGACGGACGCACGTTCGAGAGCGTCGGGCGCTGGAACGGGGCGTTCTTCGAGCCCTTCGGCTCCGGCCTGCCCTTCGGCGCGGTCCATTCGCTGGCCCAGTTCGACGCCGGCTCCGGGCTCGCGCTGTACGCTGGCGGGGTGTTCTTCCTGCCCGGCGGACCGCGCGTGAGCGTGGCGCGCTGGGACGGTCGCGCCTGGGCCGTGGTCGGGGACGATCTCGCGATCGAGGGCGGCACCGGTCCCGTCACGGACTTCGCGTCCTTCGACGCCGGTGCGGGCAAGACCCTCTTCGCGGCCGGGAGCTTCGACCACTCCGGCCAGCGCGTCGTCGTGGGGCTCGCCCAGCTCCGGGACGGCGCGTGGCACCCGGCCAGCGCGAGCGGACAGGGCATCCAGCAGGACATCAACGCCTCGGGGGTCACCCCCGTCTCGGCCCTGACGGTCTGGGACGACGGCTCGGGCGCGGCCCTGTTCGCCGGCGGGAACTTCGTCTTCGCCGGGACGACGCGCGCGCAGCGCATCGCGCGCTGGGACGGCGCGAGCTGGGCGCCCCTCGGACAGGGCCTCGCGGGATTCTTCAGCGACAGCGTGCTGGCGCTGGAGGTCTTCGACGGCGGCACGGGCCCGGCGCTGCACGCGGGTGGATCCTTCGTCACGGCCGGAGGTGCCATGGCCTCGGCCATCGCCCGCTGGGACGGGGTGGCCTGGTGGCCGGTCGGCGGCGGGCTCGGCGCGACCCGCCTCGGGTTCCGCCCGGTGGTGCACGCCTTCGAGGTCTTCGACGACGGCTCGGGGCCGGCGCTCTTCGTGGGCGGCGCCTTCTCCGAGGCGGGCGGCACGCCGGTCATGAGCCTGGCGAGGTGGGACGGAGCGAGCTGGTCGGACGTCGGCGGCGGGCTGAGCGAGTTCTCTTTCCCCGCCGCCTACAGCCTGGCGGTCTTCGACGATGGCTCGGGCGAGGCGCTGTACGTCGGCGGACGCTTCGACGCGGTCGGCGGTCTGGCCACCAGCGGAGTTGCGCGCTGGGACGGGACGAGCTGGTCGGCGGTCGGCGGCGACTTCGGTGACTCGGGCGAGGTCTACGCGCTCGCGGTCTTCGACGACGGCTCGGGCGCAGCCCTGTATGCCGGTGGGCAGTTCGCCACGGCGGGCGGAGTGACGGCCCACAACCTGGCGCGCTGGGACGGTGCGACCTGGACCCCGGTCGGCCTGAACGGACGGGTGAACGCGCTCGCCGTCCACGACGACGGCACGGGGCCGGCGCTCTACGCGGGCGGCGAGTTCTCCGCCACGACCACGGGGCAGACCTTGCGCCGCATCGGACGCTTCGACGGCTCGGCCTGGACGGTACTGGCGAGCGGCGTGGACGGCACCCTGACCCAGGTGGCCGCCCTGTGCAGCTACAGCCACGACGGCATCCCCGCGCTCTACGCGGGCGGAGAGTTCGAGCAGGTCGCGGG
Source organism: Planctomycetota bacterium (assembly GCA_036376275.1). Classification (GTDB taxonomy): domain Bacteria; phylum Planctomycetota; class UBA1135; order UBA1135; genus JABFRZ01. The sequence goes on along the minus strand of DASVAP010000408.1, from coordinate 1,189 downwards.
CCGCCGCTCGGCCAACGTCGCGCGCTGGTTCGGCGACCTCCGGCGCAGGACCCGCCGCTGAGCGACGAACTTCGGATCCGCGCCTCGCCGGGAGCCCGCGCGGACGATCGCGACGTCGGAGAGTGGCTGGAGCTGGGGCTGCCGCACGGGCCGGTGGAGCAGCCGTTCGCCCAGGACGGTCGGATTCCACGGCCCAGGGTCGCGGCGTAGAGTGGCCGACTGCCAGGAGGTTGGCGGCTCGTGCCGACCGGTCGCTTTCCCGCTCGACCATCCTGGTCTCCGATGCCGACCCTGCGCGACTCCGCCGACCGCGTGGCGCTGCTCGAGCGTCTGCGCCGCCTCCAGCCGTCCACACGCCCGCAGTGGGGGACGTTCACCGCGCCGCGCCTGGTGTGTCACCTCGCCGACGCCCTGCGCATCGGGCTCGGCGACCGCACCGCGCAGCGCGTGGACACGCTCGTCAGCCGCACCCTCGTGAAGTGGCTGGTCGTCTACTCGCCGCTGCGCCCGCCCCCCGGCAAGATCCAGACGGCCCCGGAGATGCTCGCCACCGAGCCGACGAGCTGGGCCGAGGACCTCGCCACGCTGGAGCAGCTCGTCGCGCGCTCGGCGACTCCCGCGGCCGCGGTCCACCCGTTCTTCGGCCCCCTGACTCCCGACGGCTGGGGGCGGCTCGGGTGGAAGCACATGGATCACCACCTGCGGCAGTTCGGCTGCTGAGGCGGGCGCGCGACACTCCGAGGTGGGGAAGGGGGGACTCGAACCCCCACGCCCTTGCGGGCTTCGGATTTTAAGTCCGATGCGTCTGCCGGTTTCGCCACTTCCCCGGGGTGGGGGACGCAGAGTGTACGGAGGTTCCCGGGTGGGCGAAGCGCGGGGGCGGCGGGGCGCGGTATCGTCCGCCGCATGACGACGCCCCTCGTGCTCGCGTGCGTGCTGCTCGCTCCCCAGGACTGGCCCCACTGGCGCGGGCCGGGGTACGACGGGTCGAGCGCGGTCACGGGCTTGCCGCGGGAGATCGACGCCGAGGCCGGCGTGCGCTGGTCCGTGGAGCTGCCCGGGCCCGGCGCGGGCACGCCGATCGTCGTCGGGGGACGGGTGTTCGTCACGGCGGCGGTGGAGGAGGCGGGGGTGCTGCTCGCGCTGGCCTTCGAGCGGGAGAGCGGCGAGCTCGCCTGGGAGCTCGAGG
>DASVAP010000405.1:0-2646 GCA_036376275.1 Planctomycetota bacterium | reverse complement strand
GTCAGCGGCGCGAAGAAGAAGCCCAGGAACGGCACCAGGAGCGACTCGTAGGCCGTCCCGAGGTAGTCGCTGAACAGCACCACCAGCACGATCGCGAAGCGCGGCGCGAAGTAGGCGAGCAGGGCGACGAGGCAGGGCATGACGAGAGTCTGCCATTGCTTGGGAAAGGAGCGGCCCGCCTTCCAGTGGAGAGCCGCCCCCGTCCGTCAGGGCCCGAGCTCGAGGGCCGTGCCCGGCCCGGGGCCGAGCTCGACCGTGCGCTCGAGCACGCGTCCGTCCAGCAGGATCGCGCGCACGCGGTAGGAGCCGGGGGCCAGAGGCGTGAGGAGCACGCACTCGCGGCCGGGAGCGATCCAGGGCCGGGGCACGGACAGCTGCTCCCACTCGTGCAGACCCACGGCGAACTCGCAGACGAGCGGAGGGCCGCCGCGCTCGGCGTGGAGCTCGATCTGCGCGCCCCCGAGCGCGCGCTGCAGGTGTCCGCTGCCCTCGTGATGGAGGAGGGCCTGCGCGATCTCCTGCGCAGAACCGCGCGCCGGTCCAGCCAGGTTGATTCGCAGGCGTGCGCGGGGCACGGCCACGAGGTCCAGGGAGCTCGAGGCTCCGGGCGCGAGTTCGAGCTCGACGTCGGCGAAGGTGAAGGGCGGGATGCGCTCCTCGACGTCCCCCTCGAAGCACAGGAGCCCCTGCATGCCCTGGGCGCGGACCCAGTACCTGCCGGGGGCGAGCTCGAACTCGTGCGTCGGGCCGTCGAGGGTCGCATGGCCGAGGTCGATGCCGTTCGCCGAGAAGAGGCGGAAGTCGATGCGGCTGACGGCCTGCTGCTCGCCCCAGCGCACGCGCAGGCGGGCCGGCTCGACCTGTGGCGCGAGGCGCAGCTCCTCCTCGACGAGCCAGGGACGCGCGGGGATGCTCACCGTCCGCTCGACGAGCGTGGTGCGCGGATCCACGTAGGCGAGCCTTAGCACGTCGCCTGGCTCGACGGCCCGGACCACCTCGGACGGGAAGGGCACGGGGACGCGCTGGGGCGTGCTGCCGAGCGGGTCTAGGGCGAGGATCGCCTTCCCGGGCGCGCGCGCGAAGGCGTGCACGGACGTGGTGCTCAGGCCTACTCCCATTCCTCGCGCATCGACGACACGCACCCGCAGGCGGTGCAGGCGGGCCTCGACGCGCAGGTCCTCCGCGCCGGCGGTGAGGAGCTCGTCCGAGAGGACTCGCGGAGGTCCGTCCAGCGCTCCCACGAGGAGGTAGCGCCCCGGTGGGAGGCCCCTGAGCTGGAAGCGGCCGTCCTGATCGGTCACGACGCGCTGGCCGTAGTGTCCGTCGGACCAGGCCTTCTCGGGGATCTCGGCCTCGCGCGGCAGCAGGTCCGCCGGCAGCGCGCTGACCATCGTCGCGTAGAGCGGGTGCCCATCCGGGTCCGCGAGTCGCCCGGCCAGCGCGAGCCTGGGCGCGAACTCCACCACCAGCTCCTGCGGCCGTGCGGCGGTGTCGAGAGCGAGGTCGCGAACGAAGGTCGTCCCGTGACCGGGCCGCGAGACCTGCAGGTGATGTCGTCCGGTCGTCTCGAAGTGCACCCGGAACCGTCCAGACTCGTCGGCCAAGGCCTGGGTCGCGCTCCCGGGCTCGTCGACCCTCACGAGTCGGATGCGGGCCACCATGGCTCCACCGGGCGGCGTGACCCTACCGTGGAGCGTTCCGCCGCGCCGAGCCTGCAAGGTGAGGGTCAGCTGCGCCCGCCTGGGATCGAAGGGCTCGGTGTCCAGGTGCTGCTGGTAGCCCGGGCTCGCCACCCGCGCCCACAGCACGTACCCCGGGTCGAGCCCCGGCGGCGGCTCGAGCTCGAGCTCCGCGCGGCCGTGGGCGTCGAGCACGGCCGTGGCCGTCACCGGCTGCTCCCCGGGCAGGCCGAGATCCTCGCCGGGCGCGAGCAGGCCGAGCTCCACGCGCAATCCCGGCACGAGGGCCTCGCCCGCCTCGCGGCGCTGGAGCACGACCACGCGCGGCCGGGACGGTGCTCCCTGCGCCTGATCCGGCACCTGTGCGAGGCCCGCGAGCGTCAGGGTGGCGACGAGGAGCACGCTGGACTCTATTCCGGCGCGCCGGAGGGGTTGCGGAATCCCCGGGCGATTCGCGCGGGCCCGGGGCCGACGGGAACGCCGCGGGAGCACCTCGTGACGGCTGGAGGGTCCTGCGCACGAACGGAGTGCCGTGCGCAAAGCCCTTCCGGTACAGGTCTTTCCCGCCGCCAGGAACTTCCGCTCATTCCCTTCCGCGCTACGGCGGGCATACGCTGCGTCTCGCGAGCCGGGTTCAGTTGGCCCCCGCCCCGGCTCGAAAGCTCCGGGCGGGAGCGCGCTCGCCGCGCGCAGGTTCTGGGGACAGGGGGGAAGCTTGAAACGGACGCGATCGGTCTATCTCGGAGTCTTGGTCCCGGCTGCGCTGGCCGTGGGCGCCACTGCGTCCGCGCAGGACGCGACGCCGCGCCTGGGCGGGGTGAACTCCGAGGGCATGGCGCTGCGCGTCGATCCGGGCGCGGGCCAGGCCGTGCGCCTCTCGGGCGTCGGGCTCGAGGGCTACGCGAACGTGCAGGGCCTGACCTTCGACGAGACGACGGGCACGCTCTACGGCATCGATCCCCTGACG
>DASVAP010000404.1:0-2688 GCA_036376275.1 Planctomycetota bacterium | reverse complement strand
GTCAGCGGCGCGAAGAAGAAGCCCAGGAACGGCACCAGGAGCGACTCGTAGGCCGTCCCGAGGTAGTCGCTGAACAGCACCACCAGCACGATCGCGAAGCGCGGCGCGAAGTAGGCGAGCAGGGCGACGAGGCAGGGCATGGGTGCGAGTGTGCCATTGCTTGGGAAACGAGCCTCCCGCCTTCCAGCGAAGAGCCGCCCCGCCCGTCAGGGCCCGAGCTCGAGGAGCGCACCTCGCCCGCGGTCGAGCTCGAGCGTGCGCTCGAGCACGCGTCCGTCCGCCAGGGTCGCCCTCACGTGATAGGTGCCCGGCACCAGGGCCGAGACGCACAGGCACTCGCGTCCGGGAGCGACCCACGGCACCGTCACGCGCCGCACCTCGTGCTCGGGCAGCGGGACCGAGAACTCGGGGACGAGCGCCGGACCGCCGCTGGCCGGGTGGAGCTCGAGGCGCGCGGCCGCGAGCGGCTCACGCAGGGCCTCCCGGTAGTCGCGGGCCGAGAGGCCGGCCTCGATCTCGGCCGCGATGCCGCGCGCCGGCCCTCCCAGGGCGACGCGCAGGCCCGCGGTCGGCCGCGCGACGAGCTCGAGCGTGCGCTGCTCGCCCGGCGCGAGGCGGAGCTCCGTCTGGGCGAAGGCGAGACGTGGCACGAGCTCCTCCGGATCGCCGATGTCGCAGAAGAGTCCCAGGGCCTGGTGCGCGCGCAGCCAGTAGGTCCCGGGCGGCAGCTCGAGCTCCTCGGGGCCCGGCACGCCCGAGCGACCGAGCTCGAGCCCGTCCGGACCCAGGAGAGCGAGGAAGACGCCGCCGCCGAGCGGCTTCCCTTCCGCTGTCGTGCGCAGGCGCAAGCGGGCCGGCTCGACCGGCGGCGGGAGGCGCAGCTCCTCCTCGACGAGGAAGGGACGCGCGGGGATCGCGACCACGCGCTCGGTCAGCGGCGTGCGCGGGGCGAGGTAGGCGATGCGCAGCTCGTCGTCCGGCTCGACGGCGCGCAGCACCTCGGCCGGGAAGCCGAGGATCCCGCGCTCGCGCGTGTGTCCCACGGGCTCGAGGGCGAGCAGCGGCGCGCCTGGGCGGCGCGAGAAGGCATGGACGCTGGTCGTGGCGAGGTCGACGGTCTCGCCCTGCGCGTCGAGGACCCGCACGCGCAGGCGGTGGAGGGGCGTCTCGACGCGCAGGTCCTCCGTGCCGGCGGCGAAGCGCTCCTCCGTGAGCAGCGCGGGCGCGCCGTCGAGCGCTCCGACGAGGACGCAGGGACCCGGCGGGAGCCCCGTCAGCCGGAAGCGTCCCTCGCGGTCGGTGACGACGCGCTCGCCGTAGTGCCCGTCGGACCAGGCGCGCTCGGGGACCTCCGCTGCGAGCGGCAGCAGGTCCGCGGGCAGCGCGCTGACCAGCGCCGAGCCCACGGGCACGCCGTCGGGGTCGAGGAGCTGGCCGGCCAGTGCGAGCCCCGGCGTGAGGGTGAGCACGACGTTGCGCGACGCCGCGTGCGGATCGAGCTCCAGGTCGCGCAGGAAGGCCGTGCCCTGGGCGGGACGCGCGACCTGGAGGTGGTACGTGCCGGCCTGCTCGAAGTGCAGCGCGAAGCGCCCGTGCTCGTCGGCCTGTGCCAGCAGCGCTTCCGAGGTGGGGCGAGCGACCGGGACGAGACGGAGGAGCGCCGGCCCCGGAGGCTTGAGCGTGCCGTGCAGCGTCCCGCCGAGGCGCGGCCGGATCCAGAAATGAGCTTGCGCCCGTCCTGGAGCGAGGCGGGCCATGTGGTGCTCCCGCTGGTAGCCCGCGCTCGCCACGCGCGCCCAGAGCACCGCCTCGGTCCCGGGCGCTCGCGCGCGGTCGAGCGCGAGCCGGGCCTGGCCTTGCGAGTCGAGCTCCAGCGTCGCGAGCACCGCATGGGTCTCCGGCGGGCCCGGGTCCCCGGTCGCGGACAGGAGGCCGAGCTCCACGCGCAAGCCGGGCACGGGCACCTCTCCCGGCCCGAGACGCTGGGCCACGACCACCTGGATCGCGGGCTCCGCTCCGGGTGAGGGGGTCTGCGAGGGGCTCGCGAACGTCAGGGCGATGGCGAGCAGCATGTCGTCTCTATCCAGGGTACTCGCGGGGTTGCGGCCCTCGCGGGGTTCCGGTGCCGATTCGTCGCGTGCGCGCCTGGCGAGGTGGTGGACTCGCGACGGGCTTCGCCGCCTCGGGCCAGGGGTGCGCGCCGGATCCTCGGGCCTCGCTCCCGCCGCCAGGGCGGCACACGAAGGATTCGCTGCACGCAAAGGCATTCCGGCGCAGACCTTCCCGGGCGTCAGGGGTTTCCGCTCATTCCTTCCGCGCTACGCGGCGCATACGCTCCGCGCCGCGAGCCGGGGTTCAGTTGGCCCCCGCCCCGGCTCGAAAGCTCCGGGCGGGAGCGCGCTCGCCGCGCGCAGGTCCTGGGGACAGGGGGGAAGCTTGGAACGGACGCGATCGGTCTATCTCGGAGTCTGGATCTCGGCCACGGTGGCCGTGGGGGCCCTCGCGCGCGCTCAGGACGCGACACCGCGCCTCGGCGGCGTGAACTCGGAGGGCATGGCGCTGCGCGTCGATCCGGGCGCGGGCCAGGCCGTGCGCCTCTCGGGCGTCGGGCTCGAGGGCTACGCGAACGTGCAGGGCCTGACCTTCGACGAGACGACGGGCACGCTCTACGGCATCGATCCCCTGACG
>DASVAP010000390.1:0-3104 GCA_036376275.1 Planctomycetota bacterium | reverse complement strand
GACCCGCGCCAGCTCCAGCAGCCCCAGCGCGGCGCGCACCCCGAGGGCGCCGACGTCTCCGCCCTCGACCACCTGCTCGGCGAGCACGCGACGATCGCGCCCGGGCAGGGCCTCTTCCTGGCCGAGACCTGGCGCCTGCCGCCGAAGCTGTGCGCCTTCACCTCGGAGCTCTTCTACGAGGACCGCCTCGTCTCCCGCCGGGAGTGCCAGATCCAGGCGCTCACCGGCCCGACCCCCTTCGCCGGCGCGGGCCTCTTCCTCGTCCCCGTGCCCCACGCCGGCAACACGAGCGCCGCTCCCGAGGAGGTCGCCGCCGCCGAGCGCGTCGTCGCCGCGCTGCTGGTGCCCGGCGTCGCCTGGACCGACCGCCAGGGCGCGTCGCACCCGCTGACGCCGGCCGACCTGCTCCTGATCGCGCCCTACAACGCCCAGGTCGCCGCCCTGACGCGCGCCTTCCGCGCCGCCGGGCGCGAGCTCGCCGTCGGCACCGTCGACCGCTTCCAGGGCCAGGAGCGTCCGGTCGTCCTCTACTCGCTCACCAGCTCCAGCGCCCTCGACGCCCCGCGCGGCCTCGCGTTCCTGCTCGACCTCCATCGCCTGAACGTCGCCACGAGCCGCGCCCAGTGCGTCGTCATCGTGCTCGCCTCGCCGGCCCTGTTCGAGGCCGAGTGCCGCACGCCGGCGGAGATGCGCCTCGCGAACGGCGCCTGCCGGCTACGCGAGCTCGGCGTGCGCGTCGAGGTGTGAGCGTGCTCGCGCGGATCCAGCGTCGCGCTCGCACGCGGCGGCGCGCGCGGTAGACTCGGAGCGCGCTTCTTCCGAGGGCTCCGCTCTCCGATCCAGCCCCGATTCCCCTGGCATGGCTCGCCACGTGGGCTCGGCCCTCACTCGAGCCCAGGAGCTTCGCCATGGATTCGGCACAGAAGAGAGACCGCGACCGGAAGAACCGCCAGAAGCGCCAGGACAAGGTCGTGCGGCGCCGGGAACGCGCCGAGCAGAAGCTGCGCAACCGCAACGCCCCCCCCGGCGACCCGGCGCTTTCCGGCGAGCCAGCGCCCCCCGCCTCGCCCGAGGCCCCCGGGGTGCAGGCCCCGGAGCCGCCGCCCGTGGCGTGACCGCGGCCGGCCGGTGAGCGGCGGTCGCGGGCGCCACGAGGCGGGGAGCGCCCGGTTCGCGCCCGCTCAGCGCGCCTTGCGGCGCGCCCCGGTGTTCCGGCGCGGGCCGCTCTCGCCGGCCCCGGAGTAGCTCTGGAAGCTGCGCCGGTCCCCGCGCGGCGCCGGGCGCACGCGCGCCTCGGAGACCGCCACCACCCGGCCGTCGACCGTGCTCCCGTTCATGCGCTGGATCGCGTCCGTGACCGCCTCGGTCGTGCCGACCTCGACGAAGCCGAAGCCCCGCGAGCGGTCGTTCTGGGCGCTGCGCATGATCGTGACGTTCCCGACCGAGCAGCCCGCCTCCGTGAAGGCGGTGCGGATCATCGCCTCGGTCGTGGAGGTCGCGAGGTTGCCGACGTAGACGCAGATGGACATGCGGGGACCTTCCTGGGACCAGGGACGTGAGTGCCGAACCGGGGAGAGCGCGCGGTGCGCGCGCGGCGCCTACCAGCGCTCGCGCCGGTCGCCGCCACCGCCGCCGCCACCCCCACGTCCGCCGCCCCCGCCCCCGCCGCCGAACCCGCCCGAGCGCGCCGGCTTGTCCTGGGCCTCGTTCACGCGCAGGGCGCGACCGTCGAGATCCTTGCCATCCAGCTCGGCGATGGCCGCCTTGGCATCCGCGTCGGATCCCATGGTGACGAAGGCGAACCCGCGCGGGCGGCCCGTCTCCCGATCACTGGGAATCGCCACCTCCCGGACGGAGCGGCCGTTCGCCCCGAATGCGGCTCGCAGCGAGTCCTCGGTGGTCGTGAAGTTCAGGTTGCCGACGTAGAGCTTGCTGCCCATTGGAGAGAGAGGAACGAATTGGACTGCGACACCATTGCCGCGGGAATCTAGGAGCGCGCAGGGTACTCCCACGCGCCCCTCCCCGCGGCGGGATTCGCAGAACCTTCGGTGTGGGGCGGCTGAGCCTTCGGAGATCGATGGCCCGCACGAGGCCCGAGCGTCAGGCGTGGCGGATCCGCAAGCCTCCCACCGGCGACACGAGCTCGGCCCCCGAGACGAACGAGGGCCTCAGACCCCCCCCCCGGCCGCAAGCAGGTCCGTTCCGTTGTGCCTCGGAGGGAGGAAGGTAGGCTACGCGAGTCATGGCACCTGAGGAGGAGCTGGGACAGTTGCAGGGGGAGGCGCGGCGTCCTTCGCCCCGGAGGGAACCACCTCGCCACCTCGACCCCTCCGAGGAGCAACTCGGAGCAGACGCTCAGCGCCAGACCGACACGCTCACGCTCCTTCGACGGCTGGCAGGGCGGCCGGCGGCGGAAGTCCTCGCGCGGATCGCAGAGGGGGATCTTTTGCGGCTCTTCCCGCTCTGCGCACAGCGAATCCGTGAGGCGGCCTTCCTCCTGGATCCCGAGCGCGTGTTCGAGCATGCCCTGTCCAAGGCGGCGGTCCGGATAGAGATCGACGGAGAGCACTGCGCGGAGCCCGGCTGGCTGGCCGAATGCGTCGACCGGGCGATCCAAGCGATCCTCGAACGGGACCGCCAGGACGAACAAGCCGGGATCCCGCCGGACCAGCCATCGAAGCACTTCCCCGTGTTCATCGAGTCGTGCTACGTCGAGCCGACGGCGGCGCGGCTCGCTTCGATCCGCTACAACGCGCTCGACGCACGCATTCGACAGGGCTTCCAGAAGGTCATCGTCGAGGGGGAACCCTTGCAGAAGGTCCTGGAGCTCGGGCTGGGGCCACTGGAGCGGCTTCAGCTGGATATCTTGCTCGCCCTGAAAGCGATCGGCCTGCTCGACGACGCGGGCGTCGAAGAGCTGCGGGTGAAGGAGGGGCAACCATGAGCGGCCGCAACTTCGAGCCGGAGGTCCTCGCCCTGCTCGAGGAGATCGCGCGTTCGCCCGAGGGGCGCTTGCTCCGGATCCCGCGGGAGAAGCTGCCGCATTACTACGGCGACCCCGGCGAGATGCTGACTCCGCACGGCTCCTTCCTGTCCAGGGCCGA
>DASVAP010000388.1:0-9184 GCA_036376275.1 Planctomycetota bacterium | reverse complement strand
GGCGAGTCGGCGCTGCTCTTCGCGGCCGAGGGCGCGGCGGTGGTCGTCAGCGACGTGAACGAGCCCGCCGGCCAGGAGACGGTCGCGCGCATCCAGCGCGCCGGCGGCCGCGCGACCTTCGTGCGCGCCGACGTGTCGAAGGATGCCGACTGCGCGCGCATGGTGGCCGAGGCCGAGCGCGCCTACGGGGCCCTGCACGTGCTCATGAACAACGCCGGGATCATGGACTCGGCCGACGACGACGAGGTCGCGACCAGCGAGGCCGTCTGGGAGCGCACGATGGCCATCAACCTCAAGGGCGTCTTCCTCGGCTGCAAGCACGGCATCCCGGCCATCCGCCGCGCCGGCGGCGGCAGCGTGATCAACGTGGCCTCGTTCGTGGCCCACCTCGGGGCCGCGACCCCGCAGCTCGCCTACACGGCCTCCAAGGGCGGGGTCCTGGCCATGACCCGCGAGCTGGCCGTGATCCACGCACGCCACGGCGTGCGCGTGAACGCGCTCTCGCCCGGTCCGCTGCGCACCGAGCTCCTGATGAAGTTCCTCGACACGGACGCGAAGAAGCAACGCCGCCTCGTGCACATCCCGATGGGGCGCTTCGGCGAGGCCAGGGAGATGGCCAAGGCCGCGCTCTTCCTCGCCTGCGACGACTCCTCCTACATGACCGGCGGCTCGCTGCTGGTCGACGGTGGCATCACGGCCGCCTACGTGACGCCGGAGTAGCCTGCGCGTCGATCCGGGGCCCGGATGCGCGTGGGGGTGACGCCCGCGGCCACCCCGGGAGCGGGCTCGAGCCGCTCCCGGAGTGGCCGGGGAGGAACGACGGCCGGTGGGCCGTCCCTAGGGCAGCAACAGGAGCTTCAGGTCGTCCAGGAAGGCCAGGACGTCGCCCTGACGCGCGGCGCTGAGCGCGAAGAACGCGTTGCGCGCCGCCTGGGCCTCCCCGCCGTGCCACCAGATGGCCTCGGTCAGGGTGGTGGCGCGCCCATCGTGGAGGTACGGGGCCGTGTCGCCCACGCCCCACAGGTTCTCGGTCAGGAAGACCGAGGCGCCCGTGCCGATCTCGTCGATGCTCTCCGCCAGGCCGGGCCCCATCTCGTGGCGCTTCAGGTCACCGAAGAGGCGCACGAGCGCGCGCCCGGCTCCGTCGGTCTCGAAGGAGCCGAGGCGCGCGACCACGTTCCCGGCCGCATCGGTGACGACGTTGTCGAGATGGTCCCTCGTCAGGTCGAAGGTGATCGCCAGGTCCGGGTCGACGCCTTCGGTCAGGGGATCCAGGCCACTCGGGAACGGGGCGTCGCGGAAGACCGGGCTCTGGCTGGGCTCGCTGAAGATCGGATCCTCGAGGGTCAGGCTCGGTCGGTGACACTCGGCGCAGCCGATCTGCGCGAAGCCACGCTCGCCCCGGCGGATCGCGTTCAGGTCCCCGGCCGGGATCGGGGGCGTGAGCCCGAGCGCCGCCAGCTCGCGGCCGGTGACGGGACGAGGCTGTCCCGCGACGTACACCGCCATGGCGGTCATGTCGCCGACGGTGAACTCGTCCGCCACCCCATCGCCGTCGCCGTCCACGCCGTGTCCAACCAGCTCGACGGGCTGCATGCCGATCTCGTTGTGGGAGGCGTCCCGGTTGAAGTCGCGCAGCGTCGGACGACTGCCCTTCCACTGGAAGGCGCGCACCACCAGGTCCTCGGCGATGCCCTCGATGCGCGAGGTGTTGAGGCTCCCGTCCGCGAAAGCCCGCAGGCGCCCGAAGGAGATCCCCTTGGCCTCGAGCGAGACCGTCACCGGATGGCCTTCGTCCTCGGCCTCGGCCAGCGCGGCAGCGCGGATGGCGTGCAGCTCGGCGGTCATCTCCTCCGCCAGGCGCTGCAGGCCGCCGCTGCCGAACAGGTGCGGGGTGTTGCGCTGGATCATGCTGGCGGGCGAGCCAGAGTGGAGCGGATCACGGTGCACGTTCGAGGAGGTCTCGCCGGCACCGTCGTCGAAGGGCTTGTTGTGGCAGCTGGTGCAGTTCTGGGCGTTGGGGCCCGTTGCGCGGGGCGGGAACTGCACGGCCCAGCCGGCCAGGTCGGCGCGGGGCATGCGCGTGAAGCGCTGTCCGTTGCCGAGGTTGGCTCCCACGCCGTCGAGCACGTTGTGGTGAGCCTCGAAGAGCTCGTCGCCGAGCTCGAAGGCGGTGACGAAGGCCTCCTCGTGCAGGCCGGCGGACACCAGGGCGTTGAGCGCGCCCTGGTCCGCGTGCTCGGCCGCGGGCAGGTGGTTCTGCTCCACTGCGGGCAGGTCCTGTGCACGGACCGTCGATGCGAAGCCCAGCGCGAGAGCCAGGCAGAGTCCAATTCGAGACATGATCCCCTCCTGGGGGTGGTTGAGGTCGGGTGGCCAACAATGCAACCTCCTGCTGCACCCTAGAGGACGTCGCAATTCCGACGGTTACAGGTCGGACATTGCCGACCAGGAACTTCCAAGCCGGGAGGGGCCTGGCCGCGAGCACCGGGCGGGGCCGGATCGCTCGCGACGGGAGGCCCGCTCCTACTCCGGGTAGCGCTGGGCGAGGATGCGCGCCAGCTCGGCGGGCGCGAGGTCCGTGCGCTCGGCCAGGAAGCGCGCGTGCTCGCGCGGGTCGAAGACCGGGAAGTCGCTGCCGAACAGCAGGCGCTCGAGACCGAGGCGGCGCAGGGCGGGGGCCAGGGCGGCGAGCTCCTCCGGCGTCGAGGGCGGCACGCCCTCGGACTCGCGGAGCATCGGCACGGCCGAGAGGTCGAAGCGCACGCCCGGGCGCGGGCGGCCGGCGCGCGCCTCATCGGCCAGCCACTCGGTAGAGGTCGCGAGCACGGCCTGGGTCCAGGGTCCGAAGCCGCCGCTGCCGCCGAGGTGGGCGATCACGACGCGGAGGTCCGGGTGCGGGCCGAGGACGCGCTCCAGGAGGCGCCGCACGTCGCTCGCCTCCGTGCCGCGTCGCTGCGGATCGAGGTGCAGGAGCAGCCACAGGTCCTCGCTGACGACCCATGTGACTGCGGTCTCCAGCGCGGCGAGATGAGCCTCGTCGCGGAAGTCGAAGCCGGCGCTGCCGAGGTGCAGCTTAACGCCCGGCACACCGAACGCGCGGCGCATGTGGGCCAGCTCCGCCAGGGCGTAGGGCCGCAGGAGGTCGGCCGAGGCCAGGGCGATCGTGCGCTCGGGGCGGCGCGCGGCCTCGCGCGCGACGTGCTCGTTCTCTTCGCGCACGGCGGATTGCTCTTCATCGAGGGAGAGCCCGAGGGCCGCCCGGAACTCCGCATTGCCGTAGAAGTGCGCCATCGGGACGAGCACGGCTCCGGCCAGCGCGGAGCCGTCCGGGGAGTTCCCCGAGCCGTCGAACCAGCCGTCGATCGAGTGGTAGAAGGCGTCGGGCCGCGAGAAGGGCACGCCGATCGACTTCCACTCGCGCACGAGGCGCGGGCCGAGCAGGTGCACGTGGTGGTCGAAGAGGACAACGGGATCGGGCTCGGCCGGAGGGAGCGGCCCCGCGGCTTGGCAGGCGAGTGCGGAGAGCGCCGGGAGGAGCGCGAGGAGCGCGCGGCGGAGACGATCGGGGCGCATGGGGAGCGGGCGGGCAGGGGGGAAACGAAGCGGGCCGGGCATGCGGCCCGGCCCGTCGTGCGCTCGTGGAGCGCGAGCGGACGCTCGCCTACGCGCGCTTGTAGTGGTTCGTCATCATCTTCACCTCGGTCCCGTCCGGCATGGTGCAGAACATCTCGAAGACGTGCTCGTTCTTGCTGATCTGCTTCTGCGTGGTGCGGTGCTTCAGCACCGAGTTCGTCATGCAGCTGAAGAACTGGCCCTCCATGACGATCGTGTCGCCCTTCTTCTTGCCGCGCAGGGTGCACAGCACCGGGGCCATCGAGTCGATCCAGGTGGAGACGTACTCGCCCGTGTGGGGCTCGAAGCCCAGCGTGCAGCGGCCGATGAAGGGCGCGCCCATCATCTGGGTCTCGTAGCGGCTGACGGTCCAGAACTCGCCGACCGTCTCGATCTTCTCGGTCGCCGTGGTCTCCATCGGCGGGGCGCCGGGTTCCATGTAGAACTTGCAGGCGACCTTCCAGTTGCCGGCGTGGTCCTTCAGGAAGGTGTGCTCGGCGGTGGGCTGGGGCATGGGGGGCGCGGCTTGGTCGGTCATGGCTCTTCCTCCGGTGGATCGTCGGACGCGGGACTGCGGGCTCGGTCGGGTCGCGCACGGTGCGCGACCCTCCTCCGCGGCACAGGGTAGCGGGGGAGCGGCCCGCGGGTCACGGGCTCGGCGCGCCCGAAACCCTCCTCGAACGCAGGCCCCGTCAGAGCCGCCGGTGCACGCTCTTGCGCCGCGTCAGGTGCAGGAAACCGTGGCGCGAGAGGGTCGAGCCGAGACCGCTCTCCTTCCAGCCCGTCCAGGGCAGGGAGGGGTCGAGGAAGTCGCAGCGGTTCTGGAAGACCGTGCCGGCCTCGAGGGCCTGCACGAAGCGCTCGGCGCGTCCGGCGTCGCGCGTCCAGACCGAGGCCGTCAGGCCGTAGCGGCTGTCGTTCATCAGCGCGAGGGCTTCGTCATCGCTCTCCACGGCGCGCACGGGCAGCACGGGACCGAAGGTCTCCTCCTGCATGACGAGCGCGTCCTGGGGCACGTCCGCCAGGAGCGTGGGCTCGAAGAAGAAGCCGTCCAGCCCGGCCGGGCGGCGGCCGCCGGTGACGAGCCGCGCCCCACGCGCCAGGGCGTCGGCCACGTGGGCCTCGACCTTCGTCCGCGCGGCCTGGTCCACGAGCGGCCCCATCGTCGTGGTCTCCTCCAGGGGATCGCCGAGGCGGTAGGCGCGCAGGGCCTCCGCGGCGCGCTCGAGGAAGGCGGGGTAGAGCGTGCGGTGCACGTAGGCGCGCTCGATCGCGCAGCAGGACTGCCCGGCGTTGTAGCAGGCGCCGTCGACCACGTTGTCGGCCGCGAAGGCGAGGTCGGCGTCCGCGGCCACGTAGGCGGGGTCCTTGCCGCCCAGCTCGAGCCCGACGCCCAGGCCGCGCGCCGCGGCGGCCTGGTGGACGCTGCGGCCCGTGCGCGCCGAGCCGGTGAAGCTCACGTGGTCGATGCGCGCGTCGCCGAGCAGCGCGCCGGCCCGCTCGTCGGGCACGATCAGGTTCTGGAACGCGTCGGGCTCGGACAGGGACGCCAGGGCGCGGGCGTAGTGCTCGCCGGCGGCGGGCGACTTCGGGCTGTGCTTGAGCACGACCGCGTTGCCGGCCGCGAGGGCCGGGACGATCACGTTCACCGGCACGATCAGCGGGTAGTTCCAGGCGGCGATGTCCAGCACGACTCCGAGCGGCGCGTGCTCGATGCGCAGCTCGAAGCCGGGCTTCGCGCGCGGCCGCTCGGGCGCCAGGGCCTCGGGCGCCAGCGCCAGCAGGTGCTTCGTGCGCGACAGCAGCGTGTCGACCTCGCCGCGCGCCTGCGCGACGGGCTTGCCCATCTCGCGCGCCACGTCGCGCGCCACGGCCTCCTTCTCGCGGCGGAAGTGCTCCAGCGCGGCCGCCAGCTCCTCCACGCGACGCCCCAGCGGGAGCGCGCGCCAGCGCGCCTGCGCCGCGCGGGCGCGGGCGAGCTTCTCGTCCACGGCGCGCGCGGAATCGCAGGGCACGCGCCGCAGCAGCGCGCCCGTGGCGGGCGAGACGACGGCGAGCTCGCCGGCCTCGCTCATGGGCGGCGCGGGGCGCCCTCGGCGCGGTCCTGCGGGCCGCGCGGACAGCCGGGCGGCAGCGGGCGCTCGTCGACGAACCCGTACCAGGTGTTGCGCCGGCGCGGCAGGAAGCCGGCCTGCGTGATCGTGCGCTCGATCGTCTCGATCGACGCGAGGTGGAAGCACCCGGCGGCGCTGACCACGTTCTCCTCCAGCATCGTGCCGCCGAAGTCGTCGCAGCCGGCGCGCAGCGAGACCTGGGCCATCTTCATGCCCTGGGTGACGTAGCTCGTCTGCAGGTGCGCGACGTTGTCGAGGAAGATGCGCGCCAGGGCGTTGACGCGCAGGTAGACGGCGGGCGTGGTCTTGTCGGGGTAGCGCGCCTCGTCCGGCACGCCCTCGGGCTGCAGGTTCCAGCAGGCGAAGGCGGTGAAGCCGCCGGTCTCGTCCTGCAGGTCGCGCAGCACGCGCAGGTGCTCGACGCGCTCGGCCGGCGTCTCGACGTGTCCGTACATCAGCGTGGCCGAGGAGCGCAGCCCGGCCTCGTGGACCTTGCGGTGCACGTCCAGCCAGCGCTGGGTGGGGGTCTTCTTGGGCGCGATGAGCTTGCGCACGCGCTCGACCAGCACCTCCGCGCCGGCGCCGGGCACGCTGCCGAGGCCGGCGGCGGCGAGGTCGGCGATCACGGCCTCGACCGGGCGCTTGTCGAGCTTGGCCAGGTGGTCGAGCTCGGGCGCCGAGAGCGCGTGCAGGTTGACCTGCGGGAAGCGCGCGGAGAGGTCGGCGAGGAGCTCGCACCACCACTCGGTCCGCAGGTAGGGGTGGTGGCCGCCCTGCATCAGCACCTGGCGTCCGCCCAGGTCGGCGACCTCCTTGACCTTCTGGATCAGGACCTCGCGCGGCAGCACGTAGGCCTCGGCGTGGTCCGGCCGCCGGTAGAAGGCGCAGAAGCCGCAGTCCGTGATGCAGACGTTGGTGGGGTTGACGTTGCGGTCGACGATGTAGCTGACGATGCCGTGCGGGTGCAGGCGTGCGCGCGCGCGATCGGCCAGGTCCGCCAGCGTGATGAGGTCGGCCTCCTCGTGCAGGCGCAGGGCCTCCGCGGGCGTGATGCGCGCGCCCTCCTCGACGCGCCGCACGATGCGCTCGAGCTCCTGGGAGGCGCGCGCGGTGCGGCCGGGCGGGGCGTGGAGCGTCATCCGTGCGCAGTATAGGCCGGTCGGAGTCCTCAGCGGCCCCGAGAGGCGCCCGGCGGCGGCGGCGCCAGCTCCTTGAGGGGGGCGAGCTGGATGGCCGTGCGCTGGGCCCGGACCGCCTGAGCCTCGATCTGGTCCTGCAGCAGCGCTCCGTCGACGAAGGCTGCCTGGATCGTCTTGCGGGCGGAGCCCATGCCCGCGGCGGTCAGGTCGTGCTCCAGGTACAGGGCGAGCTCGCCGAGCTCGCGCTGGAGCTCCGCGAGCGCGCGGTCCAGCGCGGCCTGGCCCTGCTCCAGCTCGACGTAGCTGGCCTCGAGCGCCTTGCGCCGCGTCTCGGCACCCTGCTTGAGCTCGGCACCGGTCAGCGCGGCCGTGTCGGTCGACCAGCCGGTCAGGAAGGCCTCGGCGTGCGCGTCGGCCTTGCCGTGCAGCGTGCGCACCCGCTCGGCGCGGCGCTCGAGGCCGGCCAGCTCGAGGCGGAAGGTCTGGAGCGTCTCAGGGTTCGAGCGCGGCGAGCCGGCCGGGTTCTCGCTCAGGGCGCGAAGCGCGTCGATGGCGAGCCCCACCTGGGCGCGCAGCCGGATCAGCTCCTCGTGGTAGGAGCCCGTGCGATCTGCGGCGTCGCTCGCGCGCTGATAGCCGCTGCTGGCGCAGCCCGCTAGGAGCAGGAGGACCGTCGGGAGGGAGGATGCGAGCGCGCGGTGCATGGCGAACCTCATCAGGGGGCCGGCCCGGCATCAGGCCGAGCTCACTCGCGCTCAGGAAAGAAAAAAGCGGTCCGGCGCGCCAGTGCTGAACCGTCGCCAGAGGCGAGGTCGGGGAGGGGAACCTGGTTCGAGGAGGGAGAGACCAGTCTCGCCAACACCGGCAGTGCGCCGAACCGCAGGCGTTAGTCTGGACTGTATACAAGGGGCCTGTCAAGATCGACGCGATGAAAAAAAGCGGGGCCGCGAAGCCTCGCTCACGACCGCGCAAGGGGAACCTGGCGGCTGAAACGGCCGAGCAGCTCCGCGCCGCGATCCTGGGCGGGGAGTTCCACCCGGGCCAGTCCCTGCGGGAGCTGGACCTCTGTCGGCGACTGAAGGTCAGCCGCGTCCCGCTGCGCGAGGCCCTGCAGAAGCTGGCCGGCGAGCGCCTGGTCGTGATCCGGCCGAACCGGGGGGCCGAGGTGGCGCGCGTCTCCGAGGTCGAGCTGCTCGAGATCGCCGAGGCCTGCCGCCTGCTGGAGGGCCACCTCCTCGCCCTGGCGGCGCCCAGCCTCGCCGTCCGGGAGCTGGACGAGTGCGGGGAGCTGCTCGAGCGCCTGGACGAGGAGGACGACACCCGCGCCTGGACGCGCCTCAACTGGGAGTTCCACCTCAAGCTCTATGGCCCCGCCGGGCGGCCCTTCCTGCTGGAGTGGGTCGGCGGGCTGAGGGCCCGGGCCGAGCTCGCCACGCTGATCCTCGTGGCGGACAAGCACCGGCGGCTGGAGCTCAACCGCGAGCACCGCGGGATCGTCGAGGCCCTGCGCCGGAGTCGGGGGGCCGAGGCCGTGCGGCTGCTGGAGGCGCACCTGAGCGGCGCCAAGGACACGGTGCTGCGCGTCCTCCACGCCGGTCCAGAGCCGGGGAGTGGTTCTCCGGCGGCCGGCGGGGGATCCCCGGACCCGGCCGGATAAGCTGCCGCGCCACCCCGGAACCGCGTCCATGCCCGCACCGACCGCCTCGGCTGGCCCGATGGCCACCCTCGTCTCCCTGTGCAAGCGCAGGGGCTTCGTCTTCCAGGCCTCCGAGATCTACGGGGGCATGGGCAACACCTACGACTACGGGCCACTCGGGGTCGAGCTGAAGCGGCGCGTCAAGGACGCCTGGTGGCGGGCCATGGTCACGACGCGCGCCGACGTGGTCGGGCTCGA
The DNA here is from genome assembly GCA_036376275.1 of Planctomycetota bacterium. GTDB lineage: Bacteria > Planctomycetota > UBA1135 > UBA1135 > JABFRZ01. The sequence continues at coordinate 422 of DASVAP010000388.1, read as the reverse complement.
TTCGGCCATCCTGCAGCACCCGAAGACCTGGGAGACCTCGGGCCACGTGGCCGGCTTCACCGACCCGCTGGTCGACTGCAAGACCTGCAAGGCGCGCTTCCGCGCCGACAAGCTGGACGAGATGCAGTGCCCGCAGAAGCCCAGCCGCACCCCGCTCGAGAACAAGTGCGACCTGACGGCCCCGCGCGCCTTCAATCTCATGTTCAAGACGCACGTGGGCGCGGCCGAGGACTCGGCCGCGATCGCCTACCTGCGCCCGGAGACGGCCCAGGGCATCTTCCTCAACTTCAAGAACGTGCTCGAGTCGGCGCGCCTGAAGCCCCCCTTCGGCATCGCGCAGATCGGCAAGTCGTTCCGCAACGAGATCACGCCCGGGAACTTCGTGTTCCGCATGCGCGAGTTCGAGCAGGCCGAGATGGAGT
>DASVAP010000383.1:0-14946 GCA_036376275.1 Planctomycetota bacterium | reverse complement strand
CCGGCCGGGACGAGCGCGAAGGCCAGGCAGCGCAGGGCCACGGCCACGCGCTCGGTCCCGTCCAGGCCGAAGTTGCCGCGCTCGTAGCACACGCTCGCGATCGGCAGGGCCAGCGCCAGCAGCCCCGCCGCCGCCGGCAGCGCCAGGAACAGGATCCCGAGCTGGGTGCGGTCGTGCAGCGCGCGCACGCGGCCGCGCTCGCCCAGGTGCCCGTGGGCGTTCAGCAGCGGGAAGACCGCGTTCACCGCCGCGGTCGAGACCAGCGCCAGGGGGAACTGCTGCACCCGGTTGGCGTAGTAGATCGCGCTCGAGCCGCCCGCGCGCAAGAGGCCGTTCGCCATCAGGCCGTCGACCATCACGTTGATCTGGTAGATCGCCGCGCCGACGACGAGCGGAGCGGTCGTGCGCAGGACGCGCCAGGGGTCGGCCGTCTCGCCCGGCGTGGGCCCGAGCAGGCCGTGCTTGCCGAGGGGGGGAAGGTGCAGGAGCAGCTGCACCACGCCCCCGGCCAGGAGCCCCCAGGCCAGCCAGCGCGCCAGCTCCCACTGCCGGGCGGCCACCGCCGGGTCGTCCGTGCCGAGCTCGCGCCCCCAGCCCGAGGCGACCCCGATCCACACCAGGGTGCCGATCCAGACCAGGTTCATCGCCGTGGGCGCCAGGTTCGGCAGCGCGAAGTGCCCGCGCACCGCCAGCGCCCCGCCGCACAGCGCCGCCGCGCACACCAGCACGACGTAGGGCATCACGCGCACCGTCAGGTCGCGCACGGCCTCGGGCTTCGGTCCGAGCCAGGCGCCGCCGACCAGGGGGGCCTGATCCGGCAGCCACCAGGTCACGACCATGGCCGCGACCGTCACCGCCAGCAGGACCCCGATCATCACGCGGAACGTCGCGCGGAAGAGCGCCCGCCCGCCGGCGTCGCCGCGCTCGATGTCGCGCTTCGTCATCTCGCTCTGCAGCGAGACCGACAGCGCGCCTTCCCCCAGCAGGCGCCGGAACAGGTTCGGGAAGCGCCAGGCCGTGATGAACGCGTCGGAGATCACCGAGCGGTCGCCGAACACGGCCGCCATCAGGGCCTCGCGCACGAAGCCGAGCAGGCGCGAGACGAGCGTCAGGAGCGAGACGAGCAGCGTGCGCGCGAAGAGCCCACGGTGGCGCGCGACGGTGCGGCTCGCGGAGGGAGGGTGAGCCGGCTCGGGCTGAGGATGGGCCACGCGATGCGGGCCTGGCGCTCGGCCCGGAGGGAATCGTCCAGATGCCGGTGGGCGAAGCAAGGCCGGCCCAGGCGGGCGGCCGGCACCGCCCAGGGTTCAGCCGAGCGCCCCGGCGATGTCCACCACGCTCCGGACCAGGCTCGCCGCGACATGACCCCCGACCACCAGCGTCGCCAGCCACAGCCCGACGATCACGGTGCGCTCCATGGCGTCGGCCGTCGTGCGCCACTCCACCAGGTCGCTGCGCCATCGGCGCAGCATCTGGCCGCACCAGACGATCCCGGCGACGATCCACGCCGCCCGCGTGAGCGTGCTCGCGTCGAGAGCCGCCCTCAGCGTTCCTCGAAGGCGAGCCCGAAGGAGTCCAGCACGGGCGTGATCTGGCCCTCGACGTCGTTGACGAAGGTGAAGCGCACCTGGACGAAGGGCGCGCCGTCGATCGAGGAGAGCTGCGCGCTCCAGGTGCCATCACCGTGGAACTCGACCTGGCCGTCGGGCAGGTCGCCGTAGGGGTCGAGGGCGCTGGCGTCGAAGGGGGCATTGCCGGCCTCCTCGGCGAAGCGGCGCGCGCCGCGGAACTCGAGCTCGATCGCGGAGCCGGCCAGCTGCTGGCGCGGCTCGAGCACCGGCTCGACCCAGCGCGGGGTGAAGCTGCGGCTCCCGATCCAGACCGTCACCGCGCGGCTGATGCGCACGACGGTGTCGATCTGGCCGGTGTAGAAGGAGTTGTCGGCCGAGAGCGGCGTGCGCCGGCCGGGCGGGACCGAGCGCGGGTTGAAGCCGCCCTGCGGGAAGGGCTCGAGGTCCGGCTCGACGCGCACGACCTGGCCCGACTGGTCGACCCCGCCGGTCGAGAAGCAGCGGAAGTTCGGGGTGTTGAAGCCCGGGATCGGCAGCAGGATCTCGAAGGAGTTGAAGCCCAGGCTCTGGCTGGAGGGGAAGCAGCGCACCTCCCACAGCAGCGGCAGGCCCACGCTCGGCACCTCGCCCGGCAGCGCGAAGGAGGCCACGCCCTCGTCCAGGAAGTGCGGCGGCCCGACCTCGACGTCGAGCGGGACGCCCGTGCTGGTCGCGCCGCCCTCGGCCAGGATCGCCGTGTCGCGCCAGGTCCAGCTCACCAGCGGAGCGCTCGTGCGGTTCCAGGGGAACGGCAGCAGCGTCGTGCCGCGGCTCGTCACGAACAGGTCGGTCGGCCGCACCTGGTAGCCCAGGCCGCGCGGGTGCACGGCGACCTGCGGTCCGCGCGGATCGTCGAGCACGTTGTCCTCGAACAGCGCCGGCCCGGGCGGCAAGCCCGAGGCGGCGTGCAGCGGCCCGGAGTTCGAGTTGCCCGACTCGTCCGGCAGGTGGCGCGAGTGGGCCAGGCGCAGCTCGAAGAGCGGGAAGAAGTCGCCCAGCAGCCGTCCGTCGAGCGGCACCCAGGAGAGCCCGATCACGTCCAGGTTGTAGTAGGTCTCGTCGCGCACGCGGAAGCCGAAGTCGCAGTAGCGCCAGACGGCTTGCATCTTCGAGCCCAGCGAGGAGAGCGGGGTCTGCACGCCGAAGCGGTAGGGCGTCATCGTGCTCTGCAGGGTGCTGAAGCGGTCGACCGTGAAGCTGCGCACGAGCGGCGGGCGCGGGCGCAGGACCCCGCCCTCGTAGCTCACCTGGCCGCGCAGGTCCGCCAGCCCCGGCGGGTCGAGCTCGTCGAGCCCGTCGAAGCGCAGGCCGAAGCCCCCGTTGCGCTCCGGTGCCGCGCTCCCGTCCAGGAAGAACTCGACCCGCCCGAAGCCGCGCTCCAGCGGGTTGCCGGAGAGGTCGCGCACGCCGGTCGGGCCCGCGGAGAGCTCGGCGAAGTACTGCAGCGAGAGCACGTTCGCGAGCGGCAGGCGCGGCGCGAGGCGGAACTCGAGCAGGCTCGGGTCGGCCTCGACCGCGCCGACCACCAGGTCGCCGGCCTGGACCTCGCTCCCGAGCGTCGCGCCGCGCAGGATGCGCAGCGTGTCGAAGGCCCGGAAGGTCTCGGCCGCCATGGGCTCGCTGAAGCGCACCGTGAGCCGCGCGTCGGGCGGGACACCGTCGTGGGGCGGGAAGCGCGGCGGCGGCACGAAGCCGACCCAGCAGGACAGCGGGAAGGCGCTGAGATCGCGGTAGGGCGTGCGCAGGCGCGCCAGGCCCACGAGCAGCGCCGGATCCGCGAGCGGCTCGCGCGCCAGGCGCAGGAGCCGCAGGCCCTCGACGCGCCCTCCCGGGTCGGGCGCGGCCCCGGGCGCGCGCACCTCGTAGAGCTCGCCCCCGGCCTCGACCACGTCGCCCACCAGCGGGGCGGCCCGGCAGAGGGTGCGGAAGCGCAGCGTGACCTCGAAGCCGAGCCCGGCGGGCCCGTCCGGGTCGTCGCGCGCCGCGTCGAGGGCCGCGTCCCATTCGCCGATCAGGCGCGGGGCCGCGAGGTCGAGCAGGAAGCCGGCGCTGGCGTCGCTCCCGTTGCCGGCCCGGAAGGCGCGCACGAGGTCGCCGGTCGCGGGATCGACGGGACCCTCGACCAGGAGCCCGCGCCCGGCCAGGTTCGTCAGGCGCGCGAAGCGGCCGCGGGTCGGGTCCAGCTCGGTCGGCAGGTGGACGGCCGCGCTGGCGAGGGGCGAGCGCTCGGAGCTGGGCGGCACGCCGGCCGGGTTCACCGGCACGAAGTACGGGAGCTCGAGCGCCTCCTCCTCGCTCACCGTGAAGTCGACCAGCACGCGCGTCGAGTGGAATGCGCCCTCTGCGATGCCGCCGTGGCTCGGGTCGAACACGACGCGCGCCGGCAGCGGCACGTCCGGCGGATAGCCGCCCACCAGGCGCACGAGCGCGCGCAGCCCCTCGCGCGCCTCGGGTCCGTCCTCCAGCAGGTCGTCGAAGCGCAGCACGAGCACCGCGTTGCGCGGCACCAGGGACACCGGCTGGACGCCGGATCCGCCGCGCGGCACGACCGGGCCGAGCGCGCGCGTCGCCTCCGCCAGCAGCGTGACGAACGTCCCCTGGCCCTCGTCGGGAGCCGCGCGCGGGCGCTCGACGACCAGGCGCGTGCGGCCCGTGATCGGGCTCGTCTCCAGCACGAGCCCGGCCCCGTTCGAGAGCACGTGCTCGCCGATCGCCACGTCGCGCAGGACCGGCAGGACGCTCGGCGTCCCCTGCTCGTCCACGTCGTGCACGTCCACCAGGCGCCCGTAGGCGACCTCCAGCAGCCGCACCCGCGAGGCCCGACCCGCCTGGTGGGGATCGGACAGGAAGTGCCCGCCTCCCGGCTTCTCGAAGAGCATCCCGGGCACCCCCGTGGGCCCCGGATCGGGCCGGGAGGAGCCCGAGCAGCTCGCCAGGGCGGCCAGGCAGGCGGCCAGGCCGACCCGGCGCCATTGGGAGGGTCGAAGCACCAGGAGGGCCCCCGCGGCGGCTCCATCGGCGGCAACCCGGACGGGGGCGATGTACTAGGCAGGATAACGGGCGATACCGACACCCGGCGTGGCTGCGCGAAGACTCCAACGAATTCCCCCAACAGATCCCCTGGCGATGCATGCAGTGGGGTGCTTCCGCTTCGGTGAAGGGCGGGAGTCGAGCGCGGGGTGTCCCCCCACCGCGCGCTCCCGAACAGGCATTCTCCTACTGATCCTTGCCTAGCCCTCCCCCGGCCGGCCTCGCTCGACCGTGGGAGGGCCCTTTTTTCTCCAGCGAGCCGAGCGCGGGTCGGATCGGCCCGGATCGGCCCGGATCGGCTCAGTCGTCCATTTGCAGCGCGACCAGGCTCGTGCCCGTGGGCGGGACGAGCACCGACTGGGTCGCGCTGGACGAGTCGCCTTGCGCGGTGATGCGCCAGGTCCCGGGCGGGAGCTCGAGGACGTGGACGAAGCGCCCGTCGACGCGCCGCGTCACCCGCACGGCTCGCTCGGGCGCATCCGGATCCGGCTCCGAGCCCTCCGGCTCCACCAGGAGCAGCACGGAGCCGTCCTTGCCCCGCGGGGCGACCTCCACGCGCACCGAGGCCAGGCGCTCGAGGTCCAGCTCGCTCACCTCGCCGGCGCGCACGCTGGCCCAGGCGCTCACTCCGACCCCGTCCGCGGCGAAGGCGTCCAGGCGGTAGAGGCCGGCGTGCACGCTCTCCGTCGCGAGCAGCGGCAGGGGCGCCTCGCGCCACGTCGTCACCGAGCGCGAGAAGCAGATCATCAGCCGGTAGGACTCCCGGCGCTCGCCCTGTCGGTCGGCGCGCAGGCGCAGCTCCCCCAGGTCGGGCATCTCGAGGATCCCCAGCGTCGTGCGCTCACCCGCCCCGACCTGGACGCGCCGCAGGGGCGCGCCGCCGTTCTCGGAGCGCAGGACGAGCTCGTGCTCGCCGGGCTCGACCCGTGCGCGGAAGCGTCCCGTCGCGGGGTCGATGGGAATGGGCGCAGCCATGCGCGCGCCGCTCGCACAGGCGTCGACCCGCGCGCCCTTGGGCGGGCGTCCGCCCGCATCGAGCAGGCGGCCGGCCAGGAGGCCGAAGCGCGAATCGTCGATGACCAGGACCTGGGTCGAGTCCTGCGGCAGGACCTGCTTGGTCAGCCAGGGAGGCCCGAGCCCGTCCGGCGGATAGACGCTGAGGTCGGCCGAACCCGGCACTCCCAGCAGGCAGACGCGCCCCGTCGCGTCCGCCGTCAGGCGGCGCACCCAGCGCGGCTCGCCGCCGCGCTGGGCGACGAGGTGCACGAGCCAGCCGGCCCGGGGCTTCCCGTCCGGATCGACCAGGCTCAGGTCCAGCCCGCTCGGACGCGTGAGGAAGACGTTCCAGCTCGTCTCTCCGCGGGGTGCGATGACCACCGGCTCGCTGACGGCCAGCGCGGGGTCGTCGAGCGACTGGGCGTACATCCGGCGCGTGCGCGCCTGGACACCGCGGAGCTCGAAGCGGCCCTCGGCGTCGGTGGTGGCGACCGGCGTCCAGCCGCACAGCTCGGGCTCGTAGCCGGGCGAGCCCGTGCACCACTCCGTGCCGCGGTGCACCGGCTCGATCCAGACGCGCGCGCGCGCCGGACGGCCCTGCTCGTCGAGGACCAGGCCGCGCACCGTCCCGCCCTCCGGCACGCGCAGGCGCAGCAGGTCCTCGCCGGCCGCGTCGGTCTCGGCATCCAGGGGCATGAGGCGGGCCTCCTCGCCCGGCCGGCGCAGGCCCAGGGCCAGGTGTCGATATCCGACGCCCACGAGCTCGAAGGCGCCCGTCTCGCCACTGAGCGTGGTGATCGGGAGCGGCTCGTCGAAGGGCACGCCCGCGCGCGCCAGGCTCACGTTGCTCGGATCGCGCAGCGCAAAGACCTCGGCCCCGGCCACGGGCCGGTCTTGCCCGTCGAGCACGAGGCCGCGCAGCACGCGCGCCGGCTCGTCCAGCACGAGCTGGAGCGGCTCCGCGCCGGTCCACGTGGACGGCACGAAGAGCACCTCGGAGTGGGCACGGCCGGGGAAGGCCGCGCGCAGCGCGACGTGCGCCTTCGCGGCCGGGATGCCGGTCGTGCCGGTGGGCAAGGCTGCAAGGTCGCAGGCCAGCTGACCGGCCTCGTCGCTCCTGCCGAGCGCGACGAAGCCCGCCGGTGTGTGCACCGCCACCTCCGCCCCCGCGAGCGGCCGGCCGTCCTCGTCACGCACGACCAGGAGGGTCGCCGCGACGGCCGCCGAGGCGGGCTCTGGCACGAGCGACGTCTCGGGCCCGGGACCGAGTGGACCGCGCTCGCGCTCGTTGGCGGTGCGCAGGGCCTCGACGGGCGCCGCGGGCTGCGCGAGCGCGGTCTCCGTGGCGACGCCGCGCGTGCGCGCGCCATCCCCCGCCCCACCGAGGAGGTAGAGCGCGGTGCCCGTCGCCACGACGCCGAGTCCGGCGAGCGAGAGCGAGGCCGGTCGCGGGAGAGGCGCCCGCCCCGCCGGCGTGGGGGCCGGCGGGAGCAGCAGGACGATCACGGCACGCCAGCCGCTGGGCCCGCCGCTGTGCTCGTCGAGCCGCTCGCGCAGGCGGTCGAGACCGACCTTGAGCCGCCAGCGCACCGTGCCGGCGGGCACGCCGCGCTGGCGCGCGATCTCGGCGCTCGTCAGGTCGCGCAAGAAGTGATCGCGCAGCGTCGTGCGGTAGGGCTCCGCCAGGCGCCGGAGCTCCTCCTTCAGGAGCGCCTCGAGCTCGACGCGCTCGAGCACGTAGGACGGCTGCGGACGCACATCGGCCAGCTCGTCGCCGTCGGACACCACCCGGCCGCGCCGCGCCTTGCGCCGGCCCACCTGGCGCACGAGGTTGCGCATGACGGTGCTGATCCAGGCCCGCGGTCGGTCGCGCATCTCCGGGGGCCGCTCGAGGGCCTGCAGCCAGGCGTCCTGCACCAGCTCGCGGGCCGCGTCGCGGTCGCGCACCAGGTGGCAGGCCAGCTCCTGCATCCAGGGCAGCTCGCCCTCCAGGTCGCCGCTCCAGGCGGCGCGGCGCGAGTCGATGTGCTCGCCGTGCTCGACAGGCTCGTCCATGGTGTCCCGACCCCAGGTATGCCCGGTATTCGTGCAGCTGGACAGACCAAGGTTCCGATTCTTCGAGCTCCGGCAGGGATCCGATTTTCTTGCCAACGCCCCGGATCTCCGGGCACTCAGGCGTCGCGAGGGGGGGATCGACGGGGGTTGGGGCGCTGGGGGCGCCCGGGCCGATAAGATGGGGCCGTGCCGAATCGAACGTCCGCCTGGGTCCTGCTGGTGGCCCTCCTCCTGGGGCTGTGCCGGCCGCTGTGCGCCTGTCACGCGAGCCAGCCGACGGCCGGTTGCCACGTCGCGGCTGCGGAGGCCACGTCCGAAGGGGACGGCTGCTGCGCGGACGAGGAGCGCGCCGCGGAAGGCGCACCCGCTCGCTCCGAGGACGGCTGCTGCTGTTCCCACGCCAGCGAGCCGCGCCAGAAGAGCCCGGAGAGCCTGGGCTCGATCGGCGCTCTCGCGTGGCTGGAGAGCGGGATGCTGGCGGTGGTCGTCGGCGATGCGCCGGTGCGCGCTCGTTCGCTCCCGCCCGCTCGGCGCGAGAGCCTGCCGACGCCCCCCTTGCTGGCGTTGCACTGCCGGTTGCTGATCTAGCCGATCGTCAGATCGGCCACGGATCTCGCCGTCCGCGTGAGCGACGCGGCTCGCCGCACGGGCCTCCCGGACGTCGATCCGTCTAGCGCTTCCCGGACGCGCTCCAGCAGCGACCGGCCCTGCGGCCAGCGTGCCGCGCGCGTCCAGCTCCGGCCCCGATGCCTGGTCACCGAACCCGTCCATCTCCCGCTCCAGCCATGCCCTCCACGAACCGCTCCCTCGTCGCGCTGCTGGCGCTCGCCTCGGGCTGCGCCGGCGCGCCCACCGCGGGCGAGCGCCAGGCCCGCGCCGAGCTCGACGCCGTGCGCGCGTACTACCGACCGGACGAGGCCCGTCCGGCGTTGCCGGCGCTCGACCCCGACGCGCCGCTCGAGACCTGGCTGCGCTACGCGATGCTCAACGACCCGCGCATCGAGGCGGCCTTCCACGCCTGGGCCGGCACCGTCGCGCGCATCACCGTCGCGCGCTCGCGCCCGGATCCCGCCCTGACCTTCGAGGCCGACATCGCCGGCGCGGTGGAGACGCTGATGCCGGGCCTCATGCTGCCGCTGCCGGCACCGCGCAAGCTCGCCGCCGCGGCCGAGGTGGCCACGGCCGAGGCGCGCGCCGACTACCACGCCTTCGAGGCCGAGGTGCTGCGCACGGCCGAGGCCACGCGCTCGGCCTACGTGCGCCTGCACTTCATCGAGGATTCCTTGCGCGTGCAGCGCGAGGCCCTGGCCCTGCTGGCGGACGTGGAGACCCTGGCGCGCCAGCAGGTCGGGGCCGGGCGCGGGACGATCCAGGACGTGCTGCGGGCCGAGATCGAGCGCGAGCAGCTCCGGACTCAGCTCGCGAACCTCGAGGACTCGCGCAGCGTCCTCGGGGCGCGCTTCCGCGCGGCCCTGGGGCACGACCCATCCGACGAGACGGTGCCGCTGCCGGCGCGCTTCGAGCCGGGCGCGCCGCCACTCGCGGCCGAGGAGCTCCTGGCCCTGGCGACCGAGCGCAACCCGGAGCTCGCGCGCCTGTCGGCGCAGGTACGTCGCGGTCAGGCCCTGCTGGGACTGGCGCGCGCGAGCCGCCTGCCGGACGTGACCCTCGGGCTCGAGGCCGACGTCAAGGCGAGCCCGGTGATGTGGCGGCCGATGATCGGCGTGACGCTGCCGATCTGGCGCGACCGCATCGCGGCCGAGATCGCCGCGGCCGAGTCCGAGACGCACTCGGCCGAGGCGCGCCTGTCGGCCGCGGAGATCGAGCTGGCGGCCGAGCTGGCGGCGCTGCTCTACCTCCACCGCGAGAGTGCGCGCGACGAGGAGCTCTACGGCGTCACGCTGCTCCCCAAGGCGCGCCAGTCGCTGGCGGCGGCGCGCTCGGGCTACGCCGCGGGCCGCTCCTCGTTCCTCGACGTGATCGACGCCGAGCGCCAGCTCCTGGCCTTCGAGCTGGCGCGCGTCGCGGCCCGCACCCAGCGCGAGCTGACGCTGGCCTCGCTCTCGCTCGCCATCGCGGGCGTCGCCCCGGAGGGCGCCCCGCTGCTCGACCTGGTACCCGCCGCACCGGAGCCCCGGCCATGACTCGTCCGCGCCTCGCCTTCTCGATCGTCGTCCTCGTGCTGCTCGCCGCGCTCGGCGGGTTCCTGCTCGGGCGTCTCCTCGCCCCCTCGCACGCCGCCCCCGGCGCGCTCGCCGACGCGCCCACGGCCGCGAGCACGGTCTACACCTGCTCGATGCACCCCCAGGTGCGACTGGACGGGCCCGGCGACTGTCCGATCTGCGAGATGCCGCTCATCCCGGCCGCGTCCGCGTCGGCTTCCGACTCCGCGGCGCCGGAGCTCCAGCTCTCCGAGCACGCCCTGGCCATGGCCAGCGTCGAGACGGTCGCGATCGAGGAGCGCCCGCTCGTGCGCGAGCTGCGCGCCATCGGCCGCATCGAGTACAACGAGTCCTCGCTGGCCACGATCACGGCGCGCGTGGCGGGCTACGCCGAGCGCCTGTTCGTCGACTTCACGGGCGTCGAGATCCGGGCGGGCGACCACCTGGCCGAGGTCTACAGCCCCGAGCTCCTGGTGGCCGAGCAGGAGCTCCTGATCGCGCTGCAGGGCGGCACGGCGGGCGCGCTGGTCGACGTGGCGCGCACCAAGCTGCGCCTGCTCGGGCTGACGGAGGAGCAGATCACGGCCCTGGTCGAGCGCCGCGAGACCACCGACCGCGTCACGCTCTTCTCGCCCATCAGCGGCACGGTGATCGAGAAGAGCATCGTCGAGAAGGCCGCCTTCGAGGCCGGCGACGCGCTCTACCGCATCGCCAACCTCGACAGCGTGTGGGTCTACCTCGAGATCTACGAGTACGACCTGCCCTGGGTGCGCTACGGACAGCGCGTGCGCCTGACGGCCCAGGCCGTGCCCGGGCGCACCTTCGAGGGGCTGGTGACCTTCGTGCAGCCGCTGGTCGACGACCGCTCGCGGACGATCCGCGTACCGGTGCACATCGAGAACCGCGACCACGTGCTCAAGCCCGGGATGTTCGTGACGGCCGGGATCGCGGCCGCGCTCGGCCCCGACGGCCAGGCGGCACCCACCGGCGTCGAGGGCAAGTTCACGTGCCCGATGCACCCGCAGGTGCTCGTGCCGGAGAAGGGAGCGTGCCCGATCTGCGAGATGCCGCTGGAGGAGATCCCCGGGCCGCGGGTCGAGGTGGCGCCGGCCGAGACGCTCGCGCCGCGCTACCACTGCACGATGCAGTGCGAGGGGAGCCGCGACTATCCCGAGCCGGGGCGCTGTCCGGTGTGCAACATGCGCCTCGAGGAGCGCGCGCCCGCCGCACCGCACGGCGCCGGCGTGCTGGCCGTGCCGGCTTCGGCCGTGCTCGACAGCGGCACGCGCCAGCTCGTCTACGTCGAGCACTCGCGAGGCCTGTTCTCGCCGCGCGAGCTCGTGCTCGGCCCGCGCGCCGGGGCTTACTACCCGGTGCTGGCGGGACTGGAGGCGGGCGAGCGCGTCGTCACGCGCGGGAACTTCCTGATCGACAGCCAGTTCCAGATCACCGGCCACCCGAGCCTGTTCTACCCGGGCGGCCTGCACGCCGCGCCGACCCACGCGCACGGCAGCGAGGACGTCTCGCCGCCGCCCACCGAGCACCCGCACTGACCCTGGAGCTCCCATGATCGACGCGCTCCTGCGCTGGTGCATCCGGAACACCTTCCTGATGACGCTCGCGATGCTCGGCCTGTGCGCGGCCGGGGTGTGGGCCTTCCGCAACACGCCGGTCGACGCGATCCCCGACATCGGCGAGAAGCAGGTGATCGTCTACGCCGACTGGGAAGGCCGCAGCCCGCAGGACGTCGACGACCAGGTCACCTACCCGCTCACGACCAGCCTGACGGGCACGCCGGGCGTCAAGGCGATCCGCTCGATGTCGGGCTTCGGCTTCGCGATGGTCTTCGTGATCTTCGAGGACGAGGTCGACTACTACTGGGCGCGCTCGCGCGTGCTGGAGCGCATGAACGTGGCCCAGCAGCGCCTGCCGGAGGGCGTCGTGCCGGTGCTGGGACCGGACGCGACCGCGCTCGGGCAGGTCTACTGGTACACGCTCGAGGGCGAGGGCTTCGACCTGGCCGAGCTGCGCTCGATCCAGGACTGGTACGTGCGCTACCAGCTCCAGTCGGTGCCCGGCGTGAGCGAGGTCGCGAGCATCGGCGGCTTCGTCAAGCAGTACCAGATCGACCTGGACCCGGAGCGCATGCGCGCGCACCGCGTGACCATCAAGGACGTCTACGAGGCGGTCACGCGCAGCAACATCGACGTCGGCGCCAAGGTGGTCGAGACGAACGGAATCGAGGCCTTCGTGCGCGGCCTCGGCTTCATCCGCTCGCTGGCCGACATCGAGCGCGTCGTCATCCGCCAGGAGGGCGGCACGCCGCTGTTCCTGGAGAGCGTGGCGCGCGTGCAGCTCGGCCCGGACTTCCGCCGCGGGGCCCTGGACAAGGGCGGGGTCGAGGCGGTGGGCGGCGTGGTGCTCATGCGCTACGGCGAGAACCCGCGCGAGGTCGTGCAGCGCGTCGAGCAGAAGCTCGCGCAGCTCGCCGCGGGCCTGCCCGAGAAGCACCTGCCGGACGGGCGCGTCTCGCGCGTGGCGCTGGTGCCCTTCTACGACCGCACCACGATCGTGCGCGAGGTGCTCGACACCCTGGGCGAGGCCCTGCTGGAGGAGGCGCTCGTCGCCAGCCTGGTGGTGCTGTTCTTCCTGTGGCACGTGCGCACGACCCTGGCCGTGCTGCCGACCCTGCCGCTGGCGCTGGCGGGCTCGTTCCTGCTGATGAACCAGCTCGGCATCGACAGCAACATCATGTCGCTCGCGGGCCTGGCGATCGCGATCGGCGACGTGTCCGACATGGGCATCATCATGGCGGAGAACATCTACCGCCGGATCGCCGCGGCCACGCCCGTGGAACGCCGCGAGCGCGGGCACCTGGGGCTCGTCTTCGACGGCGCCAGCGAGGTCGCGCGCCCGATCCTGACGGCCGTCACGAACACGATCGTCTCGTTCCTGCCGGTGTTCTTCCTGACCGACCAGGAGGGCAAGCTCTTCAAGCCGCTGGCCTACACCAAGACCTTCGCCATCGGTGCCTCCGTCGTGCTGGCGGTCACGGTCGTTCCGTTCCTGTGCGCCGTGCTCTTCCGCCCCGTCGAGCTGCGCGCGCGCACGACGGTCCTCGTCTCGACCGGGATCGGCCTCCTGGCGGCGCTGGCGGGGCGCTTCGTCTTCACCGCGTGGCTCGGCGGCGAGGGCGGCTGGCTGGTGGCCGGGGCGCTGGGCGTCGGCGTGGCCCTGTGCGTGGCGCGCATGACGCGCGAGCGCTTCCTGCCGCTGGAGGACAACCCCGTCTCGCGCCTGATCGCGCGCGCCTACGTGCCGACCCTGGGCTGGGTCCTCGACCACAAGCGCCTGTTCCTGCTGGCACCGCTGGTGATCCTGTTCGCGGGCCTCACGGTGTGGCTGGGCGTGCACCGCACGCTCTACCCGCTGGAGTGGCTGGCGAACCGCTTCGCGCACGAGCAGGCCTCGCCCGAGCTCGCGCGCGCGATGTTCGCCCCGCCGGGCACGCAGCCGGTGCGCCCGCTGGTCGAGCTCGACCAGCTCCGCTGGCAACGCGTGCGCGACGCCGGCGGCCAGGAGCGCCCGCGGCTCCTGTGGCGACGCCAGGATCCGGCCGAGCGCGAGGCCGAGCGCGCCGCGGGCCTCGCGGTGCTGCGCGAGGGCCGCGTCCTGCCGGGGCTGGGGCGCGAGTTCATGCCGCCGCTGGACGAGGGGTCCTTGCTCTACATGCCCTCGCTGCTGCCGCAGGCCGCGCTCTCGCAGGCGATCGAGATCAACAGCAAGCAGGACCTCGCCATCGCCAGCGTGCCCGAGGTCGCCAGCGTCGTGGGCAAGATCGGACGCGTCGACTCGGCCCTCGATCCGGCTCCGATCGGCATGGTGGAGTCGATCGTGCTGCTGAAGCCCGAGTCGGAGTGGCGCACGCACCCGGTGCAGCGCTTCTTCTCGGGCTGGCCCGGCTTCCTGCGCGCGCCGCTGGCGCGCATCTGGCCGGAGGAACGGCGCATCACCAAGGAGGAGCTGCTGGCCGAGATGCAGGAGCGTGCCGCGATCCCCGGGGTGCTGCCCACCTGGCTGCAGCCGATCCAGACGCGCCTGGTCATGCTCCAGACCGGCTTCCGCGCGATGATGGGCGTCAAGATCTACGGCAGCGACCTGCGCGCGATCGAGCGCGTGGGCCTCGAGATCGAGCAGCTCCTGCGCACCGTGCCGGGCGCGACCGACGTGGTCGCCGACCGCATCGTCGGGAAACCCTACCTGCAGATCGAGATCGACCGCGAGCGCATCGCGCGCTACGGCGTGAACGTGCGCGACGTGCAGGACGTGATCGAGATGGCCCTGGGCGGCCTCAACCTGATGGAATCGGTCGAGGGCCGCGAGCGCTACCCGATCCGCATCCGCCTGGCGCGCGACTTCCGCGAGGACCTCGAGGCGATCCAGCGCATCAACGTGCCCTCCTCGGACGGCGCCCAGGTGCCGCTGGCCCAGCTCGCGCGCATCACCAGCGTGCTCGGGCCGCAGGAGATCAAGGGCGAGCGCGGGCTGCTGGTCGGCTACGTCACGATGAACACGCGCGAGCGCGACGAGGTCTCGGTGGTCGAGGACGCCGAGCGCGTCCTGCGCCAGGCCCTGGCCGAGGGCCGGCTCGACCTGCCGCCGGGCTATTACTGGGAATGGTCCGGCCAGTTCGAGAACCAGGTGCGCGCCGCCGCGCGCATGAAGCTCCTGGTGCCGATCACGCTGGCGATCATGTTCGTGATGCTGTTCCTGGCCTTCCGGCGCTGGTGGCTGGCACCGGTGATCTTCTTCGGCGTGCTGGTCTCCTCCTCGGGCGGCTTCGTGATGCTGGCCCTGTGGGACGTGAACCTCTCGGTCGCCGTGTGGGTCGGCTTCCTGGTGCTGTTCGGCGTGGTCGACGACGACGGCGTGGTCATGTCGACCTACCTGGAGGGCGTCTTCGAGGGCCGGAAGTTCGAGTCCGTGCGCGAGATCCGCGCGGCGGTGATCGAGGCCGGCCTGAAGCGCATCCGCCCGTGCCTGATGACGACCTTCACCACCATCTTCGGCCTGATGCCGATCTTCTGGGCCAC
>DASVAP010000369.1:0-8505 GCA_036376275.1 Planctomycetota bacterium | reverse complement strand
GGACCGCCTGGCGCCCTTCGAGAGCTCGACCGCACGGGCGCCAGCGGGCCGGACAAGCGGGTCACGGCCGAGGGCGGGGCCCCAGGGGGCGAGCCCACTCCGAGAAGCGCCAGCCCCTCCCCAGAGCCCAATGCCCCGAAGACGAAGAATCAGCCCCCACCGCCAGGCCGGAAACCCCGGGACCCGCTACGAATGCAAGTCGCGGCGCACGTTGACCTTCTTCCCGCGCAGCGTCGTGCCGCGCAGGGCCTGGATCACGTGCTCGGCGGCGTCGGCGGGGACCTCGACCAGGGAGAAGCGGTCGGTGATGCGGATCGCGCCGATGGCCTCGCCCGGGACGCCGGCCTCGTTGGCGATCGCGCCCACGAGGTCGCCCGGCCGCAAACCGTCGATGCGGCCGGCGCCGATGAAGATGCGCGCGCCCTCGTAGCCGGCGCGGGCGCCGGGACCGGGGCCGCGTCCGCGGCGCTCGAAGCGACCCTGACGGGGAGCGTGGCCCCAGTGCGGGCGCTCGCCGTGCTCCGGGCGCTCGCGCGGCGGCGGCGGCAGGAGCTCGATGTCCTTCTCGTCGGCCTCCGAGGCGGCGTGGGTGGCCTCGTGCACGAGCTTGACGGCGGCGGCGGCGACGTCGAGCGGGTCGAGCTCGCTGGCGAGCTCCTCGACCAGGGCGCGGAAGGGCTCGAGCCCGCCGGCGGCGGCGCTCTCCTGCACCGAGGCGCGCGTGAGCTCGAGGCGCCGGTGACGCAGGTCGGCCACGGTCGGGAGCGTCTCGAGCTCCACGCGCTGGCCCGTCGCGCGGCGGATGTTCTCCAGCAGGCGTCGCTCGCGCGGGGCCAGGAAGGTGATCGCGACGCCCTCGCGCCCGGCGCGGCCCGTGCGGCCGATCCTGTGCACGTAGTCGTCGGGGTCGCTGGGAGCCCCATAGTTCACGACGTGCGAGACGTGCTCGATGTCGAGCCCGCGCGCGGCCACGTCCGTGGCGACCAGCACGTCGGTCTTCTCCGTGCGGAAGCGCTTCATCACGCGGTCGCGCTGCTCCTGCGCGAAGCCGCCGTGCAGCGCCTCGGCCCGGTAGCCGCGCGCGTTCATGGCCTCGCACAGCTCGTCGACCTCGACCCGCGTGCGGCAGAAGACGATGGCCGAGGTCGGCTGCTCCATGTCGAGCACGCGCCCGAGCGCCGCCAGCCGGTGGGCCGGCGGCACGACGTAGGCCACCTGGCGCACGCGCGGGACCTCGCCCTGGGCCGGGCGCTCGCGCTCGATCGCGATGCGCACCGGGTCCTTCAGGTGTTGCTTCGCGATGGCGCGGATGCGCGGCGGCAGGGTGGCCGAGAAGAGCGCCGTCTGGTGCGGCCCCTGGACGGCGCCCAGCAGCGCCTCGATGTCCTCGGCGAAGCCCATGTCGAGCATCTCGTCGGCCTCGTCGAGCACGACCAGGCGCACCGAGTCGAGGCTCAGCGAGCCGCGGTTCAGGTGGTCGAGCGCGCGCCCCGGCGTCGCGACGACGACCTCGACCCCGCGGTCGAGCACGCGCAATTGCTGGCCGATCGGCTGCCCGCCGTAGATCGGCAGGACCGTCGCGCGCTTCGCCTTGCCATAGCGGTGGATCGCCTCGGCCACCTGCATGGCGAGCTCGCGCGTCGGCACGAGCACGAGCGCGCCCGGGTGGTTCGCGCGCGGCTCGCCGCGCACCACGACCTGCAGCAGCGGCAGCGCGAAGGCCGCCGTCTTGCCCGTGCCGGTCGCCGCCTGCCCCAGGAGGTCGCGCCCGGCGAGCAGCGGCGGGATCGCCTCGCGCTGGATCGGGGTCGGCTCCTCGTAGCCGAGCTCGGCCAGGGTCGCGACCAGCTCGGGCGCGAGCCCCAGGGCGGCGAAGGTGGCGGAGGCGACGCCCGTGGGGTCGGGCTGGATGGGGTCGGACGGAGCGGACGGAGCGGGCTCGGGATCGGTCATGGCGGCTCGGGCCGGGTCGGCCGAGTCGAGCAGCTTCGCACGCCGGGCCGGGCTTGAGGAGGGCGGGGCGGCCGAATCCCCGCCGGGCGCGGCGGCGGGGCGTGGAAAGCGGACGTCGCCGAGCGCGGAAGCTAGCTTGGAGGCACCGATGGGCCCCCTCGCTCCGCCGGCGCCCGACCGGAGCGGGTACCGCAGCGCCCTCCGCCTCCTGGGCCGCGGCACGCTCGTGCTGCTGCTGCTCCCGGCCATTTCCTGGGGCTGCCTGGCGCTGTCCCTCGACGGTCCTGGACGCGTCGCGGCCGTGCTCTACGCGCTCGCCTCGCTGGTCCTGCTCGTGCGCCTGCGGCCGTGGCCGCGCGGGTGGCTGGCGGCCCTCGGGCTCTTCCTGCTGGTGCTCGGCGGGTGGCTGACGATCGCGCCGAGCAACGAGCGCGAGTGGCTGCCGGACGTGCGCGCGCTGCCGCGCATGCGCCTCGCGGGCGAGCGCCTCGAGGTCACGAACGTGCGCGACTTCCGCTACCGCAGCGAGACGGACTTCGAGGCGCGCTGGGAGGAGCGCGGCTACGACCTGGCGCAGGTGACGGGCCTCGACCTGCTGGTGTGCGACTGGGGCGAGAAGTGGATCGTGCACACGATCCTCTCCTGGGAGTTCGCGGACGGCCGGCACCTGGCGATCTCGATCGAGACGCGCAAGGAGGTCGGCGAGGGCTACTCGGCCGTGCGCGGGTTCTTTCGGCAGTTCGAGCTCTACTACGTGGTCGGCGACGAGCGCGACCTGGTCGGCGTGCGCACGAACGTGCGCGGCGAGCGCGTGCGGCTCTACCGCCTGGACGTCGCGCCGGAGGTGGCGCGCGCGCTGCTGCGCTCCTACGCGGCACGCGTCGAGCACCTGGCCGTCGAGCCGGCCTGGTACAACGCCATGACCCAGAACTGCACGACCTCGATCCGCCTGCACGCCGCGGAGCTGGGCCGCGCCCACCCCTGGGACTGGCGCATCCTGATCAACGGCAAGGCCGAGGAGCTCCTCTACCTCCGCGGGCAGGTGGACACCTCGCTCCCCTTCGCGGAGCTGCGCGCGCGCAGCGACGTCACCGCCGCCGCGCAGGCCGCCGGCGACGCGCCGGACTTCTCCGCGCGCATCCGCGCCGGCCTGCCGCCGCGCCCGGCGGCGCGCTGACCTTCGCCTGCGCGCCTACTCGTCCTCGGCCAGTTCCTCGAGCGTGCGGCGCAGCTCGGCGAGCGAGCGCTCCAGGCGCACGGCCACGGGCCCCGAGGTGGCGCCCGCGTCGAGCGTGCCGCTGCCGAGCTCGTGCCCGCCGACCGAGAGCGCGTAGCGCAGCGGACCGGGCGACAGGCTCTCGAACACCAGGCTCCCGGTGGTGCCGAATCGCTGGCCGTGGAGCAGGAACGGGCTGCCGCCCGTGCGCACCACGGTCAGCAGCCGCGCGCCGTCCGGAGCCGTCAGGATGACGTCCGCGCGCGGCAGGCGCTCGCCCTCGCGGTCGAGGAACTCGAACTCGAGCGGCGGCGGACCGGGCAGCAGCGCGAGGCGGTGCTCGTTCACGCCCGGGGCCCAGTCCTGGGCGGGCACCTCGAACGGCAGGTAGCCGGGGTGCAGCGCGACCAGCCCGTGGGAGCCCTGCTGCGGGGCGCCGAGGCGGAAGCGTCCGTCCGCGGAGGTGCGCGCCTGCTGGACCCAGCTCGGGAAGCGCAGCACGACCCAGGCCCCCGCCAGCGGCGCGCCGCTGCGCGCGTCCACGACGACGCCGCGGTGCGAGGGCGCCTGGCGCGGCACGGGCGCGGCGTAGCCGGTGAGGTCGACCTCGAGGCGCTGCTCCTCGGCGCTCACGGGCACGACCCAGGTCTTGAACACGCGCTGCTGGATCGGCGTGTTGCCCTGGGCGTCCGGTGGCCCGGCGAAGGGCAGGCTCAGGGTCAGCTCGACCTCGCCGGCGGGGAGCTGCCCGAACTCCGCCCGGCCCTCCTGGTCGGTCGAGCGGCTGATGCGCGAGCGCTGCGCGAACCAGGCCTCCTCGTCCGGACGCAGGGGCGCGCGCGGGCGCCGGGCGACGATCGCCAGCGGCTTCTGCGCGACCGGCGCGCCGTTCGTGTCCACCAGGTGCACGCGCAGCGTGTGCGCGCGTCGCAGCTCGAGCGTGCCCGCGTCCACGTCGCCACCGACCCACACGCTCGTGCGCACGGGCAGGTGCGCACGCTCCCACAGCGAGAGCACGTACTCGCGTCCGCGCGGCAGCCCGCGCAGCAGGAAGGTGCCGTCCTCCGCGCTCTCGGCCTCGCCGCTCCAGTCGTCGTCGTCGCCGCGCACCAGGCCGATCGTGACGCGCTCGAGCGCCCGTCCTCCCTCGTCGACGATGCGCCCGCGCAGCTCGGCCAGGGCCCCCGGCACGCGCACCGTCAGGTCGGGTCCCGGCAGCTGGAGCTCGGCCTGCAGGCTCTCGTCCTCGCCCGTACCGGTCCCGAGGGGCGCATGGACGAGCACGGACCAGCGTCCGGCGACGCCGAGCACGCGCGCCTCGCCGCGCTCGTCGGTCGTCCAGTAGAGCTCGCCATGGGGCCAGCGCCGCACGTCGGAGCCCTCGACGCGCGGCTCGGCGCGCCCGAGGAAGACCGCCAGGGCGTCGGGCTCCGCGCGCTCGCGCGCCGCCAGGCCCGGCTGCGCGAGCTCGAGCGGGGCGGTCTCGACTCCGGCGGCCACGACCGGACGTCCGGCGGCGTCCAGCACGCGCACGCGCGCCTGGGCCAGCGGCGCCACGAGCAGCTCGTGCATCTCGAGGCGCGCCCCGCGCTCCAGCTCCCCGCGACCGCGCCGGTCGCCCGAGGCGGGCTCGACCTGAAGCCAGTCCGTGGGCTCGACCGCCAGGGCCCAGGTGCCTCCGGGCAGCGGCGGCAGCTCGACCGTCCCGTCCGCGCCGCTCGCCGCCTGGGCCATGCCCGGCTGCCAGGGCGCGAGCTCCCAGCCGCCGTCGGCGAAGGCGTGCACGCGCGCGCCGGCCACGGGGTTGCCGGCCAGATCGAGCACGCGCGCGACCAGCACGCCGCCCGGCGCGAGCGTGAGCGTCTCGCTCAGGCTCTCGCCCGGGTCGAGGTCGACGTGGTGCTCGGCATAGGCCAGGGCGAGCCCCGTCTCCGCTGGCGGCACGCAGCGCAGCCAGTCGATGTGCACGAAGCCCGGGAAGCGGAACTCGGCGCGCCCGGCGGCGTCGGCCGCGCGCTCGTGCGGGAAGACCGCGCCCGTGGCCTCGATCCAGCTCTGGGCCTCGACCTTCCAGCCGGCGAAGGAGCGCGGCTCGCCGGACTCCAGCGCGAGCTGCACGCGCACCACGACCGGGCCCGCGCGCGCGGTCTCCTCCGGCTCCGCTTGCGCCGCGGTCCGCTCGGCGGCCGGCTCGCGCCGCGCCTCCTCCGGCGCGGTGGCGGGCTCGATGGAGGCCGGTACCGCGCTCAGCTCGGCGGGTGCGCGCCCGTTCCCGGCCCGGGACTCCTGGGTCTGGGCCGCGACGCGCCCGAGCCCGCGCTCGCCGCGCGCGAGCCAGGCGACCAGCAAGAGGCCCGCACCGCAGGCGAGCACCAGTCCCATCCGAGCGTGCTTCAGTCGGCCACCTCCACGGTTCCTCCAGCGCTACCGGAGGCGCGGGTCAGGGTAACCGCGCGAGCGCGGTCCGGGTGGGCCACGCTCGCCGCGACGCCCTCGGCGGCGCGCTTCCCGTTCCTCGAGCTCCCTGTTCCGTATGCCGCGCGACCCTCCGCACGGCCCGCAGGGGTCAGCGGGGCGCCTCGAGGTCGTCGTGGGCGGCTTCCAGCATCATCCGGCGCGCGTCGAGCTCGAAGTCGCGGCCGCTCTTGCACTGGAACTCGAGCACCACGGCATCGCGGGCCCAGGCGGGCTCGAGCTCGAGGAGCGGGGCGAGGTGCGCCTCGCTGCGCAGGGAGAGCTCGATGAAGGCGTCCTCGGCGTGGCACTTCTGGCGGATCGTCTCGGCCACTTCGGGCAGCACGGCCTGGATCTCGGCGAAGGTGTGCGCCAGCTCGAGCTCGGAAAAGGTGCCGTCCGTGAGGATGTCGAGCTCGGCCTGGCGCGCGAGGCCGAGCAGCTCGACCTCCCAGTCGCCGCTCTCCTCGTCCCAGGCCCAGCGACCCGTGCGGGCCGGGCCGAGGAGCTGGCACACGCGCCGCGCGGTGGCGCGCACGGCCTCGGGCACCTCCGCCTCGGCCTTCGCGACCTCCTCGGGCCCGCCGGCCTGGCTGGTGCGATCGCAGGCACCGGCGAGGAAGGCGAGCAGCAGGGCGGGAGCGCAGCGGTTCGGCAGCATTGGAACAGTGTACGGAGCGCTCCTCCCGCGGCGGACGGTGGGCCCGGGAGCGAGCACGCGCACCCGGAATCCGGCCGGCGCTTCCCCCGGGACCGGGGCGCAGCCGATCCTGGGGGACGCCATGAACGCGCCCTCCTGGCTGCGCACGCTCGCGGGCCTGCTGCTGGTCGCCGCGAGCGCCGCCTGTGCCTCCACGCCGAGCCTCGAGCTCGTGCCGGAGGTCCAGGACGCCGACCTGCGCGGCGAGGACGGCGGCCTGGAGGCGCGCGTCGTGCAGGCCTGGCTCGGCCTGGCCGAGCCGGAGAGCGGTCTCGAGCTGATCTTCCGCGCGCGCGTCGAGAACCCGGGGCCGACGCCCTTCACGCTCGTCCCGGCCGAGTTCGAGCTGCTCGACGGCGCGCTCGTCTCCTTCGGGCTGGCGCGCATCGAGGCGCTGCCGGTGCTGGTCGAGCCCGGTGACTCGGCGACCTTCGACCTCGTCTTCCCGCTGCCCCCCGGAGCCGGCCTCGCGAGCTACGAGCTCTCCACCCTGACGCTCTCCTCGCGCCTGCAGGGCGGGCGCTGGAACTGGACCAAGAGCTTCACGCGCGTCGAGCCGCATCCGCACCCCTCGCCCTTCAGCTTCGGCTTCGGCGTGGGCTGGGTGGTGCACTGACGGATCGCGCTCAGGGTCGCCTCGCCAGGAACTCGGCCAGCGCCTCGGCCGTCCGGTGGTTGCCACGCGCGTTGAAGTGCGTGTCGCGCAGGTGGTAGAGGTGCCGGCGCCCGTCCGGGCCCGGCGGGACCGCGCGCAGCACCGGCAGGAGGTCGAGGCAAGGGATGCCCTGCTCCGCGAGCCAGGCCGTGACGAGCCGCTGCGGTGCATCGCGGTCGAGCGCCCGGCCGGCCGCGCGCTGGACGCGCTCCCACAGCTCGTCCTCGACCTGGAACTCGTCCGGGATGAGCAGCACGCACAGCGGGACGTCCCCCGCCGCGCGCTGCGCGGCCCGGAGCGAGCGCCGCAGCAGCTCGAGCGCGGGGGGGACGCCGGCGCACAGGTCGAGCGCGCGCGTGGTCTCGATCCACAGGAAGGTCTCCTCGGAGTAGGTCGGCTCCTCGAGCGCGGGGTCGAGCACCCAGGGGAAGGCTTGCGCCGCCCCGGCCCGGTCCATGGGCCGCGCGCCGGACGCGGCCAGGTCGGGGCCGGGGCGCAACGCGCCCTGCGCGCGCAGGCGCGCCCAGCGCGCGGGCAGCACGAAGAGCAGCACCTGGTCGCGCTGGAACCAGGCGCGCAGCGCCGCGTCGGAGCGCTCGGCCAGGACGTCGGGCACGTTCAGGTCGTTGCCGACGAACACGCTGATCAGCACGAGGTCCGGCTCGAGCGCCAGCCCCTCCTCGACCAGCAGGCTCAGGTACTCGGGCGGACCGATCCCGGGCACGCCCAGGTTGAGGATCTCGGCGGCGAGCCGCTCCTCGGTCAGGGTCGTGAAGTGCCAGGCGTGCGGCACCATGCCCACGTGGAAGGAGTCGCCGATGGCGACGATGCGCGGCCGCTCGTCGCCGGGCGCGCGCGGCTCGAACTCCTCGTCGTAGTAGCCGCGGCGGTTGCAGGCGAAGCCGAAGCGCACGAGGCCCGGCGCGCAGCGATGGCGCGCCACGAGCTCGCGCGGGGCCGCGCCGGGACGCGCATTCAGGGCCGTCGGCCAGACCCGGGCCCAGGCGCGCAGGCCGAGCTCGAGCCCGAGCAGGCCGAGGCACAGCGCGAAGGCACCGAGGTCGAGCGCGCGCCCGAGGCGCGGCCGGCGCCGCAGCGCGGGCCCGAGCAGCAGCCCGAGTGCCCAGACCCCGGCCGCGAGCCCCAGGCCCAGCTCGAGCCACAGCCGCTGGAAGGGCTCGACGAGGGCGACGAAGGCGAGCCAGCCGAGCACGGCGACGACGACCAGCCCGCGCGCGAGCCCGGCGAGCCCTGCCGGCCCCGCGCCGGCGTGTGCGCGCCACGCGGCCGCCAGCGCGAGCCCCGCAGCGAGGCCCAGGCCAAGGCGCAGACCGTCCAGCGTGCCGCCCAGCACGGCTCCCAGCGCGACGCGCCGGCTCTCGAGCAGGAGCAGCGCGCGCAGCGCCAGCCCGAGCGCGAGCAGACAGAGGAGCCACGTCACGCGCCGCGCGCGCGCGGCCGACCGCCCGTCCCGCACCGCGCCGCTCACCGCGCCGCTCCGCCCACCGCCGGGACCTGCCAGGGACG
>DASVAP010000354.1:0-2294 GCA_036376275.1 Planctomycetota bacterium | reverse complement strand
CGGCTTCAGGCCGGGGAAGCCCGGGCGCGGCGTCGAGAGGTCGTTGCCGCGCGCCTTCGAGAAGGCCAGGAACTGGGCCGTCATGCGCGCGCAGACCGTGTGCACGCCGTGGTCGTCCGCGCCCGTGCGGCAGGTCCCGTCACGGTAGAACCCGGTCAGCGGGTCGCGGCAGCACTCGGTGAGCGCCGTACCGAGCACGTTCTTGCCGTGGGCGAGCTGGATCATGCTTCGGTCTTTCCTGGCTCCGTGGTGCTCTGCGGTTTCTCGCGTGCCGTCGGACCGCGGAGGCGCGGGAGGGACGCGGGGGGCGCGGAGGGAAGGGTAACCTGTCGAGGGCAGCCTGCCGAGCGAGGATTGCGCCGCGCGACGGGTGACGGCCGAGCGCGACCTGGCCGAGGCGCGTGCGCTCGATCCGGACTGCGCGCGCGTGCGCACGGTCGCGGAGGCGCTGGCGCGGAACGAGTAGGGTGCGGGCCCTGAGGCCTGGCCTCGACCTCACCCGTCGCCCGGCCCCTCGAACTCGCCCACCAGGGCGCGGCGGATGGCGCGGAAGGCGACCTGCATGCCCGTCGGTCCGTAGTGCGGGCGCGCGCGGCCCTCGAGCGCGAAGTAGTCGAGCAGGGTGCGGCCCGTGGCGGCCATGTCCTCGCGGAAGGCGGTGCGCGTGCTGACCCAGGGGATGCCGAGGCGCGTGAGCTCGGCCAGGAGCAGCGGCTCCTCCCAGCCGTAGGAATCGAGGCGGACCGAGGCGCGGCCGTGGAACAGCACGAAGGCGTGCTCGACCTCGCGCGCGGCGAGGAAGGCGTGCAGGCGCACGATCAGGGCGCGCGCGATCTCGACGGTGCGGGCCTGGTGCTCGTCCAGGCCCAGCAGGCTGCGGCGCCAGGCGTCCGGCACGAGGCGCGAGCTCAGGAGGCTGCGCGCGAGCCAGCTCGCCGAGCGCGGCGGGTTCGCGGCGAGGAAGGCGTTCACGGTCGCGGCGGCCGGCGGGTGGTAGACGAGCTGCGGGCCATTCGCGCCGGGCTCGAGCGTGAACCAGGGCTTGGGCGCCTGGCGCAGGCGCTGGCCGGTGCGGTTCAGGTCGTCGTCCACCAGGACGCCGATCAGCACCAGCGGGCGGTGCGCGAGCCAGCGCGGGAGGCTCTCCTCGACCAGCAGCGTGATCTGGTCGAAGCCGTAGCCGCTGACGCCGTAGTCGAGCAGCGCGAGCTCGCGCGCCAGCTCGTCCTCCTCGAGCTGCACGTCCCAGCAGCGCTCGAGCTGGCCGTGGCAGGCGGCGAAGGAGTCGCCGTAGAGCAGCACCGGGCGGCGCGCGCCGACGCGGGCCTCGTCGCGGTGCGCGTACGTCCCGGAAGCGATGCGCGGGTCGCGCCAGCCGAGCAGGGGGTCAGCGTCCGCCGGGCGACGCGCGTAGGCCGGCACGGAGGTCCAGGTGCAGGTCAGGGTCCAGTAGAGCTCCTCCGTGTCCTCCGCGAAGCGCCGCGGCCGGCGCAGGTCCGCGCCGAGCGCGGCGAAGGGTGCCGGACCGAAGAGCAGCAGGCGCAGGCCGCCCTCGCAGGCGAGCAGGGTGAGCAGCACGGCGAGGGCGCCGAGCGCGAGACGGCGTCCCCTCCGGCGCGGCCGGGCCCGGACCGCGGGCTGCGGCGCCTGGCCGCTCGGCGCGCTCATGCGCGCGCCTGGCTCGGGGTCCTCATTCGGCACCAGTGTAGGGACGCGCCGCGCCGGGTCTCGGGTGCACTTCCCTTCCGACCCGCGCCGGCGCGGTGGGTCTATACTCGCCCCGCGATGCTCCTCCTCCTCGCGCTCCTCGCCGCCGGGCCCTCCGCGCCGCAATCGGCCCCGCCGCCTTCCCCCGCACGGGCCGAGCCCGCGCGCGAGGTCGCGCTCGCGCCGAGCGGGGCGCTCCGCACGATCCCGCGCGCCGGGCTGCACACGGTCGACGGGCCGCGGGTGGTCCTCGGCGAGGGCTGGACCGAGTGGTACGGCGTGCACTACCGCGACGGCGGCGGCCCGCGCGAGTACGTCGGGAGCGCTCTGGCGTCGGACTGGGCCGGCCGGACGGAGGTCCAGGTCCGCCCCGGGCCGAGGCCGGACGTCGCGCGCGCGCGCGCCGGGGCGCTGGAGGTCGAGACGGCGCTGGCGCGCGAGGGCGAGCTGGTCGTGCTGACCGTCACGCTCACGAACCGCGGCGCCGAGGAGCTGGCGCAGCTCTTCTACGCGCGCGAGTGGCTGGTCCCGGGAGCGCCGGCCTGGACGTTCCCGCCGGACATCGACGACGGGCGCGCGCTGCCGGC
>DASVAP010000268.1:0-4217 GCA_036376275.1 Planctomycetota bacterium | reverse complement strand
CGGTGCGTGGCGCGCCCACTTGCGCTCCAGGTGCTCGATCTCCTGCTCGACCAGCTCCACGCGCACGCGCCCGTCGGCGGCGAGCGTCGCGAGGCGCGTGACGGTCGCGCTGAAGTCGCGGAAGTTCGTGCGCCAGGCGCTGCTCGGGGCCGCGGCGAAGGCCAGGAAGCGCGCGCGTGCCTCCTTGTTGAAGGTCACGCGCCGCCCGCCGTCGCGCTGCAGGCGCTCCAGCTCGAAGTCGAGGTTCGGCTCCAGGTCCTCCGGGCGCTCGCGCAGGGCCGGTAGCTCGAAGGTCCACAGCTCGATGCGCGCCAGGAGGTCCTCGCGGAAGCGTCCGGCGACCACGGCCTCGTGCAGGCGCCGGTTCGTGCCGGCCAGGAGCTGGAAGCGGCTGGAGACCGGGCGATCGCTGCCGAGCGGCAGGAAGGTCTGCTCCTCCAGGGCGCGCAGGAGCATGGCCTGCTCGTCGAGACCGAGCTCGCCGATCTCGTCGAGGAACAGGAGCCCCCGGTCGGCCGCGCGCAGCAGGCCGTCGCGGCGCGCCACGGCACCGGTGAAGGCGCCCTTCTCGTGCCCGAAGAGCGCGCTCATCGCCTGGTCGCCGCGCAGCGTGGCGCAGTTGACCTCGACCAGGGCCCCGTCCACCTGGTGGGCGCGGCGCTTGAGCTCGTGGATGCGGCGCGCGAGCTGGGTCTTGCCGACGCCGGTCGGACCGGTGAGCAGGATCGGCTCGCGCGAGCGCAGCGCGACCTCCTCGATGCGGCCCACCAGGGCGTTGAAGGCGGCGTTGCGCGTCGCGATGCCGCCCTTCAGGAGGTCGACCCCCTCGCGGCGCTCGGCCTCGAAGCGCGCCGCGAGCTGGTCGTAGCGCGAGAGGTCGAGGTCGATGATCGAGTAGCTGCCCGGATCCGAGGCGCGCGCCTTGCCGCGCGGTGGGGAGCTCTGGATCAGGCGCCCGGGGATGCGGCGCGTCTCGACCAGGAGGAAGAGGCAGATCTGGATGACGTGCGTGCCGGTCGTGATGTGGACCAGGTAGTCCTCCCGCTCCGGGTCGAACGGGTAGGCGTCGGCGAAGGCGCGCAGGACGGCGTAGACCTCGGCGAAGTCCCAGGGGTCGCGGAAGTGGAGCGGGGCGTGCTCGACCACGGTCCCCGGCGAGACCGAGCACACGTCGGCCGCCAGCTTCTCGGCCAGCTTGCCCGCCTTGCGGTCGGCCAGGAGCACCAGGCGCGCCGGCTCGAGGTCCTCGTGCTGGAACAGGCTGACCGTCGGGCGCCAGTGGTCCCAGCGCTCCGCGTGGGGCGGCGCGTCGAGACGCGTGCCCAGGAGGCCGACGACGACGGTCGGGCGGGAGGCCATGCCAGATGGATAAGACCTTATCCAACGGTCTCGCCTCTTGCGGTCGGTGAGGGGATCGCCCGGCCCGGCAAGGGGCCCATTCGACGAGCGCAAATCTGCACTCGACAAGGGGTTGCACCTGTCCAGGCCCCACCGGCTTCGGGGCAGGCATCGCGCTCGCCATAGGGTCACTGGCGTCCACGCGAGGCAGCGGCCCGAAGGCGATCCGCCGGACGGTCCCGCACGTCGCCTCGCAACGCGTCCTTCCGGGCGCGGGACGGTCCGTGGTGACAACACACCTGGTCTGGTCGCCCCTCCCTCGCCGGATGCGCCGAGGGGGCCTTGCGGGCAGCGCTCGAGCGAGCGCCGCGCCCCCGCCCCCCCGCCGCGGTCAGGGAGGGGCGGCCGGACACCCTGAAGGAACCCTGCCATGAGCTTCCAGACCGCCCTGATCGTGCTGATCGCCCTGATCGTCGTCCTGGTCTTCCTGCGCGCCTTCACCAGCGCCTGGATCACGCGCCTCGTCGTCGAGCCGCACGAGGCCGTGCTGGCGACGCGCAACGGCCGCGACCTCGGGCGCCTGGAGGCCGGCGTGCACCGCTTCCTGGGCGGGGACCTGCGCGTCGAGCGCTTCGACCTGCGCGAGAGCCTGACCCGCATCGGCGGCCAGGAGCTGCTGACGCGCGACCGCGTACCGGTGAAGCTCTCGCTCCTGCTGCGCCACCGCGTGGCCGATCCGCTGCGCACGCGCGACGCGGTGGCGAGCCTGGCGGACCACGTGCACGTCGAGGCGCAGCTCGCCCTGCGCGCGGCGCTGCCGCTGTTCGAGCTGGAGGAGCTGCTGGAGAGCCGCGCGGCCCTGTCCCAGCGCGTCGCCGAGCCGCTGCGCGCGGCCCTGGCGCGCGTCGGGCTGGAGCTGCTCGAGGCCGCGGTCCAGGACGTGATCGTCGGCGGCGAGCTCAAGAAGGCCTTCGGCGAGGTGGCGCGCGCCCGCGCGGCCGCCCTGGCGGGCCTGGAGCGCGCGCGCGGCGAGGCGGCGGCCCTGCGCCAGCTGGCCAATGCCGCCCGTCTCCTGCGCGAGCACGAGGGGCTGGAGCGCCTGAAGGTGCTGGCGCTGGCGGAGCGCGCGGCCGAGAGCACGCACAACACGCTGGTGCTGGGCCTGGACCGGGCCCTCGACCCGCGCCCCGCCGGCCCGGGGCGCTCCTGACCCTCCCCCCGACCGCCCGAATCGCTACAAGAGGAACCGACCATGACGACCCCCAAGACGACCCCCACGTCGAGCTACGAGGAGATCGAGTCGCCCGGCGTGCCGATCAAGGCCTGGACGCGCGGCGTGGAGCTGGCCGACAACGCGCGCGAGCAGCTGCGCAACACGGCCGGCCTCCCCGTCGTTCACGGGCACGTGGCGGTCATGCCGGACGTGCACTGGGGCATGGGTGCGACGATCGGCTCGGTGATCCCGACCCGGGGCGCGATCATCCCGGCCGCGGTCGGGGTCGACATCGGCTGCGGCATGTGCGCCGTGCGCACGACGCTAACGGCGGGCGACCTGCCGGACGACCTGAAGCCGTTGCGCGGCACCCTGGAGCGCAACGTGCCGCACGGGCGCACGGCCCACGGCGGCAGGAAGGACAAGGGCGCCTGGTGGGAGATCCCGAAGCGCGTCGGCAACCTGTGGAAGGCGCACCTGGCGCAGGGCTTCGAGCGCCTGTGCGAGCGCTACCCCTCGCTCGAGAAGGCGAACCACGTGAACCACCTGGGCACGCTCGGGACGGGCAACCACTTCCTCGAGGTGTGCCTGGACGAGAGCGAGCGCGTGTGGGTGATGCTGCACTCCGGCTCGCGCGGGATCGGCAACCAGATCGCGACGATCTTCATCGAGCGCGCCAAGAAGGACATGGAGGCGGCGCTCGGGAGCCTGCCGGACGCCGACCTCGCCTACCTGCGCGAGGGCACGCGGCACTTCGACGACTACGTCGAGGCCGTCGGCTGGGCCCAGGAGTTCGCGCGCCTGAACCGCAGCGTGATGATGGAGAACGCGATCGAGGCCCTGGGCAAGCTGCGCGGCATCCCGCGCTTCGAGACCGACCGCGCGGCGGTGAACTGCCACCACAACTACGTCGTGCGCGAGCGCCACCTCGGTGAGGAGCTGTGGATCACGCGCAAGGGTGCGGTGCGGGCCGGCCTGGGCGAGCTCGGCATCATCCCGGGCTCGATGGGCGCCAAGAGCTTCATCGTGCGCGGCAAGGGCAACCCGGACAGCTTCGAGTCCTGCAGCCACGGAGCCGGCCGGCTGCTGTCGCGCGCCGAGGCCAAGCGCCGCTACTCGCTCGACGACCACATCGCCGCCACGCGCCACGTCGAGTGCCGCAAGGACGCCGAGGTGATCGACGAGACGCCCATGGCGTACAAGGACATCGACGCGGTCATGGCCGCCCAGGCGGATCTGGTCGAGGTCGTGCACACGTTGCGCCAGGTCGTGTGCGTGAAGGGCTGAGCGCCCAGGCTGGATCAGCATGGAACTCCTGACGATCGACGGGCGCATGGGCGAGGGCGGGGGGCAGGTGCTGCGCTCGGCCCTGTCGCTCTCCGTGGCCCTGGGGCGCCCGGTGCGCGTCGTGAACGTGCGCGCCGGGCGTGGGAAGCCCGGGCTGCTGCGCCAGCACCTGACGGCCCTGCGCGCGGCGGCGGCCATCTCGGGCGGCGCGTTCGAGGGCGGCGAGCTCGGCAGCACGGAGGTCGTGCTGCGGCCCGGCCCCGTGCGCGGCGGCGACTTCGAGTTCGCGATCGGCTCGGCGGGCAGCACGCTGCTCGTGCTGCAGACCGTCCTGCCGCCGCTGCTGCGCGCCGAGCGCCCCTCGACGCTCGTGCTCGAC
>DASVAP010000341.1:0-10932 GCA_036376275.1 Planctomycetota bacterium | reverse complement strand
CGCCAGGCGGTCCGGAGCGCGCGCTTCGCGCGCTCGCGGGGCGTCCGGACCGCCTGGCGCCCTTCGAGAGCCCGACCGCACGGGAGTGGGCCGGAAGAGTGTCACGGGGAGGGAAACCCCAGCGGGCGAGCGAGACAGCGGGCCTGGTGACGGTGCGTGCGATGGCGAGGGTCATGCGGCGCGCGCCGGACGCTCGTGAAGCGCGATGAGACCGTGCCGGCGCCAGCCGAGGCGCAGCAACCAGGTGCGCGGCGCGGCCAGGCGTCGGTCTGAAATGGCACCCGTCTCGAGCCAGCCGTCGAAGTCGGGCCCCGAGGAGTAGACGTCCGGCACGCGCGCGTCCCAGCACCCGTGCTTCCTGGCGTTCTGGAGCACGTAGACGAGCGCGTTGCGCACCTGGCGCGGGCTCTTGAGCGGCTCGGAGTGGTAGCGGTCGGCCAGGACGGGCCCGCGGCGCTTCCAGAGCTTGTTCAGGCGCTTGCCGAGGCGGCTGGCGAAGCTGTTCATGCCTGCCGCGAGGGCGCGCTGATCGTTCGCCTCGACGATCACGTGCATGTGGTTCGACTGCACCGAGTACTCGACGACGCGGAAAGGGGCGTCGGGGGCGTGGTACTCCGAGCACAGGTGCCGGATCAGCTCGTGGGTGTCGTCCATCCGCAGCGTGGGTAGTCCCGCGACGAGCCGGAGCGTGACGAGCGCCGGCTCGTGCTTCGAGAGCTTCGGCCGTGTCGCGTGCGAGACGCCCGCGCGCTTTCCCTTCGGCTTCCGCCCGGCGCCGCGACGCTTGCCGCCGCGGTTGAGGAATCTGAACTCGCTCTGCCTGGCCTTGGTGCGGGATCTGGGCTTCATGCGAGTCCAGATCCAGAGCACTCTCGGTTCGTACGCGCACTCTCGATTTTTTCTCAGCGCGGCTCTGACTCAGCACCCATCCCGCGACGGAGCCGATCCCGCGCGGCTCGGGCCTGTCGGCCCGACCCGCGCGCCTCCGGACCGCGTGGAGCCTCGAGAGCTCGGCTGCACGGCGCCACGGTCCGGCGCAAGGCCACGGCCCAGCGGCGGGGCCCCGACGGGCGCGTCAGAGCGTGCTCGCTCGCTCAATGGCGAGCCCGATTGAGCTGCCGACGATCTGAGTCGCTCGGCGCATGGGGCCTAGTAGAAGCCCTGATCCCCGAGGTAGGAGGGTGCCACCAGCCCCGAGGCGCGCACGTCGAAGGCGGCGCGCAGCTCGGCACGGGCCGAGGCGGGGAAGCGAAACTCGGTCGTCTCGCCCGGGCGGACGAAGGCCTCGAACTCGGTGCCCCCGGGACCGAGCACGAAGCGCACGCGGCCGGGCGGGACGGCCTCGTAGAGCAGCGTCCCGGGCGACGCCTGCGCCAGTCCGCCGATGCGCGCACCGACCTCGATGGCGCGGCTCCCATCGTTCCAGCGCAGCACGGGCTGCGGAGAGAGCTCGAGTTCCTCGCCGGGCGCGCCGTCCATCACCAGCCGCAGCTTCCCGGGGACGAGCGCGAGGTCCCAGCGGTTATCGCCCGGCGCGAGCACGACCTCGTCGCTCACGCTCCAGCAGGCGAGATCCGGCTCGAGCAAGAGCTCGACTCGCAGCCTCCGCGCTCCGGGCCCGCCGAACCCCGCCGCGAACGCGCCGCCCGCGCGCAGCCGCGCCCGACCCTCGTCGCGCGCGGCGCCGTCGAAGCGCACTCCCTGCGGCTCGAAGTTGCCGAAGCCGGTCGCGTCGCTCACCTCCACGCCGACCTCGATCCGGCCCGCGAGGCGCACCGGCGGTGGCGTGACGAGGTCGAGCACGGCCTCACTCGTGCCTCCGGACCGCACCTCGACCAGGAGCGCGAGCTCGTGCGTGAGCCACCCGAGCGGAGCGGCGTTGGTCCAGGTCCAGGCACCCAGGGCCGCGCCGGGCTTTCCCTGTACGGGCTGGAGCACGTGCAGGCCCGGCTCGAGCCCGGGCAGCGTGAAGCTCCCCTCCGCGTCCAGGGTGCGCGTGCGGTCTCCGATGCGGATCGCGACCTCCTCCGGCTGCCGGCCCACGGGCAGCACGACGCGTCCGGCGATCGCGCCCGCCGGCTCGGTGAGCTCGAGCGTGAGCCCCGCGAGGTCGCGCTCCGGCTCGACCGTCCACGGGCCACTCCGCCCGAGCCCGTGCTGCGGGTGGAAGACACGCGCCTGGAAGGTCCCGGGCTCGTCCACCCGGACCTGGAACTCGCCGCGAGCATCGGTGCGTGCCGGGCTCGGGAACACGCGGAGGCGCGTGCTCCCCGGATCGATCGCGAGCGGCTCCAGCCGGACCTCGGCGCCCTCGACGGGCCGGCCCGCCGCCAGCACGAGCCCGCGCACGAACGGGCGCCGGTGCAGGCCGAGGGTGAGGACCTCGCCGACCTCCGCCGGCTCGAACGGCCCGAGCCACTCCTCGACGACGCGCGCGTCGTGCACGTGGATCCGGAACGGTACGGGCGGCAGCGCCCAGCGCGTCTTGCCCAGGGACTGCTCCTCGTCCTCGCGCGTGACGCCCGCCAGGATCCAGTGGAACGAGAGCTCCGCCGGTACGAGCTCGCCACCGTCCTGATCGCGGAACCGGAGCTCGAGCGTCCGCGCCGGCGCGAGCCGGAGCTCGAGCCCTTGCTCCCCGGCCGCGACGTCGAGCCGCGCGACCGGCCCGAGCTCGTGCTCGAAGGCCGTCGCGAGCAGGTCCCCGCGCGCGCTGGGCTCGCCCGGGAAGAGCTCGAAGCCGCCATCGGCCCTCGTCTTCGTGCGCACGAGCTCCGCTCGGCCGTGGCG
Organism: Planctomycetota bacterium; assembly: GCA_036376275.1. Lineage (GTDB taxonomy): Bacteria > Planctomycetota > UBA1135 > UBA1135 > JABFRZ01. The sequence goes on along the minus strand of DASVAP010000341.1, from coordinate 8,142 downwards.
GATCCAGGCGAAGCGCACCTCGCCGCGTCCGTAGGGCCGCCCGTCCGGCGCGAGCAGCCGGCCGCGCAGGACCGGCGCGCGCGGGTTCTCCGCGGGACTCGCGGGCTCGAGCGGCACGCGCCCGGCGACCGTCGCCGGCGAGTCGGCGAGCGGAGCGCCTCGGCCGGCAGCCTCCCCGAGTTCCGTGGAGTCGGCCGGCACGTGTCCGGCGCCTCGCGGGAGGCCCGCGCGCCCGACGAGGCGCACCGACACCAGGGCCGCCACCAAGCCGAGAAGCAGGAGGACGCGCCTGCGCACTGCGCCAGGATAGCGCCGCGGTCCATCGGCGCTCGGCGTGGAGCTCTGTCGCCGCCCGGCTACTTCAAGCGCAGCTTCAGCTTGCGCTCCGCCTGCCCCGTCAGCTCGACGGGGCGCTTGACGCTGCGGCCGTCCGCGGCGATCGCGTGGACCTCGTAGGAGCCGGGCGGGAGCGGGCCGACGCGCTGGACGGACTCGCCGAGGCCCCCGGAGTAGCGCTCCATCAGCTCCGCGAGGCCCATCATGCCGTTCAGCTCGCGACCCTTGTCGTCGAGCACGCTGACGCGCGAGGGGATGTCGGCGCCGGAGGAGTCCTCCAGCGAGACGAGCAGGATCGTGCCGGGCTCGAGGGTCACGGTCACGTCGCTCTTCTCGCCCGAGCGCACGCGCACGGGCACGGCGGCGGCCGAGGCGAGGGCGCGCGTGCGCGCCGTCAGGGTGTACTCGCCGGGCGCCAGGCCGGGGTACTCGAAGGAGCCCGAGGCGTTCGTGCTGGCCAGCGAGAAGAGCTCGACCAGGCGGCCCTCCTCGTCGCGCAGGAAGATCGAGGCCTCGGCCACGAGGTTGCCGGCCGCGTCGCGCACGGTGCCGCGCACGGTGCCCGGGAGCTCCAGGCGGAAGTCGACGCCGTCTTTGGCCTCGTTCTCGCCCAGCTCGACCGAGCGCACGACGCGCCCGAGGGCCTCGCCGTCGCCGAAGGCGCCGCCCATGAAGGCCCCGCCGGCCGCGACCGTGTAGCTGCCGGGGCGCAGCCAGGGCACCTCGTAGGCGCCGCGCTCGTCGGTCGCGGCCTCGGTGTAGTGGCCGCCGAAGACGGTGCCGAAGACGAGGCCGCCCTGCATCGTCACCGTCACGCGCGCGCCGGCGACCGGCTCGCCTCCGGAGTCGCGCACGCGCCCGGTGATGCGTCCGAGCGGCAGCTCGAGGTCGAGCTGGGTCTCGGCCGCCTTCGGGACGGTGCGGCGGAACTCGATGCTGTTCTGGCGGCCGGGCGTGCTCGCGTTCTGGACCGTCACGAGGAACTCGCCCGGCGCGTCGAGCTCCAGCGCGTAGCGCCCCTCGGCGTCGAGCGTCTTGATCTTCAGGTTGTCGAGCCCCTTGCCGTTGGCCGGCACGAAGCTGAGCACTGCGCCCGGCACCGGCTCGCCCGCCAGCGTGACGCGGCCGTGCACGCGCACGGGATCCTCGGGCGGTGCGCCCAGCACGACGTGCTCCTCCGCGCCGTCCTCCAGCGTGACGCTGGTCATCTTCAGCACGGCCAGGAGCTTGGCCTGGTCCAGCGCCTCGCCGTCCTCGGACTGCAGGCTCTCGATGCCGGGGAAGGCCTGCACCTGCCAGGTACCCGGCTTGAGGCCGTGCTCCTCGAAGGCGCCGCTCCCGTCGGTGTTCGTGAAGCGGCGCTGCTCGAGGGTCGGCATCTGCAGGATCACCATCGAGCCGGTGGCGGGCTTGCCGTCGGCGCCGTAGACCTGGCCCGTGATCGTGCCGCCGCGCCGCAGGGTCAGCACGAGATCGAGCTTCTCCTCGCCCTCGGCCAGCTCCAGCGCGACGGCGGCGCTGGGGGCGAAGCCGTCCTTGCGCGCCACGAGCGAGCCGGCCCCGGGCGGGATGCCCTCGAGCCGGAAGGCGCCCTCGCCGTCGCTCTGGGCCACGGGCCAGTCGCTGCGGCCCTGCATGGCCTGGATCGCCTCGATGCCCTCGAGCTCCTTGGTGACCTCGGCGCCGGCCACGGGCGTCCCGGTCGGATCGACGACCGTGCCGGCCACGACCACCGGGCGCAGCAGCACGAGCGCCAGCTCCTCGTCGCTCGGCAGCTCGCGCGCGACCTTGGCCGAGCGCGCGTAGCCGGCCGCCTCGGCGCGGAAGCTCCAGCTCCCCGCGCGCAGGTCCGGCAGGACGAAGCGCCCGTCCGCGCTCTCGAAGGCCTGCTCCTTCTTCTCGCTCGGCGGCATGTACCACTGGCTGCCGGCGCGCTCGCCGTGCACGGTGAAGGCCGCCACCGGACGGCCCTGGCCGTCGAGCACGCGGCCCGCGACCGTCACCGGCGGCTCCAGGGCGAGGCGCAGGTCGGTGATGGATGGACGCACGAGCGCCTGGCTCGTGCCCCAGCGACCGGCGGCGCGCGCGCCGTCGCCCGGCGGGACCTCCAGGCGCGCGGCGACGATCCAGGGGCCCTTGCCGAGGCCGGTGATGCGGAAGGCGCCGGTCGCGTCGGCCGCGGCATCGTTGCTGGCGCCGATGAAGGCGCGCGGGTCGACCGGGCTGCCGGCCAGGTTCTCGGAGAGGTCGGGCTCGACCGTGACGCGCGTGCTGGCCGCCGGCGCGCCGCCGGGGAAGGTGACGGTGCCGGCCACGACCAGGCCCTCGCTCAGCACGACGTCGCCATGGTTGCGCCGCTCGCCGTCGGCCAGCTCGAAGGGCGTGCTCAGGAGCTCCTGGTGCCCCTCGTGCTCGACGTGCAGCCAGACCTTGCCCGGGGTCAGCCCAGTGAGCTCGAAGCGTCCGTCGGCGGCGCTCTTCTGCTCGCGCAGGTCGGCCGTGGGGTTGCCGAAGAACTCGCGTCCGAGGGCCTCCACCTCGGCGCCCTCGATGGGGACACCCTGCTCGTCGACGACGCGACCGCTCACGCTGCCGCCGGCGTGGAGCGCGAGCTCCACCTCGAGATGCTCGCCGGCCGCCGGCGCGAGGTCGGCCGAGAAGACGCGCGCCAGGCTCGAGCGCGTCGCGAGCGTCTGGGGCTTGCCGACCGGCACCGCGCGGAACTCGAAGCGCCCCGCGGCGTCGCTCTCGGTCGCGAGGTCCAGGTCCTGGCGCCCGGCCGTGCCGAGCTGTAGCGCGGCGTTGATCGACCAGTCGAGCTCGACCTCGGTGCCGGCCAGCGCCTCGGGCGCGGTCCCGGCCGGCGCGCGCAGGCGCCCGGAGATCCACGCGCCCAGCACCGGGCGCAGCTCGACGGCCTTCGCCGGCGCGCCGCTCGCCGGCGGCTCGACGCGCTGCGCCTCGTGCGAGTAGAGGTACAGCCCGGCGACGATCAGCCAGGCCTCGTCGGCGTCGGGCGGGAGCGCCAGGCGCGCCGTCCCGTCGCGCGCCAGCTCGGCCGAGGCCAGCAGGCCGCGCAGCTCGCGCCCGGTCTTGCCCGCGCGCAGCGCGTCGACCGGGCCGTCCTTCCCGTACAGCTCGTCGTACGCGTCGCTCTTCGCCAGGGCCAGGACCACGGCGCGCTCCTCGAAGGGCGTTCCGGCCGGCGCGACCAGCCGCAGGTCGAGCTGGCGGCCCTCCTCCGGCGCGAAGCGGCGCGCGTCGCTCGCCGGCGCCTCCGCGCGGCGCGTCTCGTCGCCGGCCTGCGGCTCGGAGAGGGCCGGAGTGGCGGCGAGCTCCGCGGCTGCCTCCGCCTCCGTCGACTGCGCCGGCGTGGAGCCCACGCGCGCCGGCCCCGTGCCGCGCGCGTCCGTGCCCGACCCCGAGCGCAGGAACCACATGAGGAGCACCAGACCCAGGGCGAGGGCGGCGACGACGGCGAGGACACGGGAGTTCATGCGCGAGGCGCTCCTTCGGACGCGTGGGGACGAGAGCCGGCCTCGACCTACCCAGGACGCCGGCCGCCATTCTGGCGCCCTCGGCACAAAGCCCGAAGCGCGAAGGCCGATCCGGACGGGAGTCACCGCGTCGCTGCCCCCCGCTCGGTGGCGTAGACGCCTACGACTTCCGGCGAGGGTTGCGGCCTTGGGGATGCGACCTCCGCCCCAGCCATCAGCAGGGCCTATCACAGCCATCCTCGATTGCGATTGGAGCGGGAGCCGCCGGCCGGCGATCCTGTGCGTGCATCGGTGAGAACCGCCCGAGCGAATCCAGTGTCCGAGTGGGCTCTTGCCAGCAACACCAGACCCAGCGGCCCGGACCGCACAGGCCGATGTTCCACCACGACCAAAGGAGTAGCCATGACCACGATCCCTCGTCTCGTCCGTACCCTCACGGGCTGCGCGGCGCTGTGGGGCGCCGCCTGTTCCTCGACCCCCAGCGCGCCGGCCGGCGCGCCGCATGAGGCTCACATGAAGGCCATCGAAGCCAGCGGAGGTTGCCCGGTGACGGGTGCCGAACGGTCCATGCCACGCTCCAACCAGGACTGGTGGCCGGAGCAGCTCGACCTCTCCGTGCTGCACCAGAACTCGCCGCGCGGCAACCCGCTGGGCGCGGACTTCGACTACGCGAAGGCCTTCGCCTCGCTCGACCTGGCGGCTGTGAAGAAGGACCTGACCGAGCTGATGACCTCGTCCCAGGAATGGTGGCCGGCCGACTGGGGTCACTACGGGCCGCTCTTCATCCGCATGGCCTGGCACAGCGCCGGCACGTACCGCGTGGCCGACGGCCGCGGCGGCGCCTCGGACGGCACCCAGCGCTTCGCGCCGCTCAACAGCTGGCCCGACAACGCCAACCTCGACAAGGCCCGGCGCCTGCTTTGGCCGATCAAGCAGAAGTACGGCCAGAAGATCTCCTGGGCCGACCTGATGATCTTGACCGGCAACGTCGCGCTCGAGTCGATGGGCTTCGAGACCTTCGGCTTCGCCGGCGGTCGCGCGGACGTGTGGGAGCCGCAGGAGGACGTCTACTGGGGCCCCGAGGGCAAGTGGCTGGCGGACGAGCGCTACAAGGGCGACCGCGAGCTCGAGAACCCGCTGGCGGCCGTGCAGATGGGCCTGATCTACGTCAACCCCGAGGGCCCGAACGGCAAGCCCGATCCGCTCGCCGCGGCGCGCGACATCCGCGAGACCTTCGGGCGCATGGCGATGAACGACGAGGAGACCGTGGCCCTGATCGCCGGCGGTCACACCTTCGGCAAGGTGCATGGCGCGGCCAAGGCCGATCACGTCGGTCCGGATCCCGAGGCCGCCCCGCTCGAGGCCCAGGGTCTGGGCTGGGCCAACAGCTACGGCACCGGCAAGGGTGCCGACACGATCACCAGCGGGCTCGAGGGCGCGTGGACGTCCACGCCGACCCGCTGGTCGAACAAGTACCTGTCCAACCTGTTCGCCCACGAGTGGGAGCTGACCAAGAGCCCGGCCGGCGCCCACCAGTGGACCCCGAAGGACGGGCCGACCAACGTTCCCGACGCGCACGTCCCGGGCAAGCTCAACAAGCCGGTGATGCTCACGACGGACCTCGCGCTCATCAAGGATCCCGCCTACGCGAAGATCTCGAAGCGCTTCCACGACAACCCCGAGGAGTTCCGGCTCGCCTTCGCGAAGGCCTGGTACAAGCTGACGCACCGCGACATGGGCCCGGTCGCGCGCCTGCTCGGGCCCGAGGTGGCTCCGCCGCAGCTCTGGCAGGATCCGGTTCCGGCCGTCGATCACGCCCTGATCGACGGAGAGGAAGCCGCGACGCTGAAGAAGCGCATCCTCGACTCCGGCCTCTCCGTCGGCGACCTGGTGCGCACGGCCTGGGCCTCGGCCGCGACCTACCGCGACAGCGACAAGCGCGGCGGCGCCAACGGCGCGCGCCTGCGTCTCGCGCCGCAGAAGGGCTGGGCCGTCAACGAGCCCGCCGGGCTCGCCAAGGTGCTCGGGACGCTGGAGAAGATCCAGGCCGACTTCAACAAGGCCGCGGGCGGCGGCAAGAAGGTCTCGCTGGCCGACCTGATCGTCCTGGGCGGCAACGCCGGCATCGAGGCCGCGGCCGCCAAGGCCGGGACCGAGGTGCGCGTGCCGTTCCGGCCGGGCCGCACGGACGCGACCCAGGAGCAGACGGACGTCGCCTCCTTCGATGCGCTCGAGCCGCGCACGGACGGCTTCCGCAACTACTTCGCCGACGGCCAGGGCCGTCGTCCGGAGGAGGCCCTGGTCGACCGCGCCAACCTGCTGTCGCTCAGCGCGCCCGAGATGACCGTCCTGATCGGCGGCCTGCGCGTCCTGGGCGCCAACCACGGCGGCGCCAGGCACGGCGTCCTGACCCAGCGCCCGGGCACGCTCACCAGCGACTTCTTCGTGAACCTGCTCGACATGGGCACGGTCTGGAAGCAGAGCGGCGCGAACCTCTACGAGGGCCGTGACCGCAAGACCGACGCGCCGCGCTGGACCGCCACCGCGGTCGACCTCGTGATCGGCTCGAACTCGCAGCTCCGCGCCATCGCCGAGGTCTACGCCTCGTCCGACGCGCAGCGGAAGTTCGTGGACGACTTCGTCGCGGCCTGGACCAAGGTCATGGAGCTCGACCGCTTCGACCTGGATCTGCGCATCGACTGAGCCGAGGAAGATCCTGCCTCAGGAACCCGGGCCGGGGGAGCAGCGCTCCTCCGGCCCGGCTCGCTTCGCCGGAGCAGTGCTCGCTCGGAGGCGGCCGGCGTCACGGGCTCCCGTAGAAGATCTCGAGCTCCTCCAGCACGCCCGCCAGCTCGTCCAGCGAGAAGCCGTCGGGGCCCTTGTCGCCGCGGTAGACGACCGTGCCGTCGAGGTCGACCACGTACAGACGCTCGGGCCAGGCGGCCCAGGCGCGCTCGACGGCGTCGTCCATGCCGTCGACGAGCACCGGGAAGGGGAGCTCCATCTCGGCGGCGCAGGTGCGCGCGAGGGCCAGGCGCTCCTCCGGGACGAGCGGCGTCTCGACCAGCAGCGTGCGCTCGGGCGAGCCCATCAGCCACGTGCCGCGCTGGCGCTCCGGCAGGATGCCGTCGATCGCGTGGGCCTCGCGCACGTAGACGCACAGGAACTGCACGGTCGCGCCGTGGCGCTCGTGCAGCTCGCGCAGCCGACCGGCCGACGCGCAGAAGGGGCCTCATGTGTAGCTGCCGAAGACGAGCACGACCGGCTTGGCGCCGCGGAAGGCCTCCAGCGACAGCTCGGCGCCCGCGATCGTCGGGAGGTGGATCGGCGGCGCCGGATCTCCGACCTCGGGGCCGCCCTCGCCGTGGACGAAGTCCTCGAAGCCGATCCAGCGCTCCTCGCTCCCCGGCGCGGCCGCGATGCGCGGCACGCCCTCCCAGCGCTCGTCGAAGTCGGCGGCGGCGATGACCCCGTCGCCGTCGGCGTCGAGGCGCCGGAAGGCCTCGGGCGAGCGCGTGTACTCCGCGCGCTCGATGCGCCCGTCCCCGTCGCGGTCGTAGCGCGTGCGCAGGAAGTGCCAGGCCGGCGGGGCCTCGCCCTCGCGCGCGCGGGGCGCCGCGGCGCAGCCCCAGGCGAGGAACAGCAAGAGCGGGGTGCGGGAGGCGCGCATGTCGACCCGGGGGACCATTGTACGGGGGCCGCGGGACGGGGGCTGGCCGAGCCGGGCCCCGGGGCTCCAGACTGGGACGATCCTCGCTACCCCGATATAGAGGACGAGCATGTCCACGCGCTCCCACCCGCTCGACGAGCGACTCGCCGACTACCTGCACGACCTCGCGCGGCGTCGCGAGGATCCGCTGCTGGCCGAGCTGCGCCGCGAGACGGCCGCGCTGCCCGAGGCGCGCATGCAGATCGCGGTCGAGCAGGGGCTGTTCCTCGGGCTGCTGGTGCGCGTGCTCGGGGCGCGCCGGTGCCTCGAGGTGGGCGTGTTCACCGGCTACAGCTCGCTGTGCGTGGCGCGCGCGCTGCCGGCGGACGGGCGGCTCGTCGCCTGCGACGTCTCGGAGGAGTGGACCGCCGTCGCGCGTCGCTACTGGGAGCGGGCCGGCGTGGCCGGACGCGTCGAGCTCCGCCTCGGACCCGCCGCCGCGACGCTGGCGAACCTGGTGGAGGCCGGCGAGGCCGGGCGCTTCGACTTCGCCTTCCTCGACGCGGACAAGGAGCGCCAGGCGGAGTACTACGAGCGCTGCCTGACGCTGCTGCGCCCGGGCGGCCTGGTGGCGATCGACAACGCCTTCCTGGGCGGCGA
>DASVAP010000334.1:0-13783 GCA_036376275.1 Planctomycetota bacterium | reverse complement strand
CTCGTCCACCCCGGCGGCCGAGGGCGGCACCTGCGCCTTGGCCGCGATCACCGCCTGCTCGAAGCGCGCCAGCTCCTCCAGCGCCGCCGCGGCCGTCCCGGCCTCGATGCCCTTCTCCAGCACCTTCAGGGACTGGCTCATCTGCCCCATGGCCTGCTCGAGCGCCTCGTCGGGCGTCGCGCGGGTCGGCGCGAGCGACGCGAGCAGCGACAGCGCGAGGACGGCGAGCAGGAGCGAGCGGGACGGGCGCGGTGTATGCATGGGAGCGCGAGTTCGGGGGGAACGGGCCGCCCAGGATAGCCGGCACGAACGCAGCGCTGCGCGCCGCGCGGGCGGGGCCCACGCGGCGCGCAGCGGCGATCGATGCAATCCGTCGAGCGGCGTGCCGCTCTCGATCACGCCGGTGAATAGGTCATGCCGCGCTTCTGGCCCTCGGTCGTGACCTTGCCGGAGGCGATCAGCTTCTTCATCACCGGGCGGATCGTGGCCGAGTCGGTGGCGAGCGCCGCGGCGATCTCCTCGCCGCGCGAGCCGGGGTGGCTGCGCACGTACTCGAGCAGCTGCTCGGACAGGTCCTCGATCTCGTGCGCCGAGCGGCGCGCGCGGCCGCCGCCGGGGGTGACCACGCCGGCCGTGGCGAAGCCCTCGCTCAGCGCGGCGCGCGCCGCCTGCAGGGCCTTCTTCTGCTCGGCGTCCTTGACGACGCCCAGGGCCTTCTCGAGCGACTTCGTGGCGGCCTTGACGAAGCGGGCCGCCGGGTCCTTCTGGGCCTTCTTGCGCGCTTCGCGCTCCTTGATGGCGGCGATCTTCGCCTCCAGCGCGGCGATCTGCTCCTCGAGGCCGCGGCGCTTGCGCGGCTGGGGTTCGGGTTGCTTTCTCTTGGCCATGTCGGGGTCCGGGAGGGGTGGGAACGGGGATGGGGGGCGAAGATTGAGCCGTCGCGCGGGGGAAGGATCAAGGGTAGCGCCTCCCACGCGCCACGCCGGGCCGGTCAGCGGAAGTCCAGCAGCTCCAGCTCCAGGCTCGTCTCGCCGCGGAAGGTGTTCCACTTCGGGGTGAACACGGCGTCGATCGGGGTGCCGAGGGAGAGCTCGGAGAGGCGTGCGCCGGCGCGGAAGGCCAGGGCCTTGAGCACGTGCTCGCCCTTGCGCAGGCGCAGGAGCAGGTGGTTCTTCTCGCTGCCGATCGCGCGCGGCGCCTCGGCCAGGTAGACCTCGCGCGCCAGGAAGACCGGCGCGTCGTTGCGCGCGCCGAAGGGGCCCAGGCGCTCCAGCTCCTGCATGCGCGCGCGCGTCATGTGCTCGAAGGGCAGCTCGCAGTCGATCTCGAGCTCGGGTCCGGCCTGGGCCGCGCCGGCCAGCAGCTCGCGCGCGCGTGCCTGGATCGCGGCGCGCACGGCGTCGAGCTGCTCGGCGCGCAGCTCGAGGCCGGCCGCCTGGGCATGGCCGCCGAAGCGCTCGAGGTGCGGCGCGGCCGCGCTCATCGCCGCCAGGACGTCGAAGCGCCCGACGGTGCGCGCGCTGCCGCGGCCCGTGTCGCCGTCGAGGCCGATCACGATCGCCGGGCGGTGGTACTCCTCCGTCAGGCGCGCGGCGACGATCCCGACCACGCCCTGGTGCCAGCCCTGGCCGGCCAGGACGAGCACCGGGTGCTCGGCGGGATCGGCGCAGCGCTCGGCCGCGGCGCGCGCCTCGACCAGCACCGCGGCCTCGATCTCCTTGCGCTGGCGGTTCAGCTCGTCCAGGGCCTGCGCGTGGGCGCGCGCCGTGGCCGCGTCGCGCGCCAGCAGGCACTCGACCGCGCGCTCGGCGCTGCCCAGGCGTCCGCTGGCGTTGAGGCGCGGGCCGATCTGGAATCCGACGTCCTCGGCCGTCAGGCGCTGGCCCCGCAGGCCGGCGACGTCGAGCAGCGCCTGGAGGCCGGCGTTGCGGGTCGTCTCGAGGGCCTTGAGGCCGAAGCGCGCGAAGATGCGGTTCTCGTCCAGCAGCGGCACGACGTCGCACACGGTCGCGATCGCGACGTAGGCCGTGGCCTCCTCGAGGAAGCGCTTGAACTCCTCGGAGGCACGCTTGGCGCCGAAGAGGTGCTGGCACAGGCCCCAGGCGAGCTTGAAGGCCACCGCGCCGCCGCACAGCTCGCGCATCGGGTAGCGCGATTCAGGGAGCTTCGGGTTCACGATCGCCGTCGCCACCGGGAGCGGCCCGGGCGGGGCCTCGTGGTGGTCGGTCACGACCGTGTCGATGCCGCGCTCGGCCAGGGCGGCGATGACCGCGTGGGCCGAGGTGCCGTTGTCGACGCTGATGACGACCTTCGCGGCTTCTCTCTCTGCGCGCTCGATCGAATGGGTGCCGAAGGAGTAGCCGTGCTCGAGGCGGTTGGGGATGTGCCAGGCCGCGCGCGCGCCGAGCAGGGCGAAGAGGCGCATCAGGAGCGCGGTCCCGGTGACGCCGTCGACGTCGTAGTCGCCGTGCACCAGGATCGTCTCCCGGTCCCGGATCGCGCGCGCGATGCGCTCCGCGGCGGCCTGCATGCCCGGCAGCAGGAACGGGTCGTGCAGCCCCATCGGGCTGGCGGCGAGGTGGGCCGCGGCGCCCTCGGGCTCGGTGTGGCCGCGCTTGACCAGCAGCGTCGCGAGCAGGCGCGGGATCCCGTGCCGCTCCAGGGCCTCGACCGCCGCGCGCGGGGCGGGGTCCAGGCGCCAGTGGGGGGCGAGGGGCGCGCTGGTGGGCATGGTGCGGGGGCGAGGATAGCGGGTGAGGCTGGAGAGGGCGCGGGGGGCGTCGACGGCGTCCAGGTGCCTCGGGTCGCGGAGCGCGGGCTCGGCGCGGGCTTTCCGGGCGGACTGCGGGCCCGTCGGGGCCGCGCCGCTCCTTCTTGACGCGTCCGCCGGACCCGTGGCGCCGGCCGCCGCCCTCCGCAGGCCGCCCCCGATGGCCCCCATTTTTTCCATCTCCCCGTGTGGCTCTCGCGCCGTCCTTCCGAGATAGGGTCACGAGATCCCGGTCCCCTGGAGTCCATCCGATGAACACTGCGCGCCGTCTGTCCGCCGCCCTGGTCCTCGCGTCCCTCGTCCTCGCCTGCGACGACAACGGGGACGGGAACGTCGTCGGTGGCGGCGGCGGTGGGGGCGCGCCGGCCCTGACGCCGGCCGACCAGCCCGGCGTCTCGCCCTGCCCGAACCAGACGATCCTGACCGACGCGGCGGAGTTCGCCACCTTCCAGGCCGCGCTCCTGAGCGGGACCTTCCTGTACCGCGACGTGCCCTTCAACGGGGCCGACCCGGACATCTTCGTCAAGAAGTGCGGCCTCGGCGCCTTCTGGGACCCGGCCGACAACACCGACGAGATCGCGCCGGCGATGGTGCCCGTGACGCTCTCCGACCTGTTCGTCACCGGCAACGCCGGCATCTGCTCGACCGGCTTCGCCAACTTCGGCGCCGACGAGGGCCTGCCCCAGGCCGGCATCTACCGCAAGGAGTTCAAGGTCACCAACGGGGGGGTCACCTACCTGGTGCGCGTGCGCGTGACCGTGGCGGGCGCCTTCGCCGGCGACACCTGGACCAGCCTCGGGATCGCCGTCCCGGCGGACCTCGAGAACACCCTCGGCTACGAGGTCGACGGGACGGCCGTGCTGCACGACGACGTGCTGACGGAGATCTCCAGCGCGATCGCCTCGCCGGACGTGACCACGACGCTCGAGGTCTTCGACACGCCCGGCGGCACGAGCCTGCTGACGGCGCTGATCGAGGTCCTGTGCGTCGAGATCCTGTGAGCGCGCGCTGAGCCCAGCCGGGGCGCGCCTCGCGGATCAGGCCCGCGGCCGCGCGCGCCAGCGCGTCAGCGCCGGCAGGAGCGTCAGGTCCGCCGCCAGCGCGAGCAGCAATCCGCCCGCCAGGAGCAGCCCGAAGGCGCGGTTCGTCGCGAAGGAGGTCCAGGCCAGGCTCGCCACGCAGGTGGCCACCAGCGCCGTCGTGCCGAGGATGGCCGGCAGGGCGTCGAAGCGCGCGCGACCGCGCGGGTGGAAGCAGAGGTGGATGCCGTCGTCCATCCCGATCCCGAGCAGCACCGCCGGCAGCGGCAGGAGCGCCACCGACCAGGGCACGCCGAGGAGCCCCATCGCGCCGGCCACGAGGAGCAGCGGGAGCGTGCTCACCACCAGCACCGCCGCCGTCGCGCGCGCGCGCCGCAGCGCCAGCGCCAGGGTCGCCGCCAGGGCCAGGGCCGAGAGCAGCGCGCCGGTGACCAGATCGTGCAGCCCGAGCGCCTCGGCGCGGTGCGCGGCGTGCCCGGGCCCACCCGGGACGAGCGCGTGGTGCGACAGCATGGTCGCGTCGAAGTGCGCCAGGCGCGCGAGGGTCGTGGCGTGGTCGCCGAAGCTGCCGGGCGCGCGGTGGACCTGCAGGCGCGCCGCGCCGCCGGCCGGGTCGACCCAGGCGGCGAGCTCGGGCCGCGCCAGGACGCGCGCGAGCTCGGCCTCGCGCTCGTCGGGCCGGGCGGGAGGCGTGAGCGTGCCCAGCGCAGCCGGATCGAGGGCGTCGAGCGGGTAGACGGCGCGCACGCCGGGCAGGGCGTGCAGCTCGCTCGTCAGCGCCAGCACCGCGCCCAGCAGGTTCAGCGGGCGCTCGCCGTGCTCGTCCGTCGCGCTCACGATCAGCTCGAGCGGAGCGAGATCCGTGCCGAGGCCCTGGGCGAGGTGCGCGAGGTCGCGCGCCAGCGCCGTGCGCGGCGCGAAGAGGTGCGGGAAGTCGCTCGACACGGCCAGGCGCGGCAGGCCCGCCAGGGCCAGCAGCGCGAGCACGCCCCAGGCCGCGATGCAGCGCCCCGGCCGCGCGCGCGCGCGGCGCAGGAGCGCCAGCCCGAGCGCCGTCGGCCAGCGCGGCGGCGCGCCCGCGCGCGCGCACAGGGCGAACAGCGGTCCCGCGGGTCCGAAGGTCACGACGTAGGCCGCCAGCACGCCCGCCCCGGCCGCGAGGCCGAGCTCGCGCAAGAGGCCTGCCTGTCCGGCCAGGCCCATGACCGCCATCCCGATCGCGGTCGTGAGCGTCGTCACGAGGCAGGGCGCGGCCAGCTCGCGCCGCGCGCGCGCCACGGCCGTGCGCGCGTCGAGCCCGCGCGCCGCCAGCGCGCGCACGCGGCCCGCCAGGTGCAGCGCGTCCATCGTGCCCACGGCCCACAGGAGCGGCACGATCAGGAGCGCGAGCGGGCTGAGCGGTCCGCCGACGAGCCGGTACCCCCACAGGGCGAGCGCCGTGCTCGCGGCGGCCACGATCAGCGCCACGAGGCCGGCCGCGAAGCTCCCGAGGAAGAGCGGCGGCAGCGCCAGCGCGCACAGCGTCAGCAGCGGCAGCACGCGCAGCAGGTCGGCGCGCGCCAGGGCCCAGGACTCGGTCCGCAGGCGCGGCCAGCCGAGGGCGTAGGCGCGCTCGCCCGGCTCGCGCGCGGCCGCGAGCAGGGCGTCGATCTGCTGCGTCAGCGCGCGCTCGTCCGCCAGGCGCCGCTCGCCCGGCGCCAGCGTGGCCAGCAGCAGGCGCAGCTCCGGCGTCCGCAGGAGGCGCGGCCCCGAGCCGTGCTCGCGGCTGGGCTCCGCCAGCTCCTCGACGCGCGCGACGCCCGGCAGCGCCGCGAGCTCCCGCTCCAGCGCCGCCACGCGCCCGTCGGCCCAGCGCGTACCGGCCCCGGCCAGGGCCACCAGCGCCACCTCGGCCTGGCGTGCGAGGGCCGGGCTGGCGCGCTCGAAGGCCTGCGCCTCCGCGGGCGGCAGGAGCTGGTCCAGCGTCGCGCCGCGGTCGGCGAACTCGCCCAGCAGCGCGACCAGCGACAGGATCAGCGCCAGCGCCGCGAGGGCCGCGAGCGCGAGCCGGCGCGCCTCGGGGGCAGGGGGCACGCGCGCAGGGTAGAGCCTGGCCCGGAACGGGTCACGCGCATCTTCCGCCGGCGGCCACGCTCCGCCCGCGGCGCGCGTAGAATCCGGGGCGTCCCGTTCTCCCCCCTGCGCGCCGCCCCGGTGCGAACGAGCCCCATGCGCCCTGCCCCCGCTCTCGCCGTCCTGCTCCCGTTCTTCTCCGCCTGCGCCAGCCCGGACGCGACCGCGACCGCCGGCGTCCACGTCGTCGAGGCCAGCGCGCCGCGCAGCGCGCAGGGCTCGCTCGCCGCCGAGGTCGAGATCCCCTTCACGAAGCACGTGCTCGCGAACGGCCTGCGCCTGATCGTGCACGAGGACCGCAAGGCCCCGGTCGTGGCCATCAACGTCTGGTACCACGTCGGCAGCAAGAACGAGAGGCCCGGCAAGACCGGCTTCGCGCACCTGTTCGAGCACCTGATGTTCCAGGGCACGGAGAACCTCCAGGGCGAGTTCTTCGAGCCGCTCGAGAAGGTCGGCGCCACGGGCATGAACGGCACGACCAACAACGACCGCACGAACTACTTCGAGACGGTGCCGACGAACGCGCTCGACCTCGCGCTGTGGCTCGAGTCGGACCGCATGGGGCACCTGCTGGGCTCGGTCGACCAGGCCAAGCTCGACGAGCAGCGCGGCGTGGTCCAGAACGAGAAGCGCCAGGGCGACAACCAGCCCTACGGCAAGAGCGAGTACGCCATCGCCGCCGGCACCGTTCCGGCCGGGCACCCGTACTCCTGGAGCGTGATCGGCTCGCTGGAGGACCTGGAGGCCGCCAGCCTCGAGGACGTGCACGAGTGGTTCAAGGCCTACTACGGGGCCGCCAACGCCGTGCTGGTCGTGGCCGGCGACGTGGACGCCGCGGAGGTCAAGCAGAAGGTCGAGCTCTACTTCGGCGACATCCCGCCTGGCCCGCCGATCGAGCGCCCGAAGGCCTGGGTCGCGCCGATGGTCGGCACGCGCCGGCACGTGCTGCAGGACCGCGTCGGCCAGCCGCGGCTCTCGTGGCACTGGAACGTGGCGCCCTGGGGCGATCCCTCGCTGGAGCGTCTCTCGCTCTTCGCCGACGTCCTCGCCAACGGCAAGACCTCGCGCCTCTACCAGCGCCTGGTGGCGACCGAGCAGATCGCGACCGATTGCCGCGCGGGCGTCGGGCGCCGCGAGCTCGGCAGCTCGTTCTCGCTCTCGGTCACGGCCAAGCCCGAGGCCGACCTGGCGCGCATCGAGGCCATCGTCGACGAGGAGCTGGCCAAGCTCTGCAAGGGCGGGCCGACGGCCGAGGAGCTGGAGCGCGTGCGCACCCAGCAGCTGGCCCAGTACGTGCGCGGTCTCGAGCGCATCGGCGGCTTCTTCGGCAAGTCCGACCAGCTCGCCGAGGGCGAGGTCTACGGCGGCGATCCGGGCTTCTACAAGCGGCGCCTCGCGAACATCGAGGGCGCGACGCGCGCCGAGCTGGCCGCCGACGCCACGCGGGACCTCCTGCAGGGCGGGCGCTTCCTGCTGACGGTCGTGCCGTTCCCGAAGCTCGAGGCCGCCAAGTCCGGCGCCGACCGCTCGAAGCTGCCCGACACCGGCACCTTCCCGGTCGCGCAGTTCCCGGCCTTCCAGCGCAAGAAGCTCGCCAACGGCCTCGAGGTCCTGTGCGTGACGCGCGAGGTCGTGCCGACCGTCGAGCTGACGCTGCTGGTCGACTGCGGCAGCGCGGCCGACCCGGCCGGGCTCTCGGGCCTGGCGGGCATGACCCTCAACCTGATGGACGAGGGCACGAAGACGCGCAGCGCGCTCGAGATCGGCGAGATCCAGGGGCGTCTGGGCGCGCGTCTCGGTCTCGGAGCCGACGACGACTGGGCCTCGGTCTCGCTCTCGGCCCTCAAGGTGAACCTGGGGCCGAGCCTCGACCTCTTCGCCGACGTGCTGCTGAACCCCTCGTTCCCCGAGGAGGACTTCCAGCGCATCCGCAAGGAGTCGCTCGTGCGCCTGGCCTCGAGCAAGCTGGAGCCGGGCTCGATGGCGGCGCGCGTCCTGCCGCCGCTCGTCTTCGGCGAGAAGCACCCCTACGGCGCGCTCGGCGGCGGCAACGGCACCGAGGCCTCGCTGGCGGCGCTGACCACCAAGGCGCTGGCCGAGTACCACGGGCGCTGGTTCAAGCCCAACAACGCCAGGCTCCTGGTGGTGGGGGACACGACGCTCGACGAGATCGTGCCGCTGCTCGAGAAGCGTCTCGGCGCCTGGAAGCCCGGCGAGGTGCCGAGGAAGACGCTCGGACCCGCGCGCACGATCGAGCAGCCGGTCGTGTACCTGCTCGATCGCCCGCAGGCGGCCCAGTCGGTGATCCGCGTTGCCATCGCAGCGCCGCCCACCGGCACGCCGGCCGACATCGCCATCGACGCGATGAACGACTTCCTGGGCGGGTCCTTCACCTCGCGCATCAACATGAACCTGCGCGAGGACAAGGGCTGGTCCTACGGCTCGCGCTCCGGCATCCGCGACGCGCGCGGGCCGCGCGTGTTCTCGGTCAGCGCCCCGGTGCAGACCGACAAGACCAAGGAGTCGCTGCTGGAGGTCCAGAAGGAGCTGGCCGAGATCCTCGACGCGCGCCCGCCGCTCGCCAAGGAGCTGGCCGACTCCCAGGACCAGATGACGCTCTCCCTGCCGGGCCGCTGGGAGACGAACTCGGCCGTGCTCGGGAGCCTGGCCCAGCTCGTGCGCTTCGGCCTGCCGGACGACTACTGGTCCGCCTACGCCGGCAAGGTGCGCGCGCTCACGCTCGACGACGTGACCGCGGCCGCGAAGACGATCGTCCAGCCCCAGCGCGCGATCTGGATCGTGGTCGGCGACCGCGCGAAGATCGAGGCCGGCGTGCGCGAGGCCGGGATCGGCGAGGTGATCGTGATCGACGCCGACGGCAAGCGCGTGGACTCGGGCACCTGACCGGCGCCGGCGGCGGAGTTTCGGCCCGCGAGCTCGCTCCGGGCCGGAGCTCCCGCCGCGCCGGGCCGGGTAGACCAGGGAGCCTCGCATGCGGCTCGTCTGCCTGAGCGACACCCACAACCTGCACGAGCGCCTCTCCATCCCGGACGGCGACGTGCTGCTGCACGCCGGCGACTTCACCGCGCGCGGCACCGAGCGCGAGGTGGCCGCCTTCGGGGCCTTCCTCGCGCGCCTGCCGCACCGCCACAAGGTCGTCGTGGCGGGCAACCACGACTTCCTGTTCGAGCGCGCCCCGGAGCGCGCGCGCGAGCTGCTCGGCGACGTGACCTACCTCGAGGATTCCCTGGCGTGCGTGGGCGAGCTGCGCGTGTGGGGCTCGCCCTGGCAGCCCTGGTTCCACGACTGGGCCTTCAACCTGCGGCGCGGCCCCGACCTGGCGGCCAAGTGGGCCCTCGTGCCGGACGGTGTCGACATCCTCGTGACCCACGGCCCGCCCCACGGCCTCCTCGACCGGACCGTGAGCGGCGAGCGCGTCGGCTGCGAGGAGCTGACCCGCGCCCTGGTCCGCATCCGCCCGCGCCTGCACCTCTTCGGACACATCCACGAGGACTACGGCGCGGCCCAGGTCGAGGGCACGCTGGCGATCAACGCCTGCAACTGCGACCTGCGCTACCGCGCGGTGAACGCGCCGGTGGTGGTGGACTGGGTCGCGGGCACTCCGCGGCTCGTCGCCGGCGCGAGCTGAGGGCCGCGCGCAGCGCGGGACGCGCTCCGCGTGCTATCCTCCGCCGCACGAGGGAGCTTGCCGATGTCGGAGCCTGCTGAACCCGCTCGAGCGGTGCCCGGCGTTCACGGATCGGGGCCCGCCGCGCCACCGCAGGTCTTCCTGCGGCGCCTCGAGCGCGCGGCCGAGCCGCTCACGACGGGCCTCGCGCCGGGCAAGGTCGTGGGTGACTTCCGTCTGCTGCGGCTGGTGGGCCAGGGCGGCATGGCGCAGGTCTGGGAGGCGGAGCAGCGTTCGCTCGGAGACCGCCACGTGGCGGTCAAGTTCGTGCGGCCCGAGCGCGTGACGGCGCGCACGCTCGAGCTCTTCGCGCGCGAGGCGCGCGCCGGCGGGCGGCTCAACCACCCCGGGATCGTCGCGACCCACGGCCACGGCGCGAGCGAGGGGCTGGCCTGGATCGCGCTGGAGCTGGTGGACGGCGCCTGGACCCTGCGCGACTTCCTGGACGAGGCCGCGCGCCTGCCGGAGCTGCCGCAGGGCTACGACGCGCACGTGGCGCGCATGGTGGCCGAGATCGCCGACGCGATGCAGGTGGCCCACGACGCCGGCGTGATCCACCGAGACCTGACGCCGCAGAACGTGCTGGTGACGAGCGCCGACCGACCCAAGGTGACCGACTTCGGCCTGGCGCGCATCACCGACGAGAGCCCGCTCTCGCGCACGGGCGACTTCGCCGGCACGTACCTGTACATGAGCCCCGAGCAGGTGCTGGGGCTGCGCTCGGGCCTCGACCACCGCTCCGACGTCTTCAGCCTGGGGGTGATCCTGTACGAGCTCCTGGCGCTGCGCCGTCCCTTCCAGGGCGACACGCCGCACCAGATCGCGGCCCAGATCGCGACCAAGGACCCGCCGGAGCTGCGCTCGATCCGCTCGCGCATCCCGCGCGACCTGGCGGTGATCACCGGCAAGGCCATGGAGAAGGACCGCGATCGGCGCTTCGCGAGCATGGCCGAGCTGGCAGCCGACCTGCGCCGGCACCTCGCGCACGAGCCGATCCGCGCGCGCCCCCCGGGCCCCTTCGAGCGGGTGCTCAAATGGATCCGGCGCCATCCGGGGCCCAGCGCGACCGCCGCGGTCGGGGGCCTCGCGCTGGCGGCGATCTCGGGCCTCCTGTGGGCCAACCTGCGCGCGAACCGCGAGCTCCTCGGTGCCAACCTCGACCTCGAGCAGGAGCGCGCCAACCTGGCCGAGGCCAACCGCTCGCTGGAGGCCAAGACGGCCGAGTCCGAGGGCCGGCGCCTGGTCGCCGAGCGCGAGCAGGCGCGTGCCGACCGCGTGGCCGAGGATCTCCTGAGCCTCTCCGCGCGTCAGGAACTGCAGGAGCTGGAGGGCGAGGCGGCCCTGCTGTGGCCCGCCGACGAGGCGCGCATCGAGCCCTGCGAGGCCTGGCTCGAGCGCGCCGCGCGGCTGGTCGCAGAGCTGCCCGCGCACCAGGCGAAGCTGGCCGAGCTGCGCACGCGCGCGCTGCCTGCCTCCGCGCCGGCGGGGTCCGCACGCGAGTGGCACTTCGCCGAGCCGGAGGACCGCTGGTGGCACGCGCAGCTCGCGCAGCTCGTCGACGGCCTGACGGCCTTCGCCGACGAGCGCACCGGCCTCTTCTCGGCCGGGACCTCGCCCGAGCACGGCTGGGGCGTCGAGCGGCGCCTCGAGTTCGCGCTGGCGCTGCGCGACGACTTCGCGGGCGGCGCGCCGGCGCGCGCCTGGGCCGAGGCCCTGCCGCGCATCCACGCCGCCTACCCCGGGCTCGCGCTCGTGCCCCAGGTCGGGCTCCTCCCGCTCGGGCCCGACCCCGACTCCGGCCTGTGGGAGTTCGCGCACCTCGCGACGGGCACGCCACCCGCGCGCGACGCGCGCGGCCGACTCGTGCTCGAGGACGGCTCGGGCCTCGTGCTCGTGCTCCTGCCGGGCGGACGCTCCTGGATGGGCGCGCAGCGGCTCGACCCGGCGCTGCCGAACCACGATCCCATGGCCGAGGAGGTCGAGGGACCGGTGCACGCCGTCGAGCTGGCGCCCTTCTTCCTGGCCAAGCACGAGATGACCCAGGGCCAGTGGCTGCGCTTCGTCGGCCGCAACCCGAGCATCTACCAGCCCGGCTCGGCGCCGGTCGGGCGACCCCTGAGCCTGCGCAACCCGGTCGAGCTCGTCGGCTTCGAGCACGGTCGCGAGGTCCTGGCGCGCCTGGGGCTCGAGCTGCCGACCGAGGCCCAGTGGGAGTACGCCGCGCGCGCCGGAACGCAGAGCCCGTGGTGGACGGGCGCGGAGAAGGAGTCGCTCGACGGCGCGGCCAACCTGGCGGATGCCTACTGCCGCCAGCGCGGCGGCCCGGCGGGCTGGCTCTACGAGGACTGGCTCGACGACGGCCACGCCGTCCACGCACCCGTCGGCAGCTTCGCACCCAATCCCTTCGGGCTGCACGACGTCGCCGGGAACGTGTGGGAGTGGTGCCGCGACGCCTTCGGCCGCTACGACGCCCCGCTCCGTCCGGGCGACGGCGAGCGGCTGGCCCCGGGGGCCACCGACCACGTCACCCGCGGCGGCGGCTTCGCGCTCCCGGCCGCCCTGGCGCGCTCGGCCTACCGCGGGCGCAGCTCGCCGGAGGCCTACGAGTACCTGGGCCTGCGCCCGGCCCGGCGCATCACGCCTTGAGCCTCGTGCCGCACGGGCCCCGGCACGGCCGGTCCACGATGGCGCCGGGCTCGGCCGCGGGCGACACTGACCGGCCATGACGAAGGAGAAGGCTGCCGCCAACCCCTACCGCCTGCTGCCCGCCGTGGAGGAGGTGCTCACGCGGCCGGCGGTGCGGGCCCTGGGCGAGCGCGTCGAGCGCGGGCTCCTGGCGGGCTTCGTGGGCGAGCTGCTGGCGCGCTGGCGGGCCGAGATCGCGGCGGGGGAGCTGGACGCGCGCGGGGTCGAGGAGCGCCTGGCGCGCGGCGACCTGGAGCGCTCGCTGGCGGCGCGCTGCGAGGGCGACCGCAAGTCCGGGCTCGTGCCGGTGATCAACGCGACCGGCGTGGTGCTCCACACCGGTCTCGGGCGCGCCAGCGTGCACCCGGAGGCGGCGGCGGCCATGGCGCGTGCGGCCCAGGGGTACTGCACGCTCGAGGTCGAGCGGCTCACGGGCGAGCGCAACCAGCGCGACGAGCGCCTGGGGGTGTTGCTCACGCGCCTGACGGGCGCCGAGGCCGGGATCGCGGTGAACAACAACGCCGCGGCCGTGCTGCTGCTCCTGAACACCTTCGGCGCGCGGAAGGAGACGATCCTCTCGCGCGGCGAGCTGGTCGAGATCGGCGGCTCCTTCCGCATGCCGGACGTGATGGAGCGCGCGAACACGAGCCTGCGCGAGGTCGGCACGACGAACCGCACGCGCCTGGAGGACTACCAGAAGGCCATCGGGCCCCAGACCGGGCTGCTGATCAAGGTCCACACCTCGAACTACCGCCTGGTGGGCTTCACCGAGGAGGTCGGGCCGGCCGAGCTGGCGGCGCTCGGACGCGAGCACGGCGTGCCGACGGCCTTCGACCTCGGCTCGGGGCTGCTGGAGCCGCCCGGCGCGAGGCCGCTCGACATGCTGGGCGGCGAGCCGCTGGTGAAGGACGCGGTGGCGAGCGGCGTCGACGTCGTGTGCTTCTCGGGCGACAAGCTGCTGGGCGGGCCGCAGGCGGGCCTGATCGTCGGCAAGAAGGCGCCGATCGCCGCGCTGCGCAAGAATGCGCTCTACCGCGCGCTGCGCCTCGACAAGGTGACGATCGCGGGGCTCGAGGCGACGCTCGCGCTGTATCTCGCGGGCCGCGCGGACGAGATCCCGGCCCGTGCCAGGATGCTCGTGCCGCTGGCCGAGCTGCGCGCCGGCGCCGAGCGCATCGCCACGGCGCTCGCCAAGCTCCCCGGGCTCTCCGCCGAGGTCGTGCCCGAGCGCTCGCAGCCCGGCAGCGGCAGCGCGCCCGGGATCTTCCTCGACACGTTCGCGGTGCGGGTGCGCGCGCAGGGGCTCGAGGCCGGCGAGCTGGCCGCGCGCCTGCGCGCCGGCGAGCCCTGCGTCTTCGCGCGCGTGCACGAGGGGGCGCTGCTCCTCGACCCGCGCACGCTGCACCCCGGCGAGGACGCGGTCCTGATCGAGGCCTTCGCGCGCCTCGCGCCGCGATGAGCGGGCCGCGATGAAGGCGCGCCGGAGGC
>DASVAP010000318.1:0-36896 GCA_036376275.1 Planctomycetota bacterium | reverse complement strand
CGGGGCGAGCAGGCCCTGCTTCAGGAGCTGGCGCAGGTTGGCGCCGTCGACGAACTCCATCACCAGGTAACAGCGCCCGCCGCGCTCGCCGAAGTCGTGCACGGCGACGATCCCCGGGTGCGCCAGCTTCGCCAGGGCCTGGGCCTCGCGCAGGAAGCGCTCGACGAAGACCGGATCGCCCGTCAGCTCGCCGTGCAGCAGCTTGAGGGCCACGGCGCGCCCGAGGCGCCGCTGGCGCGCCCGGTACACGGCACCCATTCCGCCCGCGCCGAGCAGGTCCAGGAGCTCGAGCTCGGGGAAGAGCGGCGCCAGCTCCTCCGTCGTTGGCGGCGGGGTCCCGGGCCGCGGCGCGCCGCTCGCGATCGGCGCCGCCTCCTCGCCGGTCGGCGGGCGTGCCGCCAGCTCCATCAGGCAGCGCCGGCAGGCGGCCCCCGGCCCGGGCACGGTCGCTCCACAGGTCGGGCAGGTGTGCTTCGTCACGCCGGGTCCTGACGCCCCCGGGCGGGAACGTTACCGGGTTTCCGCGACCAGCGTCTCACTCCAGGGCCCGCAGGAGGGCCTGCACCTCGTCCTCGTCCTCGCCCGGACCGACGGTCTCGCGCACCTCCTCGCGCACCAGCTCGCCGAAGCGCCGCCGCAGGCGGTGGAGCGCGACGCGCACGGCGTTCTCGCTGGCGCCCAGGGTTCGCGCCAGCTCGGCGCCGTGGCCGCGCTCGTCGGCGCGCGCGAGGTAGGGCTCGAGCGCGCGCCACTGCGCCTCCTTCCCGGCGCGGATCTGCTCCCCGGCCAGGCGCGTGCGCGCCTGCTCGAGCACGCTCGCGGCCCAGGCGCGCTCGAAGGCGCGCTCGGGCGTCTCCGCCGTCGCCGCGAGGGCCGGGTCGCGCTCGAGCTGCTCCAGGGTCGCCGGATCGAGCGCGAGGGTCGCGCGCGCGCCGCCGCGCTTCTCGGCCGCCGCGCGCTCGCGCTCGTGGCCGAGGAAGTGGCGCAGCGCGCCCAGGAGATAGGCGCGGAATCGCCCGCGCTGCGGGTCGGCCGCGGCCAGGCCGGGACCCTCCAGGATCCGGGCGAAGAAGGCCTGCGTCTGGTCCTCGGCGCCCGCGGGGTCGGATCCGTGCCGGCGCAGGAAGGCGTACACCGGCGGCCAGTAGCTCGTGCACAGCTCCTCCAGCGCGACCCGGCGCGCGGGCAGCGGTCCACCCGCGGCCCGCACCAGCGTCCAGCGCGTCGTCCGGAAGCTCATCGGCCCGGCTGACTCTAACGGATCCGTTGCAGGCCGGCCCCCCGGTCACCGGTCGGGGCCTGGATACACTCGCCGGCGCGGGTCCTTACTCGGAGCGAGCCCGTAACGATCGCGAGCGCGCCCGTCACGATCGTTCGGACCGTCCCCAGCCCCGGACGGCCGCCCGAGAAGGAGCCGCATGAACCGACACGCGATCGCCAGCGTCCTCGTCCTGTCCCTCTCCCTGGCCCCGGCCGCCGCGCAGGCGAGCACGCCGCGCGAGGCGCTCCGGCCCTGGACGATCCTCGTCTACGGCGGCGCGGACAACAACGCCGACGGACCGATCCTGGAGTTCCTCGACCAGGTCCGCAGGGCGATCGACGACGACCCGGGCATCGACCTGCTCCTCCTGCTCGACCGCAGCGATGAGTTCTCCGACGACGCGAGCCTGCTGGGCGAGGACTTCCACGGCACGCGGCTCTACCGGCTGCGCAAGGACTCGGCCGAGCGGCTGCCGGGCGGCACGCACTTCCCCGAGCTGACGCTGGGCGAGGACGCCGAGCTCGACACGGCCGACGCCGACACCCTGAAGCGCTTCATCGCCTGGGGCAAGGCGACCTCCCCGGCGCGGCGCACGGGCCTGATGATCTACAGCCACGCCAGCGGCCAGACGATGTGCCCCGACGAGGAGAGCGGGCGCGACATGGGCATCCCCGAGCTCTCGCAGGTGCTCACGGAGCGCGAGTCGCTCGACTTCCTGGCGCTCGAGCTGTGCAACATGGGCGGGATCGAGATCAGCTACCAGTGGCGTCCGGAGACGGGGAGATTCGGCGCGGACGTGCTGGTCGCGATCCCCAACGCCGGTCCGCCGCTCGACTGGGACCGCGCCTTCGCACGCATCCGCTCGCCCGGGCACGCGGCCGGCGGGGTCGCGGGGGCGACGCTCGATCCGGCGCAGATGACGGCGGCCGAGTTCGGGGCGCTCGTGATCGAGGAGGGCCGGCGCGGGCGCGAGCTGGCGATGAAGGACCGGCCAGAGCGCGTGAAGCACGAGGCCGCCGCGGCCTACGACCTGCGCCGCGTGGCCGACGTGAAGCGCGCTCTCGACGCCCTGGCGCTGGCGCTGGCGGCGGAGGACGACGCCGAGGCCACCCGGGAGGTCTTCTGCGAGATGCGCGGCCCGGGCCCGATCGGCGACGCGCTCAACTACGACGGCGACGGGCCCTTCGTCGACCTCCACGACCTGTGCCGGCGCGCGGCCGAGTGCGACGCGCTCTCCGACGCCGTGCGCGCGCGCGCGACCGAGGTGGCGAAGGCGACCGATGCCTTCGTGCTCGCCTCCTTCGGCATGAGCGCCTACCCGGGCTTCGAGGCCGGCAAGAACGGCGTCTTCGTCGTCCTGCCGAGGAACACCCCCGGCCGCTGGCGCAACTTCCGCTGGTACACGCCAGGCGTGCACGAGGAGGGCGGCAAGGACTACGGCGGCTGGGCCTTCCTGGCGGACGGCGCGACGCCCGGGAACGGCAAGGTCGAGAACTGGTTCGAGCTGCTCGACCTGTGGTTCGACGAGGCCGACGACGCGGGCGGGATCAACGGCTACCGGCCCTAGCCGATCCTCAGATCGGCTACAGATTGCGCCGTCAGCGTGACCGCCGCGGTTCGCCAGGCGGGCGCGCGCCCGCCTGGCGATCCGCGGCGATTCCAGCACAGCTTCCCGGCCGATCCTCAGCTCGGCTACGGATTGCGCCGTCAGCGTGGATTCCAGCCAACCCGAGCCGCATCCACGGCGGTCGCGGATGCATTGGCGCCCCCCCGCGCCGCGCGGCATCATGGCGGCCGGTGGGGGGGAGGAAGAGCGGCCATGCCCCGTCCGGCGTCGAACCCCCCGAACCCCCACGAGCGCTTCCACCTCGAGCGCTTCGAGCCCGAGCTGGCGCGCCTCGAGGTGAGCGAGGAGCAGGCGAGGTCCGCGCTCGCCCAGAACGACTCGCCCGACATCCCCTTCCGCTGGTCGGTCAACCCCTACCGCGGTTGCCAGCACGCCTGCGCCTACTGCTACGCGCGCCCGACGCACCAGTACCTGGGCCTGGGCGCGGGCACCGACTTCGACCGGCGCATCGTGGTCAAGACCAACGTGGCCGAGCGGCTCGCACACGAGCTGGCGCGGCCCGGCTGGCGCGGCGAGCCGATCACCTTCTCGGGTGTGACCGACCCGTACCAGCCGCTCGAGGCGCGCTACGGCCTCACGCGCCGCTGCCTCGAGGTCGCGCTGGCGCGCCGCAACCCGGTGGCGATCATCACGAAGAGCGCGCTGGTGCGCCGCGACGTCGACCTGCTGGCCGAGCTCGTGCGCCGCGCCGACGCGCGCGTCTTCCTCAGCATCCCCTTCGCCGACCCCGAGATGGCGCGCGCGATCGAGCCCGGCACGCCGACCCCGGCCGAGCGCTTCGAGACGCTGCGCGCGCTCTCGGACGCCGGCATCCCGACCGGCATCGCCCTGGCGCCGATCGTCCCGCGCCTGAACGATGCGGACCTGCCGGCGCAGCTCGAGCGTGCCAGGGCCGCCGGCGCGCGGGCCGCGTTCTTCCTCTTGCTGCGCCTGCCGGCCGAGGTGCTCGACGTCTTCCGGGAACGGCTGGTCGAGGCCTACCCCGAGCGCGCCGAGGCCGTCCTCGCCGCCCTGGCCGAGATGCGCGGCGGCAAGCTGCGCGAGAGCCGCTTCGGCGAGCGCATGCGCGGCCACGGCCCGCGCTACCAGCTCCTCGAGGACCTCTTCCGGCTCCACTGCCGGCGCCTCGGCCTCGAGACCGGCGGCGACGAGCGTCTGGCGACGACGCAGCCGCGCGCCAGGGGTGGGCAAGGGCTGCTCTTCGAGCCGGGCCCGTAGGAGGGTCCGCGCCCGTTCCGGGTCGGCCCCGTGGCTAGTCGGCGCCGCGCCGGCGAGTCGCCGGGCGCCAATCCTCGCGCGTGATCGCCCAGCGCTCGTGGTCGCGCCACCGCCCGCCGATCTTGAGGTAGCGCGGCGACCGACCCTCGCGGCGAAAGCCCAGGCGGCGCACCAGGCGGATCGAGGCCACGTTCGACGGCTGGATGTTGGCCTCGAGGCGATGCAGACCCTCCCGACGGAACACGTGCGTGACAACGCGCGCCACGGCGGCCCTCATGAAGCCTCGACGGTGGTGGGGAACAAAGGCGCAGTAGGCGAGGTATCCACTCCGGAACACGCCGCGCACGATCTCGTTGACGCTCACGACTCCGACCAGGTCTCCCGCGGCGGAGAGCACGAGGTAGGCGAGGTTGCGCGGGCCCGACTTGGCCTTCAGGTACGCGCGGAACCCGGCGTGCGTGGCGGGCAGGGAGACCCAGGGTCGGTGGAGGGCGCGACTCTCCCGTACGGCTGCGAGGAAGGCGGCCTCGTACCGCGCGGAGGCGGGCACGAGGCGCACCGCAGGCGTGTGTCTCGCGCGGGTGACGTGGGCAGCGGACATGCTCAGGGCCTCGGCTGGTGGGATCCTCGACCCGCACAGCAGGCGTTCAGGGTGCGCCGGTCACAAGGGGTCTCGAGCAGCCACCGCGTGGTCAGCGGACCCCTTCTCGCGCCGCAGGGCCGCGAGGCAAGCCCCGTGCGGGCCGAGGCCGCCTCCTCGGCCCGGAAGGATGCCGCACGGGCGCGGCCATCGAGCTCGAGTCGTGCTGACGGCCGACCCGTGAGCGATCCGCCAGGCTGCGGCAGGGCCTCGCCCAGGCTCACCCGTCGAGCTGCACGGAGCGGCGCGTGAAGGCGCCCTCCATCCACCAGCCGGTGATGGGGAAGGACGTGCGCGCGCGGTGCTCGGCCGCGGCCCCGGCGGCCACCAGGACCGGCGCGTAGTGCTCCCAGGTCGGCAGGGCCGTCGCGGCGGCCGGTGCGCGCGCGCGGAAGTCGATCAGGGCGTCCACGTCGAAGCGCGCCAGCGCGTCCTCGGCCCAGGCGTCGAACTCTCGCGCCCACTGGGGCACGCCGGGCCGGAAGGCGTAACGCATGTTGTGGGTGAGGAAGCCGCTGCCGAAGACGAGCACGCCCTCCTCGCGCAGGGGGGCCAGGGCGCGGCCGAGCTCGAACAGCTCCGCGGGCTCGCCGGGCAGCGAGAGCTGCAGCACGGGCACGTCCGCCTGCGGGTACATGGCGACGAGCGGCACGTAGGCGCCGTGGTCGAGGCCGCGCCCGGGATCGTCGGCGACCGGCATGCGGCGCGCGCCGAGCAGGGCGCGCACGCGCTCGGCCAGCTCGGGCGCGCCCGGTGCGGGGTACTGCGTCTGGTAGTAGCGCTCCGGGAAGCCGTGGAAGTCGTAGACGAGCGGCAGGGTGCGCGTGGCCCCGAGCGTGGCCGGGCGCTCTTCCCAGTGCGCCGAGATCATCAGCACGCTGCGCGGCCGCGGAAGCGCGCGTGCCCAGGCGGCGAGCTCGCCCATCCAGACCTCGTCGTCCAGCAGGATCGGCGCGCCATGGGCGGCGAAGATCACGGGCATGCGGCCGGACGGGGAGGTGGGCTCGGTCGCTCGCGAGGTCATGCGCTCTCTCCGCGGCTCGGTGCAGGCGGCCAGGGGGACGGTGGCGAGGGCCTGCAGGACGTGCCGCCGGTTCATGGGCCCGCAGGGTAACTCCGGGCGCGCGCGCACCGCAGGGGGGTAGAAGGG
Source organism: Planctomycetota bacterium (assembly GCA_036376275.1). Taxonomy (GTDB): domain Bacteria; phylum Planctomycetota; class UBA1135; order UBA1135; genus JABFRZ01. The sequence continues at coordinate 31,000 of DASVAP010000318.1, read as the reverse complement.
GCGCGCGAGGATCGCGCGCCTGGGCCGATCCTGAGAGCCGGGCAGGATGCCGCGGCCGAAGGCCGCGGCAATCCTGCTCAGGCCCTCACTCGTGCCGCAGGGCCGTGATCGGGTTCATCTGCGCCGCGCGGCGGGCGGGATAGATGCCGAACAGGATCCCGACCGCGCAGGAGATGCTGAGCGCGACCAGCACGTAGTGCGGCTCGACGATCGCCTTCCAGGAGGTGTAGCGCGCGATGCCCTGGATGCCGGCCAGGCCCGCCAGGCACCCGATCAGGCCGCCGACGACGGCGATCGAGGTCGTCTCGGTCAGGAACTGCACCGAGATGTCGCGCCGCCGTGCTCCGAGCGCCCGGCGCACGCCGATCTCGCGCGTGCGCTCGGTGATCGTGGCCAGCATGATGTTGGCGATCCCGATCCCGCCCACGAGCAGCGAGATCGAGGCGATCAGGATCATCACCAGGTTGAAGGTGCGCTGGGTGGCCTCGCTCTGCTGCAGGAGCTCGAGCGGGACGACGATCTCGAAGTCCTTCTTCTTGTGCTTGCTGCCCAGGGCCGCGGAGAGCATGCGCGCGGTGTCGAAGACCTCCTCGGGCGAGCGCACCGAGACGACGATCTGGTCCAGCTCGACCTTGGAGGCCTCGTAGGAGCCCGCGCGCTGGATCGCGGTCAGCGTGCCCAGCGTGCTCATCGAGGTCGAGTAGGGGACGTAGATCTCCTGCGCCGCGCCGTCGAGGTTGAGGGCCTTGGCGGTGTGCGAGCGGAACTGGGCGTCCTCGAGGATGCCGATGATCTCGAAGGGATAGCCGCCGATCGAGACGTGCTGGCCCAGGGGATCGACCACGCTCTCGAGCTGGCGCACGAAGCCGGGGCGCACCAGGCACACCTTGGAGCGGCTGCGGTCGTCGACGGTCGTGAAGGCGCGCCCGCGCCCGACCGTCAGGCCGAACATGGCCAGGTGCCGTGGTTCGACGCCCATGACCGAGGACTCGATGCGACGGCTGCCGTACCAGGCGCGCTCGGTGACGCGGTTGACGCGCAGGAGGTCGCTGACCGTGGGCACGACCGCGCGGATGTACTCCGCGTCGTCGAAGGTCAGGCCGTAGCGCGCGATCCACTCCTCCTGGTCGGCGGGCTTGGTCTCCTCGGGCGGCTTGATCGAGTTGAGGATGATGTTCGTGACGCCCAGCTCGCCGATGCGCGCCAGGATCTCGGCCCGCGCGCCGGCGCCGACCGAGAGCATCGTGATCACCGAGCCGACGCCGAAGATCATGCCCAGCATGGTCAGGAACGAGCGCAGCTTGTTGCGGCGCAGGCCGCGCAGGCCCTGGCCCAGGATCTCCAGGATGCGCTCGAGGCTCACGCGTGCGCTCCCGAGGCCATCGCGGCCGCCAGGCGGGCCTCGGGCGCGCCGTCGCGCACGATGCGCCCGTCCTGCATCTCGACCACGCGCGGGAGGGCCGCGGCGATCTCGGGGTTGTGGGTGACCATCACGATCGTGCGCCCCTCGGCGTGCAGGCGCCGGAAGAGCTGCATCACCTCGGCGCCGTTCTTCGAGTCGAGGTTGCCGGTCGGCTCGTCCGCCAGCAGCAGCGCCGGCCGGTTGACCAGCGCGCGCGCGATGGCGACGCGCTGGCACTCGCCGCCCGAGAGCTGCGTCGGGTAGGAGTGCAGCCGGTGCATCATGCCGACCGAGGCCAGCAGCTCCTCGCAGCGCGGGCGGCGCTCCTTGCGCGGCGCGCCGTCGTAGAACAGCGGCAGCTCGACGTTCTCCAGCACGTCGAGCTGGGGGATGAGCTGGAAGGACTGGAAGATGAAGCCGATCGAGCGGTTGCGCTCGCGCGCCAGCTCGTCGTCGTCGAGCTGGGCCACGTCGCGGCCCGCCAGCCAGTAGCGCCCGGAGGTCGGGCGGTCGAGGCAACCGAGCAGGTTCAGGAGCGTCGTCTTGCCCGAGCCCGACGCGCCCACGATGCCCACGAACTCGCCGCGCCGGATCACGAGATCGAGCCCGTGCAGGATGCGCAGCACGTTCTCGCCGAGCCCGAACTCCTTGGTCAGGCCGGCCAGCTCGAGGACGACGTCGCCCACGCTCACTCCGCCGGCGCGCCCGGCAGCGTGCTCTCGGCCGGCGCGGTCGCGGTCGAGGCGGCGGAGGCGGGCGCCGCGGCCCCGGCCTCGCCCTCCTTGCGCGGGTCGTAGAGCAGCACCTCGTCGCCCTCCGCGAGGCCCTCGAGGACCTGCACGTAGTGCGCGTTGTTCTTGCCGATCTTGACCTCGCGCTCGACGTGCCCGGCGCCTTCGGGCAGGAAGGCCAGGTGCCGGCCGCCCTCGGGCACGATGGCGTGGATCGGGACGTAGAGCGCGTCGCTCACGGTCTCGACCGTGATCTCGGCCTTGGCCGTGACGCCGGCGCGCAGCTCGCTGGTCGTCGCGTCCAGCGTGACCTCGACCTTGAAGGACTTGTTCGTGTCGTCGTTCCAGCGGTTCGATGCGGCCACCGTGGCGATCTCGGTGATCTTGCCGGTGAAGGTCTCGCCCTTCTTCGACTCGACCGTCACGACGACCGGCATGTCGACTTTCAGCTTGTCGATGTCGTCCTCGTGGATCTGCAAGAGGACCTGCATCGAGGTCAGGTCCGGGATCGTGATCAGCGTCTGGCCCTGATAGGCGTTGTTGCCGATCTTGACCTCCTGGCGCCACCACGGGTTCTCCGGGTCGCCGTAGTGCACGACGCCCGGGTTCTCGGACTTGATCGTGTAGTTCTCGAGCTCCTTGCGCTGCTGCTCGAGGCGGTTCTCGGTGGACTTCACCTGCCGCTCGCGCTGCGCCAGGCCGGCCTGCTTCTCCTTCAGGTTGATGTCGGCCTTCTTGCGCGCGTTCTCCAGCTCGCGCTCGGCGTCGCGGACCTCGGTCTCGCGCTTGGTGGCCTCCATGCGCACCGTGTAGCTCTGGTGCAGCTCGAGGTCCTTCCTGGCGTTCTCGTCGTTGATCTCGGCCTCGCGCAGGTTGATGCGCTCCTCCTCCTCCTGGATGCGCGTCAGGAAGCCCTGCGCGACCAGCTCGGGCACCTTCTCGAAGCGGTCGCGCGCGCGGTCGAGGGCCGAGGCGGCCTTCTCGGCCGCCAGCTCGAGCTTGCGCAATTCGTTCGGGGCGTCGCCCTGCTCGTAGCGTTCCTTGGTGAGCCGCGCCATCTGCAGGGTCAGCTCGGCCTTCTCGATCGCGGCCTGGTTGTCGCGCTCGGCGATCTCGAGGTTCGCCTTGGCGGCCTCCAGCTCGATCTGGTACTGCGTGAGCTGGTTCTCGAGCTCGGTGATCTGGGTCTCGAGCTGGGTCTTGTCGAACTCGACCAGCACGTCGCCGGGCACGACGGCCTTGCCCTCCTCGACCAGCACCGTGATCGTGCCCGAACCCTTGAACTTGGGCGAGATCTTGACGTTGTCCTTGGCCGAGAGGAACCCGTTCTCCTCGACCGCGATGCGCAGGTCCCCGCGCTGCACCGTGGCGCGCGTCGAGCTCGAGGGAGCCTTGCCGGCAGCCGCAGTCTCGTCCCCGAGCCACCACTTGCCCGAGGCCGCCAGGCCGATCGCCACGGCCACTCCGATCAGCGTCACGAATTTCATCGTTTCCACATCCCCTGCTCGTCGACGAAGAGGATCCCGAGGTCCTGGAGCAGCTCCAGGCGCTCGATCTCGTAGCTGACCTGCTCGTCGATCAGCGAGTTCTGGGCGTCCAGCAGCGACTGGTTGGCCTCGACCACGTCACGGTTCTCGATCTCGCCGCGCTCGAAGCGCAGCTCGGCGATGCGCAGGTTCTTGGTCTGGTCCTCGATCAGCTGGCGCTGGATCTCGAGCGACAGCTCGCGCCGCTCCAGCTCGCGGAAGGAGCTCTGGATCTCGACCCGCAGCGTGTCCTCGAACTGGTCCAGGCTGCGGTGCGCGCGGTCCAGCGCGATCTGGGCCGAGCGGTAGGCGTTGCGCTGGTTCAGGCGGTCGATGGGCACGCCCAGGGTCACGCCGATGCTGGAGTCGGCGCGCTCCAGGTTGCCGCCGAAGGGCGACTCGCCGGAATCCAGCGTGCCGTAGCGCGTGCCGAGCACGAGGTCGAGGTCCGGCAAGAGGTCGTTCTTCGCCAGGCGCACGCCGCGCTCGACGTCCTCGAGCTGCTCGCGCCGGTTCAGGAGGTCGAGGCGGTTGGCGAAGGCCACCGCGATGGCCGAGCCCACGTCGAAGTCGATCGGCGTGAAGGCCGGCGCGTCGGCCTCGACGTCGATCGGCTGGTCCTCGGGGAGCCCGAGGAAGATGCGGAAGGTGTCCAGGGCCAGGCGCAGGCCCTCCTCGGCCTGCAGGAGGTCGTTGCGCGCCGTCAGCTCGCTGCGCCGCGCGCGCAGCACGTTCAGCTCGTCGCGGCGGCCGACGGCGAACAGCGCCTCGGCCTGGCGTCGCGCGAACTCGTTGCTCTCCAGGTTGCGGCGCTGGTTCACGATCGTCTGCTTCTGGTTGACGAGGGCGTAGAAGCGGCGCGCGACGTCGATCGAGAAGCTCTCGCGGAAGAGCTCGAAGTCGCGCAGCGCGTAGACCAGGCTGCGCTCGGCCTGCACCAGCGGCTCGTGGCTGACCTCGTGGCCGCCGCCGCGCAGCAGCGGCTGCACCAGGGTCAGGCCCACCAGCGAGTCGTACTCCGGCGAGGCGCCGCCGGGCTCGCTCTTGCCGGCGGCCGCGTCCAGGGTCAGGCGCCCGCCCGTGGAGAGGATCTGCGAGACCGAGAAGGCCGCCGTGCTGGTGTTCAGGTGCTCGGCGTCGGCCGGATCGCCGAAGGCGTAGCCCAGGGTCAGCGCGAGCTGCGGCGAGAAGGCGTGGCGCACGCTGGAGAGCGCCAGGGCCGAGAGGCGCAGCTGCTCGCGCTCGAACAGGAAGTCGCGGTTCGTCTCGTAGGCGATCGCGAGCGCCCCGCGCAGGTCGAGGACCGCCACCTCGGCCTGCTCCTGGAGGTCCGCCTCGGCCTCCGCCTCCGTCACGGGCGCCGCCGGCTCCGGCTGGAGCGCGTCCTGCTCGCGCGTCGCCAGCACGTCGTCGTGACGCGCCGTCAGGATGCGATCCGCGTCGCGATCGGCCCGGCGCGAGTAGTCCGCGGCCGTGCAGGCCCAGCAGCAGGCCCCGATACAGGCCCAGAGGAGCGGCAACGCCGAGACCGCGAGCACCTGCCGTGTAGGGTTCGACACGCCGTGGGGATTCCTGTCCGATGCGTCCTTCCGCCCTGCCACTCGCCCCGGAAGGAAGGCAACAGTGTCCTCCTTCCCGGGCGCGCTGCCTAGACGGCTTGCCGAGGAGTTACCCCGGCCGGAATCCGGAGTTTCCTTCGTCCGCCGGCCCGAGGTCGAGTCGCGCGGGCGCGGAGCGCCTCCGGGCCGGCTCAGGGCGCCACCGGGACCCAGCCGAGGCGCAGGACCTGCTCCTCCGGGACATCGCGAACGTGGACGGTCTGGCGCGGCCAGCCGCGCTGGCCGCCGAAGGTCCCGAAGACGGGGACGCTCTCCGTGGCCACGCACCGGATCCAGCCGACCTCCAGCTCGCCGGTCGTGAGAGCCACGCCCCTGGCCTCCCTCCGTCCGGCCGCGAACTCGATCGGAGAGGTCCAGAAGGATGAGAACCGATCGCCCTTGAGGGTCACGAGCCAGCGGATGGGGGGCGCTGGCAGGGCGATGTCGTCGTCCAGCACCAGCCGGATCGGCCAGCCCGGCACGAGCGGGACGGTGCGGTCCGCGCTCACCTTCTCCAGGCGCATGGCGCGGAAGTCCCGGAGGAAGAGCTCCACGTCGGGAGCTGGATCCGAGCAGAGCACGAGCAGCTCTGCGCCACGGAAGAACTCCGAACCGCACTCGCCTTCGTCCCTGCAATGGACGCGAAGCAGCCCTTCGGGCACGACCGTCTCGTCGGGCACGAGCAGGCGGATTCGGCGTGCCTGTAACTTGCCGCGCAGGTCGATGGGGTCGAGGCGTGGATCGGTGCCGGGAGGGCCGGGCTCCACGAGCACGTCGTCGAGCGTGAGCACCTCCTTTCCACAGGCGAGGACGCGGATCGTGTGCCGACCGGGGACGCGACCGACGAGCGAGAAGCGGCCCTCGGAGTCGGGGTGGGACTCGAGCTCGAACAGGCCCCACCCGGGGGCGAGCGCCCCGAGCTCGCTCGCGTAGAGCTGCACCGTGATCTTCTCGGGTGGGACCTCCGGATCGACGAGCACGCGGCCCGTGAGGCCGCCCGTGGCGATGGAGAGGGCCAAGGTGAGGTCCCGTTCCCCCTCGGCGACGGCGGTGACTGGGCTGACCCAGTCCTCACGCCGGGCCAGGAGGCGCAGCTGGGCCTCCTGCAGTGGCCGGGGGGTGTGCAGCACGAACTCGCCGTCGCTATCCGCTGCGATCTTGCACCACTCGAGGTGCCAGGTCGAAGCTCGCGTCCTGTCATCGTCCACGACGAAGAGGTCTGCCGCGCTCGCGGGTGTCCCGTCGTGGTTCATCAGGTGTCCGGCGGCCAGTACCGGCATCGGCTCCAGCGTGAGGTCGCCCAGCTCCGTCGCGCCGGGTCCGTGCCGGCTGCGAAGCTCTCCGTAGCGGTGACCGTGCACGACGATCACGCGGAACTCCGTCGGGTGCGCTTCCTCCGGGCTCCCTTGCCCGCTGAGCTTGACCGTCAGCCGGCCATCGGCGTCGGTCGACTTCCGGTCGCGGGAGGAACCCAGCCAGCCGTTCCTCGAGAGAGACCACTGCTCGATCGAGACCTGGACCTCGGCCTCCCCGAGCGGAGCGCCTGCGTCGACGACGCGGAGAGAGATCCGATCGGGCTCCAGCGGAGCGAGCCTGGCGGCTCCGACGTCCGACTCCGGCCGGCAACCGAGCAGGCTGGCTCCGCCCACCGAGGCCACGAGGGCCATCACGTACCAGCGTGAACGCATCACCGCGGCCTTCCGCGGTGTTGCTACGACGGCGTCGACGGTTTCGTCCGGGAATCGTCGGCTACCGCTTCACCCGCACCGGGAACGCCGGGCGCTGCGCCTTCTTCGGCGGGTTCTGGCGCAGCTCCTCCAGCACGACCTCGATCGCCTTCTCGAGCTGCGGGTCGCGGCCCAGGGCGGTGAGGGACGGGAGCTGCTCGACCTCGATGTCCGGCGGGACGCCGACGTTCTCGACGCCGTAGCCCTCGTCCTCGGTCCAGAAGGCGAGGTTGGGGGCGGTGACGAAGCCGCCGTCCATCAGCTCGGGGAAGCCGAGGATGCCGACCAGGCCGCCCCAGGTCGGGCGGCCGATCAGCTTGCCGAGGCCGTAGCGGCGGAACATCCAGGGCAGGAGGTCGCCGCCGGAGCCGGCGGTCTCGTCGATCAGCATCACCTTGGGGCCGAAGACCGTCGCCTGGGGCGTGACCAGGTCCTCCCCGTACCGAGTCGTCCAGTGGGCCACGTAGGGTCGGCGCAGGATGTCGATGTAGTAGTCGGCGATCGAGCCACCGCCGTTGTGGCGCTCGTCGACGATGATCGCCTCGCGGTCGGCCTGCGGGAAGAAGTAGCGCTTGAAGTAGACGTGCCCGAGGTCGGCCGTGTTCGGCACGTAGACGTAGGCCACGCGCCCGTCGGTGGCCTCGGTCACCTTCTGGATGTTGCCCTCGACCCAGGCGCGGTTGCGCAGCGCGCCCTCGTCGCCGATCGGGACGACGTGGACGACGCGCGAACCGGCGCCATCGGCGCTCGGGCCGACGGTGAGCGCGACGCGCTTCCCGGAGGTGTTCTCGAAGCGCGCGAAGAGGTCGTCCGCGGCCGTGAGGTCGCGCCCCTCGACCGCCAGCAGGAACTCGCCGGCCTTCACGTCGACACCCGGCTCCGTCAGCGGCGCGCGCAGGTCCGGGGTCCAGTTCAGGCCGCCGTAGACCTTCTGGAAGCGGTAGCGGCCCTCGGCGACCTCGTAGTCGGCTCCGAGCAGCCCGCCTGGGACCGTGTCGCTCTTCACCAGCGTCTCGCCGCCGCCCGAGTAGCTGTGCCCGACGGCCAGCTCCGAGCACAGCCAGCGGATGACGCGGTTCAGGTCGCCGCGCACGGCGAGGTGCGGCAGGAACTGCGCGTACTTGGCCTTCATCGCCGGCCAGTCGGCGCCGTGCATGCCGGGGTCGTAGAAGTAGTCGCGGTTGATGCGCCAGACCTCGTCGAAGATCTGGGCCCACTCGGCGCGCGGGTCGACGTGGATCCGCACGGCGTCGAGCGCGAGCTGGCCCTCGCTCGTGTCGAGCTTGTCGCCGTTCGAGACGATCCACCAGCCGTCCGGCTTCGCCAGCAGGATCTTCTTGCCGTCGCGCGAGAGCAGGAACGTGCTCACGCCGGCGAGCAGGACCTTCTCCTCGCGCTCCTCGAGGTCGTAGCGGCACAGCTCGGCCTTCGGCACGGGCAGCTCCTCGCCGGTGAAGCGCGCGCGCTCCTCCTTGAGGTAGTAGAGCTTGCCGGCCGGGCCGGGGCGCAGGCTCGAGTAGAAGCCGGTCGGCAGCGGGAAGGCCACGATGCGCTGGGCCAGGCCGTCGAGGTCGATGGTCGTGCTGGGCACGGCCGGCTCGTCCTTCTTCGCCTCGTCCTTGTTCTCCTTGGCCTCGTCCTTCGTCTCGTCCTTGTCCTCCTCCTTGCCCTTCTCCTCGTCGCTCTCCTTCGCGAAGGGCGAGGGCGTGTCCTTGGCGAGGGTCACGAGGTAGAGCGCGTTCGTCTGCTCGATGTCCGCGCTGGCCTGCGAGAACCAGGTGTTGAAGGGGCCCGCGTCGGTCGAGGCCGCCAGGTACAGGTACTTGCCGCCGGCGTCGAAGACGGGCTCGCTCACGTCGGACAGGCCGTCGGTCAGCGGGTGCGAGACGTTCGCGGCCACGTCGTGCAGGTAGGCGCGCTTGAAGTGCGAGCGCTCCATGCGCGTGTAGACGATCCAGCGCGAGTCGCTCGACCAGGCGTGGCGCAGGGTCGGGAAGACGCCGTAGATCGGCTCGGCGTCGATGCGCGTGGCCTTGCCCGACTCGAGCTCGAGGCGCCACAGGGCGCGCGCGTTGTCGCGGAAGGAGAGGTGCTTGCCGTCCGGCGACCACCACAGGTCGTCGTAGAAGCCGGCGCCGCCCGGGGCGAAGCGCCGGCGCTCGCCCTGGCCGTCCTGGGGCGCGACGACGATCTCGTTCTCGCCGCGCTCGTCCGAGACGAAGGCGATCCACTTGCCGTCCGGCGACCAGGCCGGGTGGCGCTCGTTGGCCGCGGGCGTCTCCGTCAGGTTGCGCGCGTCGCCCTTCTCGGCCGGCACGGTGACGATCTCGCCGCGCAGCCCGAACACCGCGCGCGCCCCGGAGGGCGAGAGGTCGGCGCTGCGCACGTGCTCGGCGCCCGCGACCCAGCGCGGGCGCGTCTCGATCAGGTCGGCGGCGACGCCGATGCGGAGCTGGGTGCTCTTCTTCGCGGCCGGGTCGTAGAGGTGCAGCGCGCCGCCCTGCTCGTAGACGACCCGGCCGCCCCCGGTCGAGGGGTCGATCACGGGGAAGTCGGCGTGCTCGGTCAGGCGCGTGACCTTCTTCGTGACCGTGTCGTAGGCGTACAGGTTGAACTCGCCGTCGCGGTCGGAGCGGAAGTAGACCGTCGTCCCGAGCCAGGAGGGGTCGCTGTCGTTGCAGCGCCCGGCCGGCTGCGGGATCTGCTCGACCTGCGCCGTGGCGAAGTCGTAGACCCAGATGCGCGTCGCCGTGCCGCCGCGGTAGTGCTTCCACTGCGCGAAGGGGTCGGAGAGCGGCGTGTAGGCGAGCTTCTTGCCGTCGGGCGAGAAGCCGGCCTCGAAGGCGCTCGGCAGCGGCAGCATCGTCGGAGGGCCGCCGGCCAGAGGCCTCGTCCAGAGCTGACGGAAGCGGTTCGTGTAGGTCGTGCGCGCGGAGTTGAAGACGATGCTGGCGCCGTCCGGCGTGAAGCCTTGCGAACTGTCGACGCCCGGGTGCCAGGTCATGCGCTTCGGCTCGCCTCCGGCGACGGGGACGACGTAGACGTCGTAGTTGCCGTCGTACTGGCCGGTGAAGGAGAGCGTGCGGCCGTCGGGCGAGAAGCGCGGGCGCATTTCCTGGCCCGGGTGCGTCGTCAGGCGACGCACGTCGCCGCCGTCGAGGCGCGCGACCCAGAGATCCCCGGCATAGATGAAGGCCACGTGCTCGGCCGAGACGGCCGGCTGCTCGAGCAGGCGCGTGTCGCCGGTCGCCAGCGAGGCCTGGATCGCGCGCACGGCCTCGGTCGGGGCCGAGGCGTGCGGGGAGAGGGGGGCGCCACCGGGGGCCGGGCTGGCCGGGCTCGCGCAGGCCGGACCGAGGGCGAGCAGCGCGGGGACCAGGGCGGACGGGGACGGACGCAGGGGCAGGAGGGGCATCGAGGATCCTTCGCGGACTCCGGGGGTGATCACCGCGGCGCGGATGATAGCGGCGCGCGGCGCGCGCCCCCGGCTCACCGCCGTCTGGATCAGGAAAAAGACGGCCGGCCGGTGCGCGGCGTGCCTGCTACGCTTCCGCCCCCTCTCCCGTTCCCCTGCTCGCTCCCACCATGGCCAAGCTCCAGCCCGGCTCCACCGCCCCCGAGATCCGCCTGCCCGACCAGGACGGCGCCGAGCGCACGCTCGCCGCGCTGCGCGGTCAGTGGGTGCTGGTCTACTTCTATCCGCGCGACGACACGCCCGGCTGCACCGTCGAGGCCTGCGGGCTGCGCGACGCGAGCGCGGACTACGCGCGCGCGGGCATCCAGGTGCTCGGGATCAGCGCCGACTCGGTCAAGAGCCACCGCAAGTTCGCGGACAAGTTCAAGCTGCCCTTCACGCTGCTGGCCGACGAGGAGAAGCGCGTCATCCGCGCCTTCGGCGTCTGGGGCAAGAAGAAGTTCATGGGCCGCGAGTTCGACGGCATCCTGCGCCAGTCGTTCCTGATCGATCCCGCCGGCAAGATCGCCAAGGTCTACTCCAAGGTCACGCCGGCCGCGCACGCGGCCGAGGTGCTGGCGGACGTCGCCGCGCTCGGCGGGAAGGGCAAGGCCGCGCCGCGCGCCGCCAAGCCCGCGCCGAAGAAGCCTGCGCCGAAGAAGAAGGTCGTGAAGGCGCCGGCCCGCGCCAGGGGCGCGCCGCGCGCGCGCCGCTCTCCGAAGCCGAAGGCCTGAGGCTCCGAGCTACCGCGCCTGCTCGATGCGGTGCTGCTTCCCGGCCGCGACGCCGGTCAGCTCCTGCTGCGTGCCGTCCGGCCAGTGCACGACGACCTTGTCGGCCAGCGTGGCGGAGCCCAGCCCGAAGGTGAGCGTGCGCTCGACCTGCGAGAGGTAGCTCTTGAACGGCATCACGTCCTGGCACTGCTTCACGCCGGCGACGTGGACCTCGACGCGCGCGCCGATGGCTTCCTGGTTCTGGCCCTTGCCGACCAGCAGGAGACGCAGCCAGCGGTGCCCGAGGGCCTGGTCGTTGCGCAGCAGCAGCGGCTTGCGGCCGGACTGGGTCAGCAGCAGGTCCAGGTCGCCGTCGCCGTCCAGGTCGGCCGAGGCCGAGCCGCGGCCGACGATCGGGCGCGCCAGGTCGCCGGTGGTCTTCGAATCGACCTCGACGTAGGGCCGCTGGGCCTCGTCGCCGGCGTTCCAGAAGAGCTGCGCCGACTGCTCGTAGGTCTGGCTGACCTGCACCTTGTGGATCTCCTCCTCCAGGTGCCCGTTGCACTGCAGGAAGTCGACGCGCCCGTCGAGGTCGTAGTCGAGGAACAGCGTCCCGAACTTCAGGAACTTCTGGGTCGGGGCGGCGATGCCGGAGGTGATCGCCTCGTCGAGCCACAGCGAGGCGCGGCCCTGGGTGACGTAGAACGAGGTCGGCTCGTTCGAGAAGTTGCCGATCGCAACCGCGATCGCGTCGTCGTTGCGGAACCAGGCCACGTCGATGCCCATCGCGCCGGTCGGACGGCCGTTCTTGTCGAAGGCCAGGCCCATGGCGGCCGCCTTCTCGACGAACGCGAGCCCACCCTCGTTGCGGTAGTAGAAGTTCGCGACCGTGTCGTTGGCCACGATCAGGTCGATGTCGCCGTCCAGATCGGGATCGCAGGCGCGCACGCCCAGGGCCTTGCCGGCAGGCACGCCCGTGGCGGGGTTCACGATGCGCAGGCCCGAAGCCTCGGTCACGTCGGCGAAGCGCCCGTCGCCAGTGTTCTCGTAGAAGTAGGGCTGCGCGCCCTCGAAGGTCGTGGGCGGGCCGTAGGCGCGGTTCGTGCCGTCGATGCTGAAGGCCACCTCGAGGTCGATCGCGCGCGTCCAGCGCACGTAGTTGCCGACGTAGAGGTCCAGGTCGCCGTCGAGATCGGCGTCGAAGAAGGAGGCGCAGGTGCTCCAGGCGTCCTCGGCACCCGATAGGCCCACGTCGCGCTCGGCGAAGCGCTGGCCCTCGTTCTCGAAGTAGTGGTTGAGTCCGACGGCCGTGAAGAAGGCGTCGGTGTCCCCGTCGCCGTCGGCGTCGGCGCAGGCGGCACCCATGCCGTAGAAGCTCGCGTCGAGGCCCGAGCCGGCGGTCGCGTTCGTGAACTTGCCGCGCCCGTCGCCGTCGTAGAGCGCCTGCGTGGGCTTCTCGCCCACGCGCGTGCTGTGGGGCCAGAAGCAGCCGTTGACGAGCAAGAGGTCCACGTCGCCGTCCCCGTCGCGGTCGAGGAAGGCCGAGCCGCCGCCCATCGTCTCCGGGAGGAGCTTCTCGCCCTCGGCCCCGTTCTGGTGCACGAAGTCGAGCCCGGAGGCCGCGGTCACGTCGGTGAAGGCCACGGCCGGGATCTTGACCTCGCTCTGGATCGCGCGCGGCGCGTCGGGCGTCACCACCTGGGCCGGGGCCACCTCCTCGGGGCGGTTGAACCACCACCAGGCGAGGAGGCCGAGCGCGGCGAGCGCGCCGATGACGAGCATCGAGACCTTGAAGGCCCGCCCGATGACGGTGTCATCGGTGCTGACCTCCTCGTACTCGATGCCCTCTTCCGGGCGATGCTGGTCCGACATGGGCGGCGGGGCGGGACGGCTCGGGATGATACGAAGCGGGTGGGCCTACTGCTTGCCCCCGGCGGCGGCGCGCGCGTCCGGCAGTCCGAAGGCGCCCTCGCGCTGGAGGTCGTAGATGACCACGGCCTCGGTCGCGTGGTTGGCCGCCGGGTCGTTCTTGCGCGCGATTGCGACCGCGTAGTCCCGGGCGTTGTCGTCGGGCTTGTACTTCTCGTGCAGCCCGCGGTGCTCCTCGGCCGCGGGCTGGTCGCCCAGCTCGTCCGCGATCAGGGCCAGGTTGTAGTGCGCGGTCATGTCCTCGGAGTCGAGCTCGAGCGTGCGCTCGAAGTAGCCGCGCGCCCTGGCCAGGAGCCGCTCGCGCTCGGGCCGGCGCGCCTCGCCGCGCTCCTCCTTGGCGCGCTCGTAGAGCGTCTGGCCGAGCTCGTTCAGGAGGCGCCAGTCCTGCGAGAAGTCGAACTCGCGCTTGCGCGTCTCCTCGGTGTCGAGCGTGACCAGCTTCTCGAACTCGGCGATGGCCTCGTCGAGGTAGCCGTTCTGCTTGTTCACCAGGCCCGAGAACCACAGCACGCTCCACGGGTAGGCCGGGGGCTGGTGCTGGGCCGCGCGCGTGAGCGCGGCCTGGGCGTCGGGCAGGCGCCCCTCGCGCAGGTAGACGCGTCCGAGGTTGAGCGGGCCGTCGGCACGGCCGAGCTCCTCGACGCGCGTGAAGGCCTCCTCGGCCTGGCGCAGCTCGCCGGCCACGCCGCTGGTCCCGGCCTTGCGCAGGAGCCCGATGCCGTAGTCGTTCCAGCGCTCCCAGGGCTCGACCTTGACGGTCTGGGGCGGAGCCGCCGCGCCGCGCACCGGCAGCGTGAGCGTGTCGTGGGCCAGGCGCAGGATCGGCAGGTCGTTCCCGTCGAAGGCCTCGGCCTGGAAGATGCGCACGTACTCCGTGTCGAACTTGCGGTAGTGCAGCGTGGCCTCGATCGTGACGGGCTCGCGCACGTCCTCCGGCAGCTCGAAGGCGTAGTGCACGACGTCCGCGGCCCCGGGCGGGATCTGGTGGTTGTAGAGCGGGACGAAGATGTCCTGCGCGTTGCGGCGGTTGATGCGGTTGCCCTTGCGGTCGAGCATGTAGATGTTCACGAAGTGCGACCAGGGGTCGACCGTGCCGTCCTCGGCGCGCCCGCCGCTCTTGCCGATAACCCGCTGGCCGCTCTTGATCGTCAGCTCGAGCCAGGTCTCGTTCGAGTCGGCCGTGCCCTGCGTGAAGAGGTGCCCCATCTTGACCGTGCGGATCACGGCGTCGAGCAGGTAGCTCCGGCCGGGCACCAGCTCGGGCAGCTCCGGTCGCAGCGGTGCATGCAGCTCGCCGTCGATCGTCCCGCCCTCGCGCAGGGCGAACAGGTCGACGCGCATCACGCCCTCGTTGAAGGCCTGGTGCTTGTCGATCGCCTCCTGCGGAGCGCCCTTGAGGAAGGCGATGGCCGCGTTGGCCGAGGGGAACTGGTGGTCGTGGACCTTGAGCTCGCCCGAGTCGTCGCGCAGGGCGGTTCCGAAGTCGTCGGACGGCATCAGCTTCATGTGACAGCCGTTGCAGTCGTGCTGGGCCTTGGGCGGGTAGTAGAAGCTCACCACGCCGTGCCCCGAGACGCCGGACAGGTGGTAGTCGTCGTAGTGGTTCTGCCCGCGCAGCCACTTGTAGTGGTTGAGCTCCGGGGGCAGGTGGACCTTGTGGCAGGCCCCGCAGAACTCGGGCGTCGTGTGCAGCGGCTTCAGGAAGGTCTTCTTGTGGAAGGCCGGCTTGGACTTGACGAGCTGGCGGTTGACCCACTGCAGGAACGGGTTCTCGCTGAAGGCGAAGGGGTAGTGCGAGGGCTCCTCGATGGTGAAATCCGAGTTGCCGCGGTTGCTGTTGATGTTGGTGATCGCGTGGCAGGAGGTGCAGGTGATCCCGGCCTGCGCGGTCGGGTTGTGGACGTCGTCGAAGTTCGGGTCGTCGAACTGCCCGCTGAAGAAGGGCACCAGGTCGTGGCACCCGGCGCACCAGCGCGCGGCCTGCATGCTGCCGTCGCGCTCCATCGCGACCTTGCGCGTCTCGCGCACCGAGGCCAGGTAGGCCGGGTTGTTGAAGGACGCGAAGCGGTGGGCGCTGTGGGACCAGGTCTCGTGGATGTCGGCGTGGCACTTCTTGCAGTAGTCGTCCATCATCAGCGTCTCGGCCGGGATGAAGTTGCCGGTGGCCGTGCGCACGAGGGACGGGAAGAAGTACTGCTCGCCCGAGGCCGGGCCGACGGTGCCCCACTGCTTTGGGTCCTGCGAGTGCAGCAGCACCATCCCGAAGGCGAAGGCCGTGGCCACGCCCAGCCAGGCGAAGCCGATCTTCCACTTGATCTTGCGCCCCGCCAGGCGGTGCAAGATGAAGAGCCACACCACCAGCAGGGGCGTGGACACGTGCACCCAGTAGGAGACGTTGCGCACGCCGGGGGCGCGCACCTCGAACTTCAGCCCGAAGGCGTCCAGGCGCATCAGCAGGAACCCGCTCACCAGCAGCGCGATCGCCGCGGTGAACAGCGCGTAGCCGGCCACGACCGCGCGCCGGTTCGGGCGGTTGTGGGTGTTGTAGATGTGGAAGATCCCGAACAGGATCACCGGCAGCGTGATCGCCAGCCCCAGCACCAGGTGGCCGAGGAACATCACCTGGTAGAAGTAGTTCTCGAAGGTCTCGCCCTTCAGCCACTGGGCGAGCGTGATCGCCGCCAGGTAGACCGAGTTCACCCCCAGCAGGGCGAACAGCGCGAGGACCGCCCACAGCAGCTTCTTCAGGCGCGAGCCGACGGCCTTGCGGTAGAGCTTCTTCTTGGGCGGGACTTCGGCGGGATCGACCATGGGCTCGAGCGAGGGCCTACCGGGGGGAACGGAGGGGGACGGAGGCGCGCCGCCGTTTCTTCGGAACAATCGCGGCGCGGCCGGAGGGCCTGGGGCCAGTCTAGCGGGATCGGCGCGAGGGGCCCGGAGCCGCGCCGAGCGGCAGGCAGGCGCGGGCCTGCTCGGAGGAGCCGGTACGGTCGCGCGGACAGCGGGATCGGTGGCCGATCTGGGGATCGGCCAGGGGCTTGTCCCAGACAGGACCCACGGCGGGAATCCGCGCCCCGGATCACCGGGCGGGCTGCGCCCGCCCGGAGGACCGGTGCGGTCACGCTGACGGCGAGATCAGTAGGCGATCTTCGATCGCCTAGCGCGCGCCGAACTTCCCGGCCTGGATCACGTCGTAGAGGCTGTCGACGTCGAGCCAGTTGCCGCTGGTGTAGGCGACCTGCACGTCGAGCCCGCCCTCGACCAGGCCGTTCAGTAGGCGCGCCAGGGTCGGGCGCGCCTCCGGGGTCTTCGCCAGGAGCTCGGCCGTCAGCTCGCGCACGGCCCCCAGCGCGCGCGGCGCGAAGCGCGCCAGGCCGATCCACTCCCCGTGCCGCTCGGCGGCGGGCAGGGCCGGATCCACGCGCAGCAGGCGCACCGGCTCGGCGAAGGCGCGCCGCGAGGGCGGCACCGAGCAGCGCACGTAGTCCGCCTCGCGTCCGAGGTTGGCGCTCTCCTGCCAGCTCGCGTCGACCACCAGGCTCACGTCCGCTGCGGCGTCGGCCAGGAGCTCCAGCACGTGGCGGCGGAAGAGCACGTCGCCGTAGCACACGTACAGGGCGCCCTCGACCTCGGACTTGCGGGCCGCGTCGATCGCCGCCAGCCCCAGGGCGAAGGAGTGCAGCTCGCCGGTCGCCTCGAAGCGGTCGTTGTCGACGTAGGCCAGGCCCGGCAGGTTGACGGATTCCTTGCGGTAGCCGCGCACGACGTGCAGGCGGTGCACGCCGCCGGCCTTGAAGGTCGCGGCGACGTGCGCGAGCAGCGGCTGGCCGTCGACCTCGACCATCGTCTTCGGGCGATCCTCGGTCAGCTTGCCGAGCTCGATCCCGCGCGAGGCCGCCAGCACCAGCGCCCGGTCGCCGCGCGAGCCGCGCGGCAGGAAGCGCGTCTCGGCCTGCTTCAGCTCGTCCACGCCCTGCAGGCGGAAGACCTCGGCCAGGGGCGCGATCTGGTCCTCGACGGCCGCCGCGCTCCCCTCGCGTGCCAGCACGCGGGCCGTGGCCTGCATGGCCGCGAGCGCCGCGCGCAGCAGGTGGTTGGCCCAGATCGCGACCGAGAAACCGGCCGCGCGGAAGACCTCGGTCGGCGTGCGGTAGTACTTGGTCGGCACGATCACCACCGGCGCGCGGTCGCCCCATTCCTTGCGGAAGGCCAGGACCTCCTCCGGGGTCGCCTTGGCCGAGTGGATCAGGATCGCGTCCGCGCCCGCGGCCACGTAGGCCTCCGAGCGCCGCAGCGCCTCGGAGAGGCCCCAGCCGGCGATCAGGGCCTCGGTGCGCGCCACGACCGAGAAGTGGTCGTCGCGCGCGGCGTCCTTGGCGGCCTTGATCTTGCCCGCGAACTCCTCGAGCTCCGCCAGCGGCTGCACCTCGCCGTCGAGGAAGCTGTTGGCCTTCGGGAAGAGCTTGTCCTCGATGCACAGGGCCGCGATGCCGCGCTGCTCGAGCTTGCGCACCAGGCGCCGCACGTTGTTGAAGTTGCCGTAGCCCGTGTCGCCGTCGAGCAGGATCGGGACCGAGGTCGCGTCGGCCATGAACTCGAGCATCTCGAGCACCTGGGTCCACGACGCCTCGTTGTTGTCGCGCACGCCGTACTGGGCCGAGAGGCACAGCCCGCTGGCCCACAGCCCCCGGAATCCGGCTTCCTCGCCGATGCGGGCCGAGAGCCCGTTGTGGGCCTCCAGCAGGAACTCGAGCTCCTGGGAGTGGAGCAGCTCGCGGAAGCGCGTCGTCTTGCGCATGGGGGCTGCTCTTCTACCCGCAGACGGCCCGCGGCGGCGCGACGACTTCGGGCCCTGTTGCCCCCCGGAGCTCCAGGAGGGACTGGAAGGCTCCTACGCCCTTCGACCCAGCCTTGGCCCGGTCCTTGCGCTGATCCGGCACCCCTTGGGGGCTTCGAGCCCCCATTCGTGACCCTGAGAAGGCCCCTGGTTGACCCCCAGGGGCCTTCTCTCTTTTCCAGGCCCTTCCGGGGCACTCCCATGGCCGGCAGGAGGGGACCGGAGCCGCTGGCGGGCTCATCCAGTTCCTGGAACTTCTGGCCAGGGCCAGGACTGGGGGGCCTCGAGACCCGTCTGGCGGCCCCTTCCGGGGGCCCGGCTCAGCGCTGCACCGGCAGGACGACCGCGCCCGACAGCTCGGTGCCGTCGCTGGCGCGCACGCCGTCGAGCTCGATGCGGAAGTCGCCCGCGCCCCAGCCGGCGCCCGGCGGGTTCACCGTCAGGGTCGCGCCACTCGTCTGCAGGCTGATCGAGAGCGTCGTGCCGTTGCGGCGGGCGCGCACGGTCGTGCCGTTGACGCTGGCCCCGTTCAGGGTCTTCGAGAAGGTCAGGACGACCGGCGCGGCGTTGCCGACGACGGTCGCGAGCGCGGGGCTGGCCGCGACCGGATAGAAGAGCGCGGCGGGGATCGGGCTCGCGACGCCGGGCCGGGCCGGGGCGGAGGATCCGGCGGGGCCTGCGTCGGCGCCGTTCAGGCCCGCCGCCAGGGCGATCGAGCCGCCCAGCAGGGAGTAGTCCTCGTCCACGCCGCCCGCGCCCGGCGCGAAGGCCGCCAGGAGGCCGGGCACGCGGAAGTCCGCGGGCGCCTCGACCAGCGTCACCTGCGTCCCGGCGAGCGTGCTCGCCAGGCGCTCGCTGCCATCGTCGGCCAGCTCGAGCCGGGCCGAGAGCGGGAAGGCGGGCGCGGCGGCCAGGGTCAGCACGGCGCCGGCGCGGGCGATCACGCGGGCGTACTCCTCGGGCGCGCTGGCGAAGGCGATCAGGGCCGGGTCGTTCGTGCTGACGTCACCGATCTGCACGGTGTTCGCGTCGAAGGCGCTGGCCTGCTGGTAGGCGATCGAGGACGAGGCCGTGGCCGGGAGGTCGCGCGAGAGCATCCCGCCGGCCCCGTTGGCGGCGAAGAGGCAGTGGCTGACGTAGACCGTGCGGTTGCCGGGGCTCCCGACCGGGCCCTCGATGCGCAGACCGGCGCCGATGTTGCCGATCAGGGCCGAGGTCGAGATGCCGAGGAGCCCGGGGCGGCTCTCGGAGCCGACCAGGATGCCGTCCGTGCCGTTGCTGGTGGCGCACACGCCGTGGACGAAGGCGCGCAGCTCCTGGCTCACGTCGAGCGGCCCGTCGAGGTCGAGCGAGAAGCCGGCCGTGCCGTTGGCGCGCGCCGAGCACTCGCGCACGAGGACGTCGGCGGAGTAGCCGTTGAACTGCTCGAAGTCGGCGTCCACCGCGCAGCCGGCCAGCGCGTTGCGCTCGAAGGACGAGGCGCGGATCGTGACCTCGTAGGCGCCGCTGGTGGGCGCGAGCGGCAGGCCCATGGCGCAATCCAGACCCTCCGAGAGGGCCTGGCTGCCGTTCCCGAAGCCGTTGCCGAAGAACTGCGAGCTGGTGACGGTGAGCTGCGCCAGGCCCGCGGTCTCGGGCACGAGCACGACGTCCAGGCCCTCGTTCGCGTTCTGGGCGAAGACGCAGTTGTAGAACGAGTAGTCGAAGGGGCCGTTGCCGTTGAAGCCATCCGAGCCGTTGCGGCTCGACTGGCAGGCGATCAGCGTCACGTCGAAGCTCGTCAGGTTGGAGTTGCGGATGCGCATCCCACGGTCGACGAAGTCGGTCGCGACGACGCTGCGCAGCTCGAGGTGGCAGGGGTCGGTCCCGTCGGTGTCGACCGCGATGTTGGCCGTGCCGTTGCCGGTGATGCGCACGCCGTCGACGATGACCGACAGGTTCGTGTTGACCTGGTCGCCGTAGGTGAGGCCGATCTGGCCCGCAGCGACGCTCCAGATCGTTGGGTTGGCGGCACGATCGCGGGTGGCGAGGTCGAAGGCCGCCCCGAAGCCACCGTAGACGTTCACGCCGGCCGTGACGGGCAGCGTGCTCGTGATCCCATAGGTGCCGCCCTTGACCCACACGTTCACGCTCGAGGCGGGGTTCCCGTTGACGGCCGCGAAGGCCGTGAGCACCGCGGTGAAGAGGTCGGGGAAGGCGGTGGCGGGCGTGAGCCCGTCCGCCGGGTTGGCCGTCGAGGCCGCATCGACGTAGATCGGCGCACCGGGGGTCGCCGTGAGGCTGGGGCCGGTCTGCTGGTAGCTGCCGCCGCCGGTCGGCCGGATGCCGAGGCCGATGAAGTGCTGGACGCCGTTGGCGAGGCTGTTGACCGTGAGCGAGGTGGCGCCGCCCGCCGGCACGCGCGGGGCGGTGCCGAAGAGGTTGGCGCGACTGGTGGAGACGAAGGCCGCGACCTCGAAGCCGGCCTCCGCGGGCGGGGTGAACTCGATGCGCAGCGCGCCGGGACCCGGCACGACGCTCTCGAGGCCCGCCAGCGGTGTGAAAGCGGTGGGCGCGGTCGGGGGGTCGACCGGAGGCCCAACCGAGCCACCACCCCCGCCTCCGCCGGCGCAGCCTGACGTCAGGAGGAGGAGGGAGAGGAAGAACCAGGAGGAGGGTGAGACCATCGCTGGCGAGGGGGGGGAGTGGCGTTCCAGATGTGGTCGAGGATCAGCGCGGCAGCCCGATGGCGAGCACGTGGCTCAGCGCGAGGCCGCGCGGTGCGGCCGGGTCCGGCACGACGAGCTGCGCATGCAGCGTCTCACCGAGTCCCTGGGTCAGCCGGTCGGCGAGGTCGAGCTGGGCCGCGCCGTTCCCGTCGAGCTGCACGGGCAGCGCGACCAGCGGCTCGACCACGAAGACCTGCGGGTTCTCCGGGCTGGGGTGCACGTCGCGCCCGATCCACAGGCGCGCCTGGCCGCCCGCCGCCCCGCCGAAGAGCTGGAGGCGCGCGGCCCGCGAGAGCCGCGTGCCGTCGAGGAAGGGCTGCGCGCCGCGCGGGCCGGTGCTGGCGGCGCCGAAGGGGATGAACCACGACCAGGGCGGCAGCGGGGCCGGCACGCCGGGCTGCGTGAGGGTCGTCGTCGGAGCCGTGGGCAGGACCACGTGCAGGGAGACGTTCGTGTTCGTGATCAGCACGTCGCGGGTGCGCTTCTCGAAGCGCGAGTGGGGCCACGGCGGCGAGAAGACGAGGTGCATGGGGCCGGGGGGCACGACCACCGCGTAGAAGCCGGCGTCGTTCGTGTTGTCGCTGCCGAGCGGGAGCGAGAGACCGGTGGCGACCTCGCGCACGTTCAGGTCGACCGCCGGGACGAGCACGTCGTCGGCGTCGCGCACGGTCCCGGACAGGAGCACGCCGAAGCGCATGACGTGCACGCCGACGTCGGTCGGGCCGCTCACCGTGAGGTCGTCGACCTCGACCGCGACGACGAGCAGGTTCGTCGGGCGCGTGATCACGAGGTCGTAGGTGCCCGGCGGCACGATCACGTCGAAGATGCCGCCGCGCGTGTTGTCGCTGGGCGTGAAGAGCGTCGTGCCCGAGGGCAGGATCTTCACGTCCAGGTCGGCGCCCTCGATCGGGGAGCCGGTCTCGGTGCGCATCGTCCCGGTCAGGTGGAAGCCGGTCTGCAGCGTGATCGTCCCGACGTTCACCGAGAACGGGACGGTGCCGAGGATCCGGCGCGGGACCAGGGCCTGTCCGACGACCAGGTGCGTCAGGTACTCGGAGCGCAGCGGGACGTTGGCCGGCACGGCCAGCTGGAAGGTCCCGAAGGCCGTCGTGAAGTTGTTCTTCATCAGGACGCGCGCGCCCGTGTCGTCGCGGAACACGTCGATGACGACGTTCCCGACCGGCTGGCTCGCGGCGTTGCGAACGGTGCCCTGCACGATCACGCCGGCCGGCAGGACGACGTTGCCGAGGTTCTTCGTGCCGGTGACCACGACGTTCGTCAGCACGGCCGTCAGGTGGCTCGAGGCCGGCGGCGCCGGGGCGAAGAAGCGGATCTCGTAGACGCCCGCATCGACGGTGGTCAGGAAGTTCCCGTTCGCGTCGGTGCCGTCGTTCGCCTCGTTCGGATTGCCGCCGCCCACCTTGAGGAAGTCGATGTCGACCCCAGCGACTCCCACACCGTTGGCATCGACGACCCGGCCCGTGATTGCGTCGGCAGAGGCCAGGGAACCGATCAGGAGGAGCAGGGGGACGGTGAGGAGTCGCTGGAGGCCGATGGGGGGCATCGAAGGTGCGTGGCGGTGGCGTTCGTGGGGAGGGGGGCGGCGGAGGCCGTGGGGGGATGCGGCCTCCGCCGTCGCCCTGGGTTCAAAGCCAGTGCCAGGGCTGGAAGTCGCATTCCGAAGGCCCTGGCGGGCCCGCCAGGGCCGAGCTGGACGCTTTCGTCCAGACCCTGGACTGGGTTCCGATGGCTGGAACTCCACGGGTCCGGAGTCCGGTCTGGGACGCCCTGAGGGAACGCGCGAAGCGACCTGGGAGCACCCCTGGCAGTGTTTTCCGCCCTCCCGGACCGAGCGACGGCCGCTGGCACCGGCCTTGCGCCCGGAGCGACGTGCGACGCGACCTCGACCCGGCCCCGGCAGTTCCCGGTGCGGACCTCTTCTCCTTCGACCGGGGGCCCGCGGCGCAGCGCTTCCTGCTCTACAGCCACGACTCCTGGGGCCTCGGGCACCTGCGCCGCTGCCTGACCCTGGCCTCCGGCCTGGTGGTGACCTTCCCCTCGGCCGAGGTCCTGATCATCACGGGCTCGCCCTGCGCGACGCTCTTCCCGACCCCGCCGGGCGTGGGGCTGGTCAAGGTGCCCTCGGTCACGAAGAGTGCGAACGGCGAGTACGTACCGCGCTCCCTGGCCGGCAGCCTGGCCCAGACCCTCGAGCTGCGGCGGCGCCTGATCCTCGACGCCTACAAGAGCTTCCGCCCGACGCTGGTGCTCGTCGACCACAAGGTGATCGGGCTGGCGGGCGAGGCCCACGAGCTCCTGCGCCAGGCGCGTCGCGACGGCGTGCACACCATGCTCGGGATCCGCGACGTGATCGATTCGCCCGGCGCCGTCGCCCTCGAGTGGAGCGGCGAGCACTGCCGCTGGGCCCTGAGCGAAGGCTACGAGCGCGTGTGCGTGTACGGCTCGCCCGATGTCTTCGACACGCGCCTCGAGTACCCGATCCCGCCCGAGCTGGGCGAGCGCGTGGAGTTCACCGGCTACGTCGTCCGTCCGGCGCCGCCCCCCTCCGAGCGCCGCGACCGGGCTCGCCCGCGCGTCCTGGTGACTATGGGCGGCGGCCAGGACGGCCTCGCTCACCTCGAGGCGTACCTGTCCGGCCTCGAGACGCTGCGTCCTGACTGGGACAGCGTGCTGATCGGCGGTCCGCTGCTCGACGAGCGCGACGCGCGGCGCCTGCGCCACCGGGCCGAGGCCATCTCCTCGGTCGAGGTGCGGCGTTTCCACGCCGACCTGCCCTGGTGCCTGGCCGAGTGCGACGCGGTCGTGGCCATGGCGGGCTACAACACGTGCGCCGAGATCCTGCAGAGCCGGCGGCCCTCGGTGCTGCTGCCGCGCACCCATCCGCGCATGGAGCAGGCCATCCGCGCCGAGCGGCTGGAGAAGCTGGGCCTCGCCACGAGCCTGGTCGAGCCCACCCCGCGCCAGATCGTGGCCGCCGTCGGCCGAGCGCTCGCCGCCGGCCCGCTGGCGGCCGAGGCCCTGCCGAACCTGGAGGGCGTGCGCGGCGCCTGCGCCGTGGTGCACGAGCTCCTGGGCCGTCCGGGGGCCGCCCTCGTTCCGCCCGCTCCGACCGGTACGCTCTCCGCTCCATGACCGCGCGCATCGCCTACCTGCTCAAGAAGTTCCCGCGCCTCTCGGAGACCTTCATCCTGAACGAGCTGCTCGCGCAGGAGCGCACCGGGCGCGAGATCCACGTCTTCTCGCGGCGCGCGCCGGACGACGAGCCGCGCCACCCGGAGCTCGCGCGCCTGCGCGCCACGGTCGAGACGCTGCCGCCCAAGAGCGAGATCGACCCGTGGGAGATGCTGGTCGGCGACGACTCGAACCCGGACGACCTGCTCGGACGCCTGGGCAAGCTGGTGCGCGAGGCGCGCGGCTGGGGGCACCCGCGCACGCCGAGCCTGCTGGTCGAGGCCCTGCACCTCCTGAAGCGCACGCGCGAGCTCGGCATCCAGCACGTGCACGTGCACTTCGCGACCGACTCGGCCGTCGTGGCGCTGCTCATGAACCGCCTCGGCGGCCCGAGCTACAGCATCACGGCCCACGCCAAGGACATCTACCGCGAGACGGTGGACTTCCGCTTCCTCGACGTGCTGGTGCGCAACTCGGCCTTCGTCGTGACCGTGTGCGACGCGAACCGCCAGTGGATGGCCGAGCGCCTGTCGCCCGAGGCCATGGCCAAGGTGCGCCGGCTCTACAACGGCATCGACCTGGCCACGTTCCGCGCCAACGGCGCCGCGCGCGAGCCGAACCACGTGCTCGGCGTCGGGCGCCTGGTCGAGAAGAAGGGCTTCCACGTGCTGGTCGAGGCCCTGGCGCTGCTGCTGGCGAAGGGCGTCGACCTGCAGGCCTCGATCATCGGCGATGGCGACCAGAAGCAGCGCATCGAGGAGCTGATCGCCGCGCGGGGCGTCGGCGCGCGCGTGCGCATGCTCGGCGCGCGCGACGCGGCCGAGGTGCGTGCGCACCTGGCGCGCGCCACGCTCATGGTGCAGCCCTGCCTGGTGGGGGACGATGGCAACCGCGACGCGCTCCCGACGGTACTGGTCGAGTCGCTGGCGATGGAGCTGCCCTCGGTCTCGACCCCGGTCACGGGCATCCCGGAGATCCTCGACCAGGGCCGCTGCGGCGTGCTCGTGCCCGAGAACGACGTGCCCGCCACGGCCGCGGCCATCGAGGCCCTGCTGCGCGACCCCGCGCGGCGCGCGCGCATCGCGGCCGACGGGCGCCAGCGCGCCGAGCAGCTCTTCGACGCCGAGAAGATCGCGCGCACGCTCTCGTCCTGGTTCGACTCGGCCCTGGAGGCGGCGCCCGCGTGCGCATCGTCTGCCTGAACCAGGACGCGGGCATCGACCCGGCGCGCAAGAAGGGAGCGGCGGTGCACCTCGCGGCGATGCGCGCGGCCTTCGCCGATCTCGGGCACGTGGTCGTGCCCCTCGATCCGGGCGACGGCGCCAGCGGCGAGGCGCGCGTCGAGGCCGAGCTGGAGGCCGCGCACGCGGCCGGCGGCGTGGACCTCGTGTACGAGCGCTACGCTCTGGGCAAGGACCGCGGCGCGCGCTGGTGCCGCGCGCGTGGCGTGCCGCTCGTGCTGGAGGTCAACGCGCCCCTGGCGGACGAGGAAGCGCGCTACCGTGGCGGGGAGATCGATCCGGCCGTGACGGCGCGCGAGCGCGAGCTGTTCGGCACGGCCGCCCTGGCGATCGCGGTCTCGAGCGAGGTGGCGCGCTACGCCGTTGCGCGCGGCGCCGACGCCGGGCGCGTGCACGTGCGCCCCAACGGCGTGGACACGCGCCGCTTCCGCCCGCGCGCGCCGGGCGACCCCGTGCGCGCGCGGCTGGTGCCCGGCGCGCGCTTCGCGCTGGGCTTCCACGGGCGCCTGCGCCCCTGGCACGGCTTCGGACTCTTCGCGCGCGCCGCGGCGCGCCTGCTCGAGCTCGGTGAGCCGGTGCACCTCGTCCTGGTGGGCGAGGGCGAGTTCGAGCCGGCCCTGGCGGCCGCCGGCATCCCGGCCGAGCGCGTCACGCGCATCCCCTGGGTCGAGCACGCCGAGATCGGGCCCTACGTGGCGAGCTTCGACGCGCTGCCCTTGACCTACGACCCGGACGCGCCCTGCTACTTCTCGCCCCTCAAGCTGGCCGAGGCCATGGCCTGCGGGGTCGTGCCGGTCCTGCCGCCGCTGGGCGACCTGGCCGATGCCGCGCGCGATGGCATGGACGCGCTCTTCTATCCGGCCGGCGACATGGAGGCCCTGGTGGGCGCGCTGCGCGGGCTGATCGCCGACCCCTTGCTGCGCGCGCGGCTCGCGCGCGGCGCGGTCGAGAGCGCGCGCACGAAGAGCTGGAGCGCGATCGCCGAGTTCGTCGTGGCCTCCGTCCCGCCCGCGTCCCGCACGGCCGTCCCCCGCGCCTAGGATAGACCCGTGCGCAAGCTGCTCGAGCGCTGGTTCCAGGGCCTCGCGACCTCGCGGCGCTTCCTGCCGCAGCTGCGCGAGGAGCGCGGCGGGCTCCTGTGGGTCGCGCTGTGCTCGCTGTTCCTGGTCGTCTTCGACGTCCTGCGGCCGATCCCGTTCCAGCTCATCATCGACAACTCCCTGGCCCCGACGGGCAGCGCGGGCGAGGCGGACGCGCCGCTGCTCGTGCGCCTCGGCTACGGCGCGGTGCAGGTGATCTGGATCGGCGCCGCCGCGGCCCTGTTGACGGCCCTCGGCTCGGCGCTCTTCCAGTACCTGCGCCAGGTGGGCCTCGCGCGCATCCAGCACCAGGTCACGCGCCAGATCCGCTTCCGGATGTTCGCGCACCTGACGCACCTCTCGCCGCTCTTCCACGCGCGCCACAAGTCGGGCGACCTGCTCGTGCGCCTGATGGGGGACGTGCCCATGGTGACCTCGATGATGGTCGAGTCGACCATCGAGGTCGGCACGCGCGTGCTCGTGGCGCTGTGCACGGTCGGGATGATGCTGCACTACGACGCGCTCCTGACCGCGTCGATGCTGGTGGCGATCCCGTTCCTGGCGCTGGTGATGGCCTGGACC
Organism: Planctomycetota bacterium; assembly: GCA_036376275.1. Classification (GTDB taxonomy): domain Bacteria; phylum Planctomycetota; class UBA1135; order UBA1135; genus JABFRZ01. Next base: position 4,281 of record DASVAP010000318.1, on the reverse strand, counting down.
TCGGGCCAGATCAAGTCGGCCACGCGCAAGGCCCGCCGCAAGGAAGGCGACATGGCCGACTACCTGCACGAGGCCATCAGCGCGACCGAGACGATCCAGTCCCTGGGCGGCTCGGCCCACGTCGTGCGCACCTTCGCCAAGTCGAACCGGCGCTCGATGCGCGCGGGACTCAAGTCGGCCCGGCTCGCCGCGCGCCTGTCGGCCTCGGTCGAGACGATCCTGGGCCTGACCACGGCCGGCGTGATCGCCTTCGGCAGCTTGCGCGTCTTCCAGGGGCACCTGGAGCTGGGCGAGCTGGTGGCCTTCGTCTCCTACGTGCGCAACCTGCTCAAGCCCGTGCGCACCTTCTCGAAGCACACCGAGAAGATCTCCAAGGGCGCCGCCTGCGCCGAGCGCCTGGTGGACGTGCTCGACCAGGAGCCGGACGTCCAGAACGCGCCTGACGCCGGTCCGGCCCCGCTCGCGCCGCAGGAGCTCGCCTTCGAGCACGTGCACTTCGCCTACAAGGGCGGCGTGAAGGCCCTGGACGATTTCCACGTGCGCTTCCGGCGCGGCGAGCTGACCGCCATGGTCGGGCGCAACGGCGCGGGCAAGTCCACCGCGGCCGCGCTGGCCCTGCGCCTGTTCGACCCGAGCGAGGGCGAGGTCACGCTCGACGGCTTCCCGCTGACCGTGCTGGAGGTCGCCTCGCTGCGCGCGCGCGTCGGGCTGTGCCTGCAGACGACCTTCCTGTTCGGCGACACGATCCGCGAGAACCTGCTGCTCGGCAAGCCAGAAGCCAAGGAGGAGGAGCTGTGGACCGCGCTGCGCCTGGCGGGCGCCGACGAGCTCGTGCGCGGGCTCGAGGGCGGGCTCGACTCGAAGCTCGGTTCCGCCGGCACCGGCCTGTCCGGCGGCCAGAAGCACCGCATCTCCCTGGCGCGCACGCTGCTGCGCGACCCGCGCGTGCTGATCGTCGACGAGCCCTTCGCCGGCCTCGACCGCGACGCGGCCCAGCAGGTCGCGCGCAGCCTGGCGGAGCTGGCGCGCGAGCGCATCGTGATCGTGATCGCGCACGACATCCTGGCGCTCGAGGTCTACGACCGCATCGTGTTCCTCGAGGCCGGGCGCGTCGCCGCCGAGGGCAAGCACGTCGAGCTCGTCGCGCGCGAGCCCCTCTACCGCCAGGTGGTGCGCGCCAGCACCGGGGTCAGCGCGTGAGCGACCGCCTGGAGCTCGCCGCCCAGGAGGTCACGGCCGTCGTGCCCGGACCGTGCGAGATCGTGCGCGTGGACGTGGACGAGGCGGGCGGGCTGGTCCTGACCGCGCGCGCCAAGGCCGGGACGCGCTGGTTCACGCACGACGACCGCGGCCTGATCGAGCGCTTCCCCGAGCGCGACCCGAAGCTCCCCCTGGGCGCGCACCTGCGCGAGACCACGGGCTGGGAGGTGCTCTCCTACCGGCCCGCCCGGCGCCTGGTCGCGTCCGTGCGCCGCACCGAGCGCGTCAACGTCATGAAGGGTCACAAGCGCGGCCGCTCGGCGCGCGCCGCGGTGCACCAGTCGGTGGCCGAGACGGCCATGCGTGCGGGCGCCTTCCGCGTCCCGCGCCTGCTCGCCCACGACGGCCGCCACGAGGCCCTGGTGTTCGAGTTCCTGCCCGCGCGCGAGGTCGAGCTCGGCCGCGCCAGCGCCGACGCCTACGGCGAGCTCGGCCGGCGCCTGCGCGTCTTCCAGGAGCACGCCGCGGCCCGCGACCTCGCGGTCTTCGCCGTGCGCGACGAGCTGGGGGTGCTCCAGCGCTGGGAGCAAAAGGTCCTGCAGGCGACCGGTGGGCTGCCGGAGGGCTGGAGCGCGGGTCGCGCCCGGCTCGCGCAGCAGGCCGAGGGCCTCGAGGCACCGCGACTGGGCCTGTGCCACCGCGACCTGCACGACCGCCAGGTGCACGCCGATGCCCAGGGCCTGGCGCTGCTCGACTTCGACCTGCTGTGCTGCGCCGACGTGGCCCTCGACGCCGGCAACCTGCTGGCGCACCTCGCCTGGCGCGCCGTGCAGGGCCTGCACGGGGCCGACGCCTCCAGCGTGCGTGCCCTGGAGCGCAGCTTCCTCGACGGCCTCGGCCGCCAGGGCGAGGCCGGCTTCGCGACACGCCTCGCCTTCTACCGCGCCAGCGCCTGCCTGCGCCTGGCGCTGGTCTACCGCTTGCGTCCGACCTGGGCGCCCCTGGTCCACGAGCTCGTCGCTCGCGCCGAGGCGGCCCTCGACGACCTCGCTCCGATCGGTTGAACCCACCCCCTGCCGCATGATCGCCGTTCTCGTCTCGCTCGCGCTCGTCCCTTGCCCCCAGGAGCTCTCGAAGCCCGACGTCCTGCGCGTCGGGCACGTCGTCGAGGTGCGCGGCTCCCTCGAGGCCGACCGGCGCTTCGTGGCCCAGAAGCTCGAGCTCGTCGCGCCCGAGGAGGACGAGTTCCTGATCGGCACGGTGCCCGAGGACCAGACCGACCCCCTGGCCTTCACGCTGCTCGGCCAGCCGGTCGAGACGAACGAGGAGACCACCTGGGACGGCGTGGCCCGCGGCAGCCTGGCCGGCCAGCGCGTCAAGGTCGAGGGCAGCTACAAGGGCCCGCTGCGCTTCCGCGCCGAGAGCATCGAGCCGCGCGGCGCGGGGCGCGACCGCATCGGCGGGCGCATCGACCAGCTCCTGCGGGTCGAGGGCGGCGGCCTCGAGGCGCACATCATGTCCTTCCGGGTCTTCGTCCCCGACGACGCGGAGGTCGAGCACGCGCGGCCGGTGGACGAGTACGGGCTCGCGCCCGCGCGCCTGATCAACATCGCCTCCCAGGGACCCGAGATCGAGCGCGACGAGGACGACTCCTTCGGCGAGGGCATCCCGCTGACCGAGACCCTGCGCCTGCAGGGCCAGATCGAGCTGCGCGCCGACGACAGCAACAACTTCGACCTGGACAGCGGGCGGCGCGAGGACCGCACCGACTACGAGCTCACCGCGCGCATCCGCGCCACCTGGACGCCGAGCGACGACCTGGTCGGCCTGACCGAGCTGCGCTACACCGAGCAGTACCGGCGCGACGACGACAACGGCGTCAACGACTCCGAGAACAGCCACGACGGTTCCCTGGGCGAGACCTGGCTGCAGTGGCGCGACGTGCGCGGCCACGCCGGCTTCGACGTGACCGTCGGGCGCCAGGACTTCGACGACCCGCGCGAGTGGGTCTACGACCAGAACCTCGACGCCCTGCGGCTCTCCTGGATCCGCCCGGACTGGCGCCTCGACCTGGCCGGGGCCACCGTGCTCTCCGGCGGCGGCGAGCGCGACGAGGCCTCGAACAACGCCGTCGCCTACCTCTCGAACAACGACGACGACACCTACCTCGCGGCCTGGACGCTGTACCGCGACATCGACGACTTCAACGGCGGCAACGGCTTCGTGCCCGACGAGTCGAGCTGGCACTTCGGCGTGCGCGCGATCGGCGAGTGGGTGCCGCAGAACGAGGTCTGGGCCGACTTCGCCTACCAGGTCGCCGACCGCCCGGAGTTCGACGCCAACGGCGATGCGACCGGGAACGACGTCGACGTCTCCGCCTGGGGCTACGACATGGGCACCACCTGGAGCCCGCCCTTCGCCGCGCCGCTCTACTTCTCGGCCGGCTACGCGCTGGGCACGGGCGACGGCGCCGACGGCACCTTCCGCCAGACCGGCTTCCAGGACAACACCCACCGCTTCGGCGGGGTCACCTCGTTCCGCTACTACGGCGAACTGTTCGATCCGGAGCTCTCCAACCTCGGCGTCCTGACCCTGGGCATCGGCGCGCGCGTGGCCAAGCGCACCTCGCTCGACCTCGTGTTCCACACCTACACCCAGGACGTGGCCTCGGCCGAGTTCTCGCCCCTGCCGGACCGCGAGGCCAACATCCGCCAGTCCCCGAACGGCACCGATGCCGACCTCGGTTGGGAGGCGGACCTGATCCTCGGCTGGCGCGAGCTGGCCAACATCGACGTCGAGATCGTGGCCGCCACCTTCCAGCCCGACGACGGCTTCGACAGCCAGGACAACGCCTACTTCCTGAAGTTCCAGCTGCGCTACCGGTTCTGACCGATCGAAGATCGGTCACCGACTTCGCCGTCAGCGTGACCGCGTAGGCTCTCCGGATGGGCTCCGCCCGTCCGGCGATCCGGCGCGCGGATCGAGCCTCACGGCACCTCCACCACCCGCTCCCCGCCCGCCGGCACCTCGCTCTCCAGCAGCGTGGTCCAGGCCCATTCTCCGTCGCGCTCCTCCATCGCC
>DASVAP010000317.1:0-8587 GCA_036376275.1 Planctomycetota bacterium | reverse complement strand
GCCTCCTCGATCGCGACCACGAAGGTCGCCTGCAGCGCGTCCTCGGCCGCGGCCGGGTCGCGCGCGAGGTGCAGCGCGAGCCGCAGCAGCTCCGGCGCGACCAGGTCGTAGACCTCCGCCAGGGCCGCCGGCGCGCCCGTGCGCCGGAACTCGGCGAAGCGGCGGTCGGCCTGGGTGGGTGCCTGCTCCATGACGGAGCGGCTCCCGTCGGGGGCGCCCTGCATCTCCCGGATTCTGGCGGAAACCTCGGCCGGGTGGGGCCTGGCCGGCAGGATGAGCGCCATGCCCGCCGATCGCCGCCGCCTGCTGCTCGCCCTCGGCTCTCTCTCCGGTGGGGCGCTGCTCCCGCGCGGGCTGGCCTCCTGCGCGGCCCCGGGGCGCGACGGGGCCGGTCCGGACCCGGCCTTCGACGAGGTCATCAGCCTCACGGACCTGGAGGCGATCGCGCGGCGCCGCATGAGCCACATGGCCTGGGAGTTCGTCGAGGGCGGGGCCGCCGACGGGATCAGCCTGCGCTGGAACCGCGAGGCCTACGACCGCCTGCGCCTCGATCCGCGCATGCTGCGCGACGTCGGGACGATCGACACGCGCGTGGAGCTGCTCGGGCTCGAGCTGGCGCACCCGATCCTGCTCGCGCCCACGGCGCTGCACCGCCTCGCGCACCCCGAGGGCGAGCTGGCCACGGTGCGCGGCGCGGGCGCCAGCGAGGCGCTGATGACGCTCAGCACGATGGCCAGCACGACCCTCGAGGAGGTGGCGGCCGCGGCCAGCGGGCCGCTGTGGTTCCAGCTCTACGTCCAGCGCGACAGGGGCTACACGGCCGAGCTGGTGCAGCGCGCCGAGGCGGCCGGCTACCGGGCCCTCGTGATCACGGTGGACACGCCGACGGACGGGCCGCGCTATCGCCAGCAGCGCGTCGGCTTCCACCTGCCGCACGGGGTCGAGATGGCCAACCTGCGCGGGCTGGCGACGGGGGGGAAGAAGCTCGACACCGAGCATGGCACCTTCCAGAACATCCTCCCGCAGCAGCTGACGTGGCAGGTGATCGAGTGGCTCCAGTCGCTCACGCGCCTGCCGGTGCTGCTCAAGGGCATCCTGCACCCCGACGACGCGCGCCTGGCGCGCGCACAGGGCGTGGCCGGCGTGATCGTCTCGAACCACGGCGCGCGCAACCTCGACACCGCGCCGGCCACGATCGACGCCCTGCCGCGCATCGCGGACGCGGTGGGGGACGAGCTCGTCCTGCTGGTGGACGGCGGCGTGCGGCGCGGGACCGACGTGCTCAAGGCCCTGGCTCTCGGCGCGCGCGCGGTGCTCGTCGGGCGCCCGATCTTCCACGGCCTGGCCTCGGCCGGGGCCGAGGGCGTGGCGCGCATGCTGGCGATCCTGCGGGCCGAGCTGGGGATGGCCATGGCCCTGTGCGGGCGCGCGCGCGCGGCCGAGCTCGACCGCTCGGTGCTGTGGCCCTGAAACGGGTCGGCTACAGCCGGCGCACGAAGACGTTGCGGAACGAGACCATCGCCTCCTCGCTCGGCAGCTCGGCGCCGTGGTGCTGGAGGCCGATGAAACCGGTCGTGGCGCGCTTCGCGAAGGGCTCGCCCTGCTCGGGCACGAGGGCGTGGGTGTCGACGTCGTACAGCGTGCGGCCGTTGAGGGCCACGGCCAGGCGCGAGCCGCGGTAGAGCACCTCGTAGGTGTTCCACGCGCCGAGCGGGCGCAGGGCGTCGCGCTGCGGGTTCGCGACGGCGCCGTAGAGGCTGCCAGTGAACTGCCAGGGCTTCAGCTTCGTGCCCGTGACGCTCTCCCAGCTGAAGTCGTCGAGGATCTGCAGCTCGCAGCCGGAGAAGGCCGCGTTCGAGCCGTCGCGCGCGGCGCGCAGGAAGAGTCCCGAGTTCGCCATGCGCGCCGTGCGGAAGTCGAGGCGCAGGGCGAAGTCCTGGAAGTCCTCGACGGTCGCGAGGTGCCCGCCGCCGCCCTGCGCCAGGAAGTCGAGCACGCCGTCGCGGGCGCGGAAGCGCTCGGCGGGACCGTCCACGCTCCAGCCGGCGAGGGAGCGCCCGTCGAAGAGCGCGCGCCACCCGCGCTCGGCCGCTGCGGAGGCCAGTCGCGCGTCAGGGGGCGTGTCGGGCTCGCCGCGGAAGTCGTCGGCGAAGACCGGCAACTCGCGGATGCGCACGCTGCGGAAGCGCGCGGCGCCCGTGTCGCCGCGCTCGCCGTGGACCTGGAGCCCGATGCGGCCCGCGGGGGCGAAGCCCGGAGCGTCGGACGGCTGCTCGAAGCGCGTGAGCGGCTGGCCGTTCAGCTCGACCTCGATCTGCATGTCGAAGCCCGTGCAGCGCACGCGCAGGTCGTTCCACGCGTCACGGCGGAAGCGCTGCGCCCCCTCCTGGTTGTGCAGCAGGAACCCGTCGGCGTAGATCGCCCCGATCTCCCCGCCCTCGCGCCAGTCGAGCGTGACCTGCGCGCCCTTCAGTCCCGTGGCGGGCGGCAGCATGCGCAGGAACACGCCCGAGTCGAAGGGATGGTCGAGCCACACCTCGAGGCGCAGCTCGAAGCTCGTGTAGCTCTTCTCGGTGTACAGCAGCCCGCCCTCGCCGCCCGGCCCCTGGCGCCCGACGATGCAGCCCTCCTCGACGCGCCAGTCGGCGTCGCCGTCGTAGCGTCCGCCGCGCTCGGTCCAGCCCGCGAGCGTGCGGCCGTCGAAGAGGGACGTGAAGCCGGGCTCGGACTGGGCCAGGGCGACGAGCAGGGAGAGCATGGGGAGAGAGTAGCGCGCCGGAGTCCGGTACGTCCGGCTCAGGTGCTCGCCGGCGGGGCGCCGCCCGCCGCCATCCGATCCAGGATGCGGAAGCAGCGCGCCGCCTTGCTCGGGGCCGTCTCGAAGGGGATCGCCAGGCTCGCGCACAGCGCGCGCAGGGCGTGCTCGAGCCCGGCCGCGTCGGCCTCCTCCGGCAGCTCGAGCTCCAGCTCGTGCTCGAGCGAGCCGTCCGGGAAGCGCGTGCGGTCGAGCTCGAGCACGACCGGCAGCGTGCCCGGCGCGAGCGCGCGCGGACCGAGGCTCAGGCGCTCGTTCTCGAAGCCTCCGATGGAGCCGAGCGGCGCGCCCGCGACCAGCGCGCGGGCCTGCGCCAGCAGTGGGCTCGCCTCGGAGCCGAAGAGCTCGAGGGCCGAGCGCTCGCCGGCGAGCACGGCGCGCGCCGCCTGCTCCTCCACCGTGCGCTCGAGCTCCGCGCGCACCGCCAGCCCGTCTGCGGCCGGGAGCGCGGGCCCCTTGAGCGCGACCGCGAAGCGTCCGTCCTCCGCGCGCAGGCGCAGGGCCAGGCGCGCGGCGCGCAGGCTGCGCTGCGGCGTGTCGAAGAAGCGGCTGGACTGCTGCGCGCGCCGCGCGGGCCAGTCGGCGAGCCGCGCCGCCAGGGCCTGGTACGCGCCCGGCGCGAGGCGCACCTTGAACTCGCGCTCCAGGGCCGTCACGGGGGGCGAGCATAGCGGCCTGGGCGCGCTGGGCCGATCTTGACGAGCGGGGAGGGGGATCCTGGGCTATCGTTTGCGGCCCGCGCGGAGCCATGTCCCAGCTCTCGGATCCCGGCCTGTTCCTGAACCGCGAGCTGGCCCTGCTCGAGTTCAACCGGCGCGTGCTGGCCCAGGCGCGCGACGAGCGCCTGCCGCCGCTCGAGCGCCTGCGCTTCCTGACGATCTGCAGCACGAACCTGGACGAGTTCTTCGAGATCCGCGTGGCGGGCTTGAAGGAGCAGGTGACCCACGGAGTGCCGGCCTTCCCCTCGGACGGGCGCTCGCCGCAGGAGACGCTGCGCCGGGTCTCGCTGGCGGCCCACGAGATCGTGGCCGAGCAGTACCGCGTGCTCGCGCAGGAGCTGCTCCCGGCCCTGGCCGAGGAGGGCATCCACCTGCTCGGGCGCGAGGCCTGGAGCGAGGACGACCGGCGCTGGCTCAAGCGCCACTTCCTGAGCGAGGTCCTGCCGGTCCTGACGCCGGTCGGGCTCGACCCGGCGCACCCGTTCCCGCGCGTCCTGAACAAGGGCCTGTGCCTGGCCCTGGCGGTCGAGGGCAAGGACGCCTTCAACCGCCAGAGCGGGGTCGCGATCGTGCAGGTGCCGCGCTCGCTGCCGCGCCTGATCGAGCTACCGCGCGAGACGAGCGACGAGCACGCCTTCGTGCTGCTCTCGAGCGTCGTGCACGAGCACGCGGCCGAGCTCTTCCCGGGCATGGCCGTGACCGGCTGCTACCCCTTCCGCCTCACGCGCAACAGCGACCTGTGGGTCGACGAGGAGGAGGTCGACAACCTGCTGCAGGCGCTCAAGGGCGAGCTCCCCAACCGCAAGTTCGGCGAGGCCGTGCGGCTCGAGGTGTCCGACTCGACGCCGCCGGAGATGGCCCAGTTCCTGCTCCAGAACGTGGGCCTCGCGGCCGACGACCTGTACCGCGTCGGCGAGCCGGTCAACCTCAACCGCCTGGCGCGCATCCACGCCCTGGTCGAGCGGCCCGACCTCAAGTTCCCGCTGTTCGTGCCCGGCACGCAGGCGCGCCTGAAGAGCGCCACGGACCTGTTCGAGGCGATCCGCGCCGGCGACCTGCTGCTGCACCACCCCTACGAGTCCTTCGCGCCGGTGGTGCAGCTCCTGACGCAGGCCGCGGCCGACCCGCAGGTGCTGGCGATCAAGATGACGCTGTACCGCACCGAGACGGGCTCGCCGATCGTCACGGCCCTGCTCGACGCGGCCCAGGCCGGCAAGGAGGTCACCGCGGTGGTCGAGCTGCGCGCGCGCTTCGACGAGGCCGCCAACATCGACCTCGCCACGCGCCTGCAGGAGGCCGGGGCCAACGTCGTGTACGGGATCGTCGGCTACAAGGCGCACGCCAAGATGCTGCTGATCGTGCGCCGCGAGGGGCGCCGCCTGCGGCGCTACGTGCACCTCGGCACGGGCAACTACCACCCGGGCACGGCGCGCGCCTACACCGACCTCGGGCTCCTGACGGCGCGGGCCGAGATCGGGACCGACGTCCACAAGCTGTTCCAGGAGCTGACCGGCCTGGGCCACGTGGCGCGCCTGAAGTGCCTGCTGCGCTCGCCCTTCACCCTGCGCAGCGCGCTGATCGAGCGCATCGGGCGCGAGATGGACGAGGCCCGCGCCGGGCGCAAGGCGCGCATCGTGGCGCGCCTGAACGCGCTGACCGAGCCGGGCATCATCCAGGCCCTGTACGAGGCCTCGCAGGCGGGCGTCGAGGTCGAGCTGCTCGTGCGCGGCGCCTGCTGCCTGCGACCGGGTGTGCCGGGCGTCTCGGAGCGCATCAAGGTGCGCTCGATCGTCGGGCGCTTCCTGGAGCACTCGCGCGTCTATTCCTTCTTCGCTGGCGGGGCCGAGGAGGTGTGGTGCTCCAGCGCCGACTGGATGGAGCGCAACTTCTTCCGCCGCTTCGAGGTGTGCTTCCCGATCCTCGACGAGGAGCTGCGCTCGCGCGTCCTGGCCGAGGCGCTCGAGCTGCCGCTCTCCGACAACCAGCAGGCCTGGGAGCTGCGCCAGGACGGCAGCTACGTGCGCGTCGCGCCCGGACGGCGCCAGCCGCTGGCGAGCCAGCAGGCGCTGCTCGACACCCACGCCGAGCGCCTGCGCGCGCGGCCCGAGCGCGGCTCGTCGCAGAAGCGCACGCCTCGCGGCGGTCGCGACGCCGAGCCCGGCACCGAGCGCCGCACGCGCCGGGCCTGAGCGGTCCCCCCCCTCCCTTCTTCCTCCGCGCCCTCCGCGTCTCCGCGCTCCTCTTCCCTCCGGAGCGGGACCGGAGGAGCGCGGAGACGCGGAGGGCGGACGCGGAGGACGCGGAGAAGAGCAGGGAGCGCCGGGCCCGGAGCGCGCCGCTCTTGATGCCGCGGCGCGGGACCGAAATAGTGTCCGCGGCCGCCGCCCCCCGCGCGAGTGCTCTTCAACTCCCTCCACTTCCTGGCCTTCTTCCCGGTCGCGGTCGGGATCTACTTCCTGCTGGCGCACCGCTGGCGCTGGGCCTGGTTGCTGGCGGCCAGCTACTACTTCTACATGTGGTGGCGGCCGTCGTACCTGGTGCTGCTCGTCGCCATCACGGTGGTCGACTACGCGGTCGGGCTGGCGCTGGCCGGTGCGAAGGGCCCCGGCGCGCGGCGGGGTCTGCTCGTCCTCAGCCTGATCTCGAACCTCGGGCTGCTCGGGTTCTTCAAGTACTTCAACTTCCTGAGCCAGGCCCTGACCGACGCCTGCGGGCTGGTGGGGGTCGGCTACCAGGCGCCGCTCGTGGACGTGATCCTGCCCGTCGGGCTCTCGTTCCACACCTTCCAGGCGATGGCCTACACGATCGACGTCTACCGCGGGTTGCAGCCCCCGGAGCGGCACCTGGGCTACTTCGCCGTGTACGTGGCCTTCTTCCCGCAGCTCGTGGCCGGGCCGATCGAGCGCGCCGGGCACCTCCTGCCGCAGTTCCACGTGCCGCACCGCTTCGAGCCCGCGCGCGCGGCCGACGGGCTGCGCCTGGTGCTGTGGGGCTTCTTCAAGAAGGTCGTGGTCGCCGACCGGCTGGCGGTGCTGGTGAACGAGGTCTACGCCCAGCCGGAGGCCTTCGGGGGCGCGCAGCTCCTGCTGGCGACCTACTTCTTCACCTACCAGCTCTACTGCGACTTCTCGGGCTACAGCGACATCGCCGTGGGCTCGGCGCGCCTGATGGGCTTCGACCTGTCGCAGAACTTCAACCGGCCCTTCGCCTCGCGCTCGATCGCCGAGCTGTGGGGGCGCTGGCACATCTCGCTCTCGACCTGGTTCCGCGACTACGTGTACATCCCGCTGGGCGGCAGCCGCGTCGGGCCGGGGCGCCACGCCTTCAACCTGATGGTCGTGTTCCTGGTCAGCGGCCTGTGGCACGGGGCCAACTGGACCTTCGTCGTGTGGGGCGCGCTGCACGGGCTGTTCGTGGTCGTGCCGCTGCTCCTGCGCCTGCTCGGGCCGGGCGGCGGTGGAGCGCGCTCGGCGCCCTGGCGCACGGCCCTGTCCGTGCTGGTGACCTTCCACCTGTTCGCCTTCGCGCTGATCTTCTTCCGGGCCCAGAGCCTGGACGAGGCGCTGGCCGTGGTGCGCGGCATCGCCGGCGGGCTCGGCTCGGGACCGCTCCTGGCGGGCGTCACCGGCTTCGACGGGCTCGAGCTCGGCATCGCGCTCGTCTCGATCGTCGTGCTGGAGCTGGTGCAGCTGGCGGGCGCGCGCCGCCCGCTGGGCGCGCTGGTCGCGGCGCGCCCGCTCTGGGCGCGCTGGGGCCTCTACTACGCGATGCTCCTGGTGCTGCTCCTGTTCGGCAAGTTCGACGAGCGCGAGTTCATCTACTTCCAGTTCTGAGGTCCGCGTGCGCACCCCGCTCCCCGCTCCCGCCAGCGCCGGCCCCGTGGCCGGACGCGGCTCGTGGAAGCGCGCGGCGCTGTTCCTGCTGGGCTTCGCGGTGCTCCTGGCGCTGCTCGGGCGCGCCGATCCGCTGACGGACGTGCCCGTCGTCGGCGCCAAGCTGGCGCACTTCCGCCGCCATGTCGCGCGCTACGACACGCTGTTCCTCGGCTCGAGCCTGGTGCACCGGCAGGTCTCGCCGGCGGTCTACGACGCCGAGCTGGCCGCGCGCGGGCTGCCATCGAGCTCCTTCAACTTCGGGATCCTGGGCATGGTCCCGCCCGAGTCCTACTACCTGCTCGAGCGCATCCTCGACGAGCGTCCGCCGAACCTGCGCACCGTGTTCCTCGAGCTCTCGTCGCTCCAGCTGCGGGTCAAGCGCGAGCACACGCGGCGCTTCGACTACTGGCACTCGCCGCGCACCACGCTCGACGTGGTGCGCGGGATCCGGAGCGCGGGCTGGGACCGGACCGTGCAGGCGCACCAGGTCCGGGGGCACCTGGAGGCCGCACTGCGCAAGGTCTTCCACTGCGGCCAGGGGCCGGCCCTGCTGCGCACCCTGTTCGGCCCGGACGATCCGGCCGCGCTCGGTCCGGACGGCGACGGCTGGCTCTCGACCGAGGACGACACCTCGAACCGCATCGAGCTGCGGCGCGAGCTGGGCGAGCTGGAGGAGGAAGAGCTCGGCGTGCGCCTCGGTGCCCTGCGCGCCGGCGGCGGGGCGGGCGCCGCGCGGCGCGAGGGCGAGGTGGGGCTGGAGCTGCTGGCGCGGGCGATCGCGCGCGTGCGCGCGGCCGGGGCGACGCCGATCCTGCTCGTTCCGCCGCGGCACCAGGTGAAGAGCTCCCTGGCCGCGCACGTGCGCGCGCACCTCGACGTCGAGATCCTCGAGTTCGACGACCCCGCGCGCTATCCCGAGCTCTACGCGCCGGAGCTGCGCTTCGACCTCAACCACCTGAACCGGGACGGGGCCGCGCTCTTCTCGCGCCTGCTCGCGCAGCGCCATGCCGAGATGCAGGGCCGATAGGGCTGCCTGTCGCTCCTTCACGGTCTGCTCCGCGTCCTCCGCGTCTTCCCTCCACGTCTTCGCGCTCCTCTTCTTTCCTTGGGGCTTTAGGCATTCGTGTGGGTGGCGGCTGGGCGGCGGTGGATGGGGGACTTGTCTGGGTGGCTTGGGG
>DASVAP010000305.1:0-39390 GCA_036376275.1 Planctomycetota bacterium | reverse complement strand
GACTTCCGCGAGCCGGCCGACACGCTCGGGCTCTTCAGCGGCGGCCGCGCGCTCTACGAGAACCTGCAGCTCGAGCGCGGGCTGCCGGCCAGCCCCGCGGCCGAGGCGACGGTCGCGCTCGACTCGCTCGAGGGCATCACCGTGCGCGCCATCGAGTGGGGGCCGCGCCTGGGCGCGGGGGAGATCGCGCTCGATCCGCTGGCGGCCCTGATCCCCGCCGACCAGCACGCCGTGTTCTTCCCGTCGTTCGGGAGCTTCACCGAGGCCCTCGACGCGGCCGACGACGTCGGCACGGTGGGCCTCGAGCTGTTCGAGGAGCGCTCGAGCGACGCGCGGACGCGCGCGCGCACCGAGCGGCAGCTCGCGCTCGAGCTCTCGACGCTGGCGCGCACCTTCGGGCCGCTGCTGGTCGAGGGCGTGGCCCTGACCGGCTCGGACCCGTACCTGCGCACGGGCTCGGACGTGGCGCTGCTCTTCCAGGCGAAGTCGCCCGAGACCGTGCACGCCTTCGTGGCGGCGCGCCAGGCGGCCGCGGGGGCTGCCTCGGCCTCCGGGGAAGTCGCGGGCGTGCGCTACCAGGGCGTCGTCGACGCGACGCGCTCGGTCTCGTCGTATCTCGCGACGGTGAAGGGCGTGGTGGTCGTGACGAACTCGCTGGTGGCGCTCGAGCGCGTCGCGCGCACCGCGGCCGGCGAGCTGCCGGCCCTCGCCACGGCCGGCGAGTACCGCTACTTCCGCCAGCGCTACGCGCGCGGCACGGCCGGCGAGGCGGCGTTTGCCGTGCTGCCCGACGAGGCCATCCGGCGCTGGTGCTCGCCGCGCTGGCGCATCGCCAGCGCGCGCCTCGCGCGGGCCGCGGCGGCGCTGGCGGAGGAGCACGCCGTGCACGCGGACGAGCTGCTCGGCCGGGGGACGGACCCGCGCGCCCTGGGCGTCGATCCGCAGTTCGCCGAGCTCGGCGAGCTCGCGCTCACGTCCGCCGGGATCCACTCGGCGCGCTACGGCACGCTCGACTTCCTGACGCCGATCGCCGAGCTGGCCTTCGACCAGGTCACCGAGCGCGAGGCCCAGCTCTACCGCACCTGGAAGCAGGGCTACGAGCAGGCCTGGAGCAACTTCTTCGACCCGATCGGGGCACGGCTCGCGCTCGAGGGCCGCACGCTGGCGCTCGACCTCACGGTCATGCCGCTGATCCTCGGCACCGAGTACGCGAGCCTGCGCGAGATGACCGCCGGGCCCGGGCTGGCGCCGGGGAGCGGCGACCCGCACCCGGAGGCGATCGTGCACTTCACGATGGCTCTGGACCCGGAGTGGGAGCCGCTGAAGTCGATGGGCGCGACCCTCGGCGGCGCCGGCGAGAAGCTGGGTGTCGACCTCCTGGCCTGGCTGGGCGGCTGGCTCGCGGTCTACGTCGACGAGGGCGAGTTCTGGGACGAGCTCCTGGCGGCCGACGACCTCGACGAGGCCCTCGAGAGCGCCCAGGCCGAGGTCAACGCCATCCCGCTGGCCGTGGCGGTGGCCGTCGAGAACCCGCTCAAGCTGGCGCTCTTCATGACCAGCCTGCGCGGCTTCGTCGACGGCACGGCGCCCGGGATGACGCTGTGGAAGGAGCGCGTGGCCGGCGAGCGGCGCTTCGTCGAGATCACCTCGCCCGGCCTGGGCGAGGAGTTCTCGCTCTTCTACGCGACCACGCCGGGTGCCCTGATCCTCGCCCTGCACGAGCCGACCCTGCTGGCCGCCATGGAGCGCGAGGAGCGGCGCCGCGGCGGCGCGGAGGGGCCGAGCGCGCACTGGGCCGGCTCCCATGCCGGGCTGGTGCTCTCCGGGCGGGGCCTCGAGGTCCTGCAGTCCCTCTTCGACGCGGCCAGCGGCGAGCGCCTGCGGCGCGAGTCCTGGCGCAACCTGCCGATCCTGAACGAGTGGAAACGCCTCCACCCGGCGCTCGACCCGCTCGTCGTCCACGAGCGCCTCTTCGGCGAGCGCCTGGTCTGCCCCGGCGGCGGCACCTATGCCTGGAACGCAGCCTGGCACACGCTGGAGTCGAGCGTCTTCGGCCACCCGGGCGAGCCGCGGCCTGGCGCGCGCCGGCCTGCCGGCTGGGACGACCTCTCGGCGGCCCGCTTCGCGCTCGAGTTCGAGCCGGACGGGCTGCGCGTGCGCGCCGAGCTCGAGCGGGAGTGAGCTCGGAGAGAAGCGGACCGCGGAGGGACACGGTCGGCTCGTTTCCTTCCCGACCGCGCTCGGGTACGCTCCGCGCGCGAAGGACGATGACGAACCGTGGTCGAGAGCACCGAGGACATCCCGCGCGAGACGCTGACGACGGAGGAGCTGCGTGACGCCTGGCCGGTGCTCGACCCCGAGGAGCGCCTGGCCGGCTTCCGGCTGCTGCCGCGCGACGAGGCCGAGGACTTCTACGTCGAGCTGAGCTCGCGCGGGCAGGCCTCCGTCCTGGAGGGCATGCCCGCGCGCGAGCGCAGGGCCTGGCTGCGGCTGATGCCGCCCGACGACGTGGCCGACCTCCTGATGGAGTTCGGCCTCGACGAGCGGCGCGAGATCCTGGCGATGCTCGACGACTCGACGCGGCGCGAGGTGAACGCGCTGCTGGCCTACGCCGAGGACGAGGCCGGCGGCCTGATGAACCCGCGCTTCGCGCGCGTGCGCCCGGAGATGACGGTCGAGGAGGCGATCCGCTACCTGCGCCGCCAGGCGCCGAACCTGGAGACGATCTACTACGTCTACGTGCTCGACGGCGAGCAGCGCCTGCTCGGGGTCGTCTCGTTCCGCGAGCTGTTCCTGGCGCCCGGCGAGAAGACCGTGCGCGAGGTGATGCACGAGGACGTGATCAGCGTGCCGGAGGCGATGGACCAGGAGGCCGTCGCGCGCATCATCGCCCAGCACGACATCCTGGCCGTGCCTGTCGTGGACGCCGAGCGGCGCGTGAAGGGCATCGTCACCGTCGACGACGTGGTCGACGTGGTCGAGACCGAGGCCACCGAGGACATCCAGAAGATCGGCGGCTCGGCCGCGCTCGACGCGCCCTACCTGCAGACCTCGCTGCGCGAGATGATCCAGAAGCGCGCCGGCTGGCTGATGGTCCTGCTGGTGGGCCAGATGTTCACGATCAGCGCCCTGGCGCTCTACCAGGAGCGCTTCGAGACCGCCGCGGTGCTGGTCCTGTTCCTGCCCATGATCATCTCGAGCGGCGGCAACTCGGGCTCGCAGGCGACCACGCTCGTGATCCGCGCCATGGCGCTGGGGCAGGTGCGCCTGCGCGACTGGTGGCGCATCCTGCGGCGCGAGCTGGCCAGCGGCCTGGTGCTGGGCGCGATCCTGGCAGTGCTGGGCCTGACGCGCATCGCCCTGGGGCACCTGTGGTTCGAGGAGTACGGCGAGCACTGGTTCGTGCTCGGCTTGACCGTGGTGCTCAGCCTGGTGGCAGTCGTCACGCTCGGCACCCTGACCGGCGCGCTGCTCCCGCTCGTGCTGGGCAAGCTCGGCTTCGACCCGGCCGGCGCCTCGGCCCCCGTGGTGGCGACGCTGCTCGACCTCTCGGGCGTGCTGATCTACTTCACCCTGGCCCAGCATCTCCTGCACGGGCGACTGCTGTAGCCGATCCCTGGATCGGCTCAGATTGCGCCGTCAGCGTGACCGCGCCGGTTCTCCGGGCGGGCGTGAGCACGACCGGAGATCCGGAGCGCGGCTTCGAGGCCGTCAGGTCGAGCCGTCCGCGGCCCAGGTCACGACGCGCGCCGGATCGATGCGCGGATGGATCGTCCGCCCGGGCGCGAGCTCGAGGTCGCGCCCCACCAGGAGGTGGAGACGCGTCCCGGCGAAGCGCGCCACGACGAGCTGGTGCGGGCCCGTGTCCTCGAGCACCTCGACCGTGGCCGGATGGGTGCCGCCGGCGGGGGCGACGTGCTCGGCGCGCACGCCGAGCAGGGCGCGCGCCGGCGCGCCGGCCGCGGCCGCGCACAGCGGCGTCCCGTCGGCCTCGGCCACCCAGGTCGCGCCCTCGCGCCGCGCGGCGAGCGCGTTCATCGGCGGCGAGCCCAGCGCGCGCGCCACGGCCGGGGAGGCCGGGCGCAGGTAGACCTCGCGCGGCGGACCGGCCTGCAGCACGCGGCCGGCGTCGAGCACGTGGATGCGGTCGGCCATCGAGAGCGCCTCGGCCTGGTCGTGGGTGACGTAGACCATCGGCGTGCCCAGGGCGCGCACCAGGGTCACCAGCTCGAGCCGCAGGGCCTCGCGCAGCTTGGCGTCGAGGTTGGTGAGCGGCTCGTCCATCAGGAAGAGGCGCGGGCGGCGCACGAGCGCACGGCCGATGGCCACGCGCTGCATCTCGCCGCCCGAGAGCCGGCGCGCGTCGCGCTCCAGCAGGTGCTCGATGCGCAGCGTCGCCGCCACCCCGCGCACGCGCTCCTCGATCTCGGCGGCCGGCAGGCTGCGGCCCGGGGCGCGCAGCGGGAAGGCCAGGTTCGCGCGCACCGTCCAGCGCGGGTAGAGCGAGAAGTCCTGGAACACGAGGGCCACGTCGCGCGCGCGCGGCGGCTCGTGCGTGACGTCGCGGCCGTCGAGCTCGAGCGTGCCCGCGTCGGGGCGCTCGAGGCCCGCGATCGTGCGCAGGAGCGTGGTCTTGCCGGCCCCCGTGGCCCCCAGCACGACCGCGATCTCGCCGGCGCCGAGCGCGAGCTCGACCCCGGCCAGGGCCGTGCGCGCGCCGAAGCGCTTCACGACCCCGCGCACCGTCAGGAAGGGCGCGCTCACGCGAGGCGCGCTCCCGTCGCGCCGTGGAAGAGGCGCAGGTGCGCCGGATCGAGGCGCAGGCCGACCTCGCTGCCGCGCGTGGCCGGCTCCTCCGGCGCGACGCGCACGACCCAGCGGCCGACCGGCGTGTCGACGTGCAGGCAGCGCGAGGCGCCCAGGTACTCGTCGACGGCCACGCGGCCGCGCAGGGAGCTGGTGGCGTCGAGGGCGATGAACTCGGGCCGGATCCCGAGCGTCACCGGGCCCGGCGGGAGCGTGGTGGAGAGGCGGTGGAGAACCGGGTTTTCCCGGGATTCCCTGACACCGGAGGGGATGTCGATCGGTCGGTTTTCGCGCCCCCCCCAAAGGGTGGGTGGGGGATAGGGATGGGCTCCGCGAGCGCCGTCCGCGGCCGCGCCCAGCACCAGCTCCGCCGCCCCCGCCCCCGCCGCCCGCAGCTCGCCCGGGAACAGGTTCATCCCCGGGCTGCCGACGAAGCGCGCCACGAACAGGTCCGCCGGCTCGTCGTACACGCGCCCCGGCCGCTCCGCCTGCAGGATCGCGCCGCCCGACATCACCACCACGCGGTCCGCCAGGCGCATCGCCTCCTCCTGGTCATGCGTCACGTACACGGTGGTCACGCGCTGCGCGAGCTGCTCGGCGCGCAGGAACTCGCACAGCTCGGCGCGCAGCGCGGCGTCGAGCGTCCCCAGCGGCTCGTCCATCAGCCACACCGCCGGACGGCGCACCATCGCGCGCGCCAGGGCCACGCGCTGCTGGTCGCCGCCCGAGAGCTGGCGCGGCCGGAGGTCGAGCAGGCGGCCGAGGCCGAGGTGCTCGGCCACCTCGGCCACGCGCCGCGTCCGCTCGCCGCGTGCCATCCCGGCGCAGGCCAGCGGGAAGGCGACGTTCTCGCGCACGGAGAGGTGCGGGTAGAGCGCGTAGAACTGGAACACGAAGCCCACGTCGCGCGCGGCGGGCCGGAGGTGCGTCACGTCCTTGCCGTCCAGCGTGATGCGGCCGCCGGTGGGGAGCTCCAGGCCCGCGAGCATGCGCAGGGTGGTCGTCTTGCCGCAGCCGGAGGGGCCGAGCAGCACGACGAACTCGCCGGCCTCGATGGCGAGATCGATCCCGCGCACGGCGCGCGTGCCGTCGGCGAAGGTCTTCTCGAGGCGCTCGAGAGTGACGGCCTTCACGGCTCGCCTCCACCCAGGTGCGACAGGACGATGTGCGCCACGGTCGCGCCCAGCACGACGAAGAAGCCCGCGCGGAAGGCCCACGGCGCCGGGACGAGCAGCATCAGTGCCAGGCCGAGGCCCATGCCCGCAAGCGCGGCGCGCTCGGCACGCGCGATCGCCGGGCGCGTGCTCATCGCTTGATCGTCCCGAAGGTGACGCCGCGCAGCAGGTGCTTGCGCACCAGCACGGTGAAGGCCGCGATCGGCGTCACGAAGACCAGCGCCCCGGCCGCCACCTGCGGCCAGGGCATGCCCTCGATGTTGCCCTGCAGCCCGGCGAAGTAGGCCGGCACGGTGATGGCTCCGCTGTGGTTGAGCGTGAGCGCGAATCCGTACTCGTTCCAGGCGGAGATGAGGCAGAAGACGGCCGTGACCGCCATGCCGGTCGCGGCCTCGGGCACGATCAGGCGGAAGAAGGCGGTGTGCAGCGGGTAGCCGTCGATCGCCGCCGCCTCCTCGTAGGCGCGCGGGATCTCGTCCAGGAAGCCCTTCATCAGCCACACGGCCAGCGACAGGTTGAAGGCCGTGTAGAGCAGCACGAGCCCGAGGTGCGTGCCCGGCAGCTCGAAGCGCCGGTAGAGGAGCAGGATCGGCACCACCACCGCGAGCGGTGGCAGGAAGCGCGTCGAGAGGATGAAGAACAGCCAGTCCTTCGAGCCCGGGATGCGGAAGCGGCTGAAGCCGTAGGCGGCCGAGGTGCCGAGCAGCACCGAGGCGAGCGTCGAGAAGAGGCCGATCACGACGCTGTGAGCGAGGTGCTCCCAGAAGCTCTGCTCGGCCCCGACGTGGACCGTGCCGAGCGCCCCGTAGGCCTCGAGCGTGGCCGGGAACGTTGCCGAATCGGGCTCCGTCGCGCGCGCCAGGACGGGCACGAAGCGCGCCCGCTGCGCGATCGTGTCTTCGCGCGTCTTGAGCGAGGTCAGCCCCATCCACAGCAGCGGCAGGAGCGCCAGGGCGGCGTACAGGCCCAGCACCAGGACGCGCAGGAGCCTCACGCGTTGCTCCGCCGCAGGCCCTCGAGGTAGCGCGTGAACACCGTCGCCAGCGCGATCACCAGCACCAGCACCAGGCACGCGTAGGCGCTGCCGAGACCGACCTTCCCGTCGCGGAACAGCACCTGGTAGAGCAGCGTCGAGACCGTCTGGGTGCGCTCGTCGTTGGGTCCGGTGATGGCCATGACGAGGTCGAACTGCTTGAGCGCGTCGGTCGTGCGCAGCAGCGCCGCCAGGCCGAGCAGCGGCGCGCACAGTGGCAGGGTGATGCGCCGGAAGACCGTCCAGCGCCCCGCGCGGTCGACCTCGGCCGCCTCGTACAGCGTGGGCGGGATCGCGTTCAGGGCCGCCAGCGAGATCAGCAGGGTGAAGGGCGTCCACATCCACACGTCGACCAGCACGACCGCGAGGAACTTCCAGTCGCGGTCCGTGGTCCACTGCGGCTCCGGCAGGCCGAGCGCCCCGAGCGCCTGGTTCAGGATCCCGTAGTTCCCGTCCAGGATCAGGTTCCAGAAGAGCCCGATCACCGCCGGCGAGAGCATCATCGGCACGAGCAGCGCCGTCAGCAGCGCGTCGCGCCCGCGGAAGCGCTCGCGCAGCGCCAGCGCCACCGCGAAGCCCAGGCCGAGCTCGAGCCCGACCGCGCACAGCACGAACAGCGCCGTGCGCCGCACCGCCCCGGCGAACTGCGGGTCGGCGAAGACGCGCGCGTAGTTCGCCGTCCCGCGCCACTCCCAGCCGCCCCCGACCAGCTCCGCGCTGGTGAAGCCGAGCACGAGGTTGTAGAGCAACGGGAAGACGTTGAAGGCGACCAGGAACGCGAGCGTCGGCGCGACGAACGCGGTCCCGAGCCGTCCGCCGTGCAGGGGGGCGCGCTCACCGGACATCGAACGCGCGAGAGCCTACCCCTGGGACCGCCAGGCTCCAGCCTGGCGCTTCTTCTTGTTCTGCTTCTCCTCCGTCTCCGCGCCCTCCGCGCTCCTCTGCTCTTCCGAGCGGAGTCGGAGGACCGCGGAGACGCGGAGGGAGGACGCGGAGGGCGCGGAGGCAGAGGAAGATGAGGAAGAGAAGGAGCCAGGCTGGAGCCTGGCGGTCCCGGGTCTCACGGCTTCCAGCCGTGGTCCCGCGGGTCGTAGCGCACGTCCTTCTGCGGGAACTTGGCCAGGATCTGCTCGGCCGTGACGATCAGGGTGTCGACCTTCTCGTCCAGGTCCTGCGGGTCGTACTCGACGATGCGGTGGGGGATCACGCCCACGCCCTCGAGGCCCTTGCCGTCGTTGTAGCGGCCCTTGTTCGAGGCGGTCGAGACGTAGAGCGAGAACAGCTTCGAGGGCAGCTCGATGGTCGTCTTCTGCGAGGACATGCCGGCGGTCGGGCTCTCGCCGATCACGTAGCCGCGGCCGTCGTCCTTGAAGAGGCCGGCGGCAGTCTCGCCGGCCGAGCGCGTGTTGCCGTCGATGATCGCGACCACCGGGCCGCCATAGGGGTTGGGGCCGGCGCCCACGAAGTCGTGGCCCGAGGAGAAGACCTTGCCCGCCGGCACGAAGCGCCCCATGAACGCGTCGTGGTCGAAGCCGCCGCCGCCGTTGGCGCGGAAGTCGACGATCAACCCCTTGGCCTCGCCCACCTCGGCCAGGGCCACGTCGACCAGCTCCGGCAGGTCGCCCGGGCAGCGGCGCAGGTGGATGTAGCCGTACTTCTTCTCCGTGAAGCCGTAGGTCACGTCGTCCTTGCCCTCGCGCGCCGCCTTCAGGCCGCTGGGCGGGAAGGCCGGGCCCCAGGGGACCGGCGTGGCGCGCCCGTAGACGAGCTCGCGCTCGGTCTTCTTGCCCTTGGGCTTCTTCAGGACGAGCGGGAGCTTCGTGCCGGGATAGTCCGACAGGCCCCAGTGCGTCGCGAAGAAGAAGGCGTGCTGCGGGGTCGAGAAGGAGATCGTGTCCGAGAGCTCGGCGATGCGCTGCTCGAGCCACTTCGCGGCCGAGAGGCCGCCCACCTCGACCACCTCCATGCCGGGCTGGATGCCGATGCGCTCGGAATCGTTCCAGACGTTCTTGACGTAGAGCTTCCCGCCGCTCCGGCACCAGAACATGCCCGGGCCGGTCTTCTCGCCCTTCGGGTCGGCTGGCCACTGGACGTCGCCGGCGGCGGGTCCCTTCTGGACCTCGGCGTGGCCGTCCTCGAGGCGCGCGAGGAGCCGCGTCAGGAGCCGCCAGTGCTCCTCCGGCGTGCGCACGGCCTCCGCGTCCGCCAGCAGCGGCGCGGTGACCTTCTTCCAGTCGATCTTCTTGGAGGCGAGCAGCGTCCCGCACTGCTTCTCGACCTCCTCGATCGCGAAGCGCACGTCGGCCACGTAGTCGGCCTGGGCCGCGGAAGGAGCCGCGAGGAGGAGCAGTCCCAGGGCCGCGCTCGTCCAGGCCCACGCTCGCCGTGTCCCTGCCACGGGGGCGATTCTCCCCTGCACGGCCGGCCGGGTCCAGCCGGTTGGCTACGGAGCGGGGAAGCTGTGCAGCACCAGGTCGCCCATGTCCCCGTCGCCGTTCAGGTCGGTGCCGGGGAACGGGCCGGTGTCGCTCTCGCGCACGAGCAGGACCCCGCGCCCGTCGTCCGCGAGGCCTGCGCTCCGGAACGCGGGATCCGAGGCGGCCAGCGCGGTCTGGAGGCCGGTGGCGAGCTCGTGGCGCACCCACACGAGGTCGCCGAGGTCGCCGTCGGCGTTCTGGTCCTGGCCCTGGGCCGCCTCGTCGCAGGGGATGAGCACGGCGCTCGTGCCGGGGACCAGCATGAGGCCTGCGGCCAGGCCGGTGTCCCCCAGGGTGCCCGTGGCCGTGTCGAGGAACGCGTGGACGAGGTCGTTCACGTCGCCGTCGGCGTTGCGGTCCTCCTGGATCGTCCCGTTCGACTCGAAGCGCGCGAAGAGGACGTGCGCGCCGGCCGCGTCGATCGTCAGCGCCTCCACGTCGAGGGCCAGGACCGTCCCGCTCGTCGCCTCCAGCAGGTGGAGGATGTGCTCGCCGAGGACGCCGTTCGCGTTCGCGTCGCCGACCACGTCCTCGCTCACGAGGAAGGCCACGCCGTTCGTCGTCAGCGCGAGCGGGGAGATCAGCGGCAGGTCCGCCACGAAGGTCGGCGCGGCGTCCGGCTGGATCAGGGCGGCGAACACGTCGAGCAGCGAGCCGTTGCCGTTGCGGTCGACCCCGTCCTCCTCCGTCGCCAGGAGCGCCAGGCGCTGCCCGTCGCTCAGCCCGACCGGGAGCGTCGTGGAGGTGAGCCCGGTCGGCTGGAGCGTCGCGAGGTGCGGCTCGACGGCCAGCACGACGTGGTCGACGAGGTCGAGGTCGCCGTTCAGGTCCTGGCCCTGGGCGGCCTCGTCCGCCAGCACGTACCAGTTCTCGACCAGCGCCCCGAGGGGCATGCCGGCGACCGCCAGGGGCACGCTCACGACCCCGCCCACGACCAGGTCGTAGGTCTCGAAGATCGTCACGTCGTCCGCGTCGCCGTCGCCGTTCAGGTCGCCCCCGGCCGAGGCCTCGTCGGTCGTGAAGGCGAAGGCGTGGTCGTGGAAGACCGGGCTCGAGGTCACGCTGCGCAGCGCGCTGGTGGCCACGCCCGTGCGCGAGTCGTGGACGTACAGCACGTCGCCGTCCGCCGTGCCGTCCCCGTCCAGGTCCATCCCGCCCTGGTCGCTCTCGGATACGCCGAAGGCCACCACCCCCAGGCCGATGGCCGGCGCCAGGAAGCCCAGCGCCAGGCCCGTGCTCGTCGTCGCGCGCGTGCTCGCGTCGTAGACGTGCAGCACGACGTCGAGCGTGTCTCCGTCGCCGTTAAGGTCGGTGTCCCCCTGGCTCGCCTCGGACACGCCGAAGGCGACCAGCGTGTCGCCCACCGTAGGGAGGAGCGTGGTCGCCAGGGGCAGCTCGGTCAGCGACCCGTCCGCCAGATCGAGCACGGCCAGCACGAAGTCCAGGGTGTCCCCGTCGCCGTTGCGATCGAGCCCGCCCTGCCCGATCTCCTGCACGGTCGCCACCCACAGCTCGCCGTGCCCCTCCAGCGCGACGGCGGCCAGGCGGTGGTTCGTGAGCAGCGGCACGCTGCCGCCCTCGCTCGAGTCGTGGCACCCGGCGACGAGCGCCAGGAGGGGCAGGAAGGGCACAGGGCGCATGGTCGGTTCGCGGATGGCCGCCCGCTCATCCGCAGGACGGGCGGGCCGGCTCTCGCTCCTCACTCTAGCAAGCCCGCCTCAGGGAGCCTGGAAGCTGTGCAGCACGAGGTCGAAGGTGTCGCCGTCGCCGTTCAGGTCCGTGCCGGGGAACGGCCCGTGGTCGCTCTCGCGCACGAGCAGGACCCCGCGGCCATCGTCCGCGAGGCCCACTCCGTCGACCTGCGCGATCGAGGCGGCCAGCGTCGTCTGGACCCCGGTGGCGAGCTCGTGGCGCACCCACACGAGGTCCGCCGTGTCGCCGTCGCCGTTCCGGTCCGTCGCCTGGGCCAGCTCGTCGAAGGGGATCAGCAGCGCGCCCGCGCTCGCCACCAGTCCGCCCCCCGCGGCCAGGGCGGTGTCGCTCAGCAGGCCGGTGCGCGTGTCGAGGAGGGAGAACACCAGGTCGTCGACGTCGCCGTCGCCGTTGCGGTCCTCCTGGATCGAGCCGCTCGTCTCGAGGCGCGCGAAGACGACGAAGTCGCCGGCCGCCTGCAGCGTGAGCGCCTCCAGGTCGATCGACGTCACGGTTCCGGTCATCGCGTCCATGAGGTGGAGGATGCTCTCTCCACCCAGGCCGTTGCCGTTCCGGTCCCCGACCTCGTCCTCGCTCACGACGAAGGCCACACCGTGGGGCGTCAGGGCGAGCGACTGCGCGGCGAACGTCAGCGGGAGATCCGCGACGAAGATCGTGCCCGGACCGGGCTCGATCAGCGCGGCGTAGGTGTCGTCGAGCACCGCGTCGCCGTTGCGATCGACACCGTCCTCCTCCGTCGCGAACACGGCCAGGCGCTCGCCGTCGGAGAGGGCGAGTGGGGAGGGGAACGAGGTGATCGCCGTCGGCTGCAGGCTCCCGAGGTGCGGCTCGACCGCCAGCAACACGCCATCCAGGAGGTCGAGGTCGCCGTTCAGGTCCTGGCCCTGGGCGGCCTCGTCCGCCAGCGTGTACCAGTCCTCGACCAGCGCGCCGAGCGGGATGCCGGCGACGGCCAGAGGCACGCTCACGCCGCCGCCGAGGACCAGGTCGTAGGTCTGGAGGATCGAGGTGTCGTCCTGGTCGCCGTCGCCGTTCAGGTCGGCCCCGGCCGAGGCCTCGTCCGTCGTGAAGGCGAAGGCGTGGTCGTGGAAGATCGGGCGGGACGTGATGCTGCGCTGTGCGCTGGTCGTGATCCCAGTGCGCGAGTCGAAGACGTGCAGCACGTTGCCGGTCGCCGTGCCGTCCCCGTCGAGGTCGGTCGCGCCCTGGGCGCTCTCCGACACCCCGAAGGCCACCACCCCCAGGCCGATGGCCGGGGCCAGGGAGGCCATCGCCAGGGCCGTGTTCGTCGTCGTGCGCGTGCTCGCGTCGTAGACGTGCAGCACGGTGTCGAGCGCATCGCCGTCGCCGTTCAGGTCGCTGCTGCCCTGTGCGCTCTCGGGCACGCCCAGCGCGATCAGGACCTCGCCGACCACGGTGGCGAGCGGGCTCGAGCTCACCGCCAGGCCCAGGTCCGTGAGCGAACCGTCGGCCAGGTCGAGCACGGCCGGGACGAGGTCGAGGGTGTCCCCGTCACCGTTGCGGTCCAGGCCGCCCTGCTCGATCTCCCGCACCCGCACCAGCCAGAGCTCGCCACGCCCCACCACGGACAGCCCGGAGACGCCGTGATTCGTGAGCAGGCCCGGCGCCCCGCCACCCCCGCCTCCGGAGTCGTGGCAGGCGGCGAGGAGCAGCAGGAAGGGGCAAGAACGGGTGAGTCGCATGGCAGCGGTGTCTAGTCTCCCGAAGAGACCCGGTTCGGCCTCCCTCGTCCCAAAAGGCCAGGCTGGGGCCGTCGAGTCACTTCAGGAGCCCGGCCTCCCGCAGGATGCGCTCCTTCTCCGTGGCCAGGGCGGCGAGCGCTTCCTTCGCCGGCCGCTCGCCGTCGAGGGCCTGCCCGAGGTGCTTCTGGGTGACGTTGAGGAGCTCGTTGAAGACCGGCACGTTCCAGAAGT
Source organism: Planctomycetota bacterium (assembly GCA_036376275.1). Taxonomy (GTDB): domain Bacteria; phylum Planctomycetota; class UBA1135; order UBA1135; genus JABFRZ01. The sequence goes on along the minus strand of DASVAP010000305.1, from coordinate 26,252 downwards.
CCTGCATCGCGTCGATCGAGTCGGCGAAGGGCGCGTTGTAGGGCGTCTGCGCGCGGAAGGCGGGGCTGGCCAGGATCTCGGTGTTCGCCGTGAAGCCGGCCGGCTTGGTGATCCACTGCTCCTGCACGCGCCGCTGCAGGAACCAGGCGATGAAGCGCTTGGCCAGCTCCTGGCGCTCCGGTGCGATCTGGGTCGAGATCGAGAGGCCCTGGCCGCCGAGGCTGGCCACGCGCTTGCCGTCCTGGGCGGGCACCACCGCGAAGCCGACCTTGTCGCCCAGCCTTTCGTGGATGGTCGGGAAGAAGGCGAAGTAGTTGCAGATCATCGCCGTCGAGCCGTTGAGGAAGGCCTCGAGCACGTCGCCGTAGCCCAGGTCCCCGGCTCCGTTCGGGCCGAGGCGCACGAGCTCGGCGAAGGCCTCGAGCGCGGCGGCGGTGGCGGGCGTGTCCAGGTGGCCGACGACCTGGTTCGAGCCCTCGGCGTGCCACTTGCCCCCGAAGGCCCACAGCAGGTTCTGGAAGCCCATCGTGAGCGCGTCGTAGGCCCGGCCGGTGGGGAAGGCGCAGCCGTAGCGCTTCTCCGCCGGCCGCTGGAAGAACTGCGCGACGTCGCGGAACTCCGCCCAGGTGTCCGGCACGGCGAGCTCGCGCCCGAAGCGCGCGCGGAAGGCCTCCTTCTCCTTCGGGTCCTCGAACCAGTCCTTGCGGTAGGCGAGGCCGATCGCGTCCGTCTCGCAGGGCGCCGCGTACCAGCGCCCGCTGCCCTCCGGGTACTCGCACAGGTAGCGCGCGGCGCGCCCGTGGATCGTCTTCAGGTCGACCACGGTCGGCAGCCAGTCGGTCAGCTCCAGGTAGAGCCCCTTGGTCGCGCCGCGCCCGATCCACTGCGAGTCGCCGATCACGACGTCGAACTTCGTGCGCCCCGTGCCGAACTCCTGGAACACGCGGTCCTGGTAGGAGTCGAGCGGGATCTGGGTCACGACCACCTCGAGGCCCGTCTCCTTCGCGAAGTCCTGCGCCAGCTCCTGCAGTCCGCTGGCGGGCGCCCACTGGAACCACCACACGGTCAGCGGCCGCAACTCGTCGGCGCTGGCCTCCTTGCCGGAGCAGGCGGCCAGGGCGAGGAGCGGGGCGAGGGCGAGGGTGCGGAGGGGGTGGCGCATGGCAGGGGCAGGGGGTGGAAGGGGCCATGCTACTGCCCTCGCTCGGCGGCCGGGTCGGAGGAGGGCCAGGGGCCAGCGCTCCGACCCCGCGGCATGGGGCTCCCCCGCGGCTCAAGCCGGGCCCGCCGGGGACTCGATCTTGCCCCCGAGCGTAGCGCGGGCCGGCCGCGCTGTCCCATGCACCCCCGTACCCCGACGGCCGATCCCGAGTCCCCCTTCGCGCGCCTGGCTCCGCCCGTGCCGGAGGAGCTCGAGCTCACGCTCCTCATGCCGTGCCTGGACGAGGCGCGCACGGTGGGCCCCTGCGTCGAGAAGGCGCGCTGCTTCCTGGCCGAGCACGGCATCGCCGGCGAGGTGCTGGTGGCCGACAACGGCAGCCGCGACGGCTCGACCGAGGTGGCCGAGCGCCACGGGGCGCGCGTCGTGCACGTGAGCGAGCGCGGCTACGGCGCGGCGCTCGCCGCCGGGATCGCCGCCGCGCGCGGGCGCCACGTGATCATGGGGGACTCCGACGGCAGCTACGACTGGTCGAACCTGATGCCGTTCGTCACCGCCCTGCGAAACGGCGCCGAGCTCGTGATGGGCAACCGCTACCGCGGCGGCATCGAGGCCGGGGCGATGCCGTTCCTGCACCGCTACCTCGGCAACCCCGTGCTCACGGCCATCGGCCGGCGCTTCTTCCAGAGCGAGTGCGGCGACTTCTACTGCGGCCAGCGTGGCTTCACGCGCGCGGCCGCCCAGCGCATGGACCTGCGCTCGACGGGCATGGAGTTCGCGCTGGAGATGCTGGTCAAGGCCAGCCTGCTCGGGATGCGCGTGGTGGAGGTGCCGATCGTCCTCGCCCCGGATGGCCGCGGCCGGCGCTCGCACCTGCGCACCTGGCGCGACGGCTGGCGCAGCCTGCGCTTCTTCCTCCTGTACTCGCCGCGCTGGCTGTTCCTCGTCCCCGGGCTGGCGCTGATGGCCACGGGCCTCGCGGTCGGAGCCTGGATCCTGCCGGGGTCGCGCACGATCGGGAACGTGCGCTTCGACATCCACACCCTGCTGTACTGCTGGGTCGCGATCAGCCTGGGCTTCCAGCTGACCGTCTTCTACCTCTTCGGCAAGGTCCTGGCGGTCGTCTCGGGGCTGCACCCGACCAACCGGCGCATCGAGCGTGCGATGGAGGCCGTGCACCTCGAGCACGGGCTCGTCGTGGGAGGGCTCCTGTTCCTGGGCGGGCTCGCGGGCACGCTGCGCGCGGGGCTCGACTGGGCCGCGCAGCGCTTCGGCTCGCTCGACCCGTTCGAGACCATGCGCATGACCATCCCGGCGGCGCTGCTCACGACTCTGGGCGCGCAGGTCATCTTCTGGAGCTTCTACTTCAGCCTGCTCAAGATGCAGTGGCGCAAGCGCTTCGAGGGCCAGGAGCCGGCGCTCGCGCCCGCGCGGCGCGAGGCGGCCTGACGGGCCGCGCGGCGGGACGGTGAGCGCGCTCCAGCCCGAACCTCCGGCCGCCGCCGGGCCGAGCCGGCGGGTCACGTGGGCCGCCGTGCTGACCCTCGTGCTGCTCGGCCTCGGCCTGCGCCTCGCGGAGCTCGACGCCAGCGCGCTCTTCATCGACGAGGCCGAGTCGGCCCTCAACGCGCTCTCGATCCTCGAGCACGGCTACCCGGCGGACCACTACCTCGGCCTGCCGATGTTCGAGAACACGCTCACCGAGCCCTGGCCGGAGAGCGAGGAGTACGAGTTCCGCGACACGAGCTACGCGAACGGCAAGGCCGTCTACCACGGCTGGCTGCCGCTCTACGCCATGGCGGCCTCGCTCGCCCTGCACGGCATCGGGCCGGACGAGCGCGTCGACCCGCCGCGCGTGCTGCACGGGCCCGAGGCGGTGCGCACGCGCATCCGCGCCGTGCGCCTGCCGTCCGTGGCCTTCGCGCTGCTGCTGATGCTGGCCGTCTTCGGCCTCGGGCGCGCGCTGCACGGCACCGAGGCGGGGCTGGCGGCCCTCCTGGCGGTCGCGCTGACGCCGAAGTTCGTGTGGCTGGCGCAGCAGGCGCGCTACTACTCGGCGGCGCTGGCGCTGGCGACGCTGATGCTCTGGTGCGCGCTGCGGGTGCGCTCGCACGGCCGCTGGCGCGACTTCCTGGCGGCGGGGCTGGCTGGCGTGGCGCTCTTCCACACCCACAGCGTGGTCCTGGTGATCCTGCTCGGGCCCTGCGCGCTGCTCCTGCCGGGCGCGCTGCGGCACGAGCGCGGCGGGGCGAAGCTCGTCGCGGCGCTGGCGGTGGGGGCGCTCGGGATCCTGCCGTGGATGCTGTGGACGGGCTACCTCGAGCACGCGAGCGGCTTCCCCCTGGCGCGCGCGAGCCTGCGCCCGGTCGACTACCTCGCCTACGTCCGGGACCGCGAGTTCGAGGTGGCCGGCTTCCTCACGTGCGTGACGAGCTTCGCGCTCGCCTGGATCCTGCGGCGCAGGCTGCCGGCTCCCTGGGCCGGGGCGCTGGCCAGGTCGGCCTTCCCGCTGGCCCTGCTCACGACCTGGGTCGTGGCCGGCTATCTGGGCTTCCTGCTGCTGATGCCCGCGGCGAGCTGCACCTTCGCGCGCCTGACCCACGTGCTCCTGGTCGGGCTGGTCCTGCTCCAGGGCGTCGTCCTGGCCGAGCTCGTGCGGGTCGTGGGCGGCCGGCCGCGGTTCGGTGGTGCCGCGCTGGTGCTGCTCGCCCTGCTGGCGCTGCGCGGCGACCTCTTCCGGCGCGAGCGCGGGAACCCCCACGAGACGCGCGCGATGCTCGAGCTCGTCGAGCACCTGCGCGCGCGCGAGCTCACGCCCACGACGCGCCTCTACGCCCTGCCCTTCCAGCACTTCTGCCTGACCTACCTGACCGGCCTGCCGGTGCAGAGCATCGCGCCGGTGCGGCGCGAGTTCCTGGAGCGCTATCCGGGCGAGATCCTGCTGCTGGAGACGACGCGGCGTCTGCCGCACCCGCGCTGGGAGCGGGTCCTCGAGCTCGCGGCCGCGCGTGGCATCGACCTCTCCGGCGCGCGCGAGGAGGAGTGGGTGCCGCGCCTGGATGCCCTCGTGCTCCGCGCCGAGCTCGAGCCGCTCGTGCGCGAGGTACGGCCCGAGCCGGGACCCCAGCCGCCCTGGGTCCCGGAGCTCGTGGCGACCCTCGTGCGCGAGGCCGCCTTCCTGGGCCCCGGCTACTTCGACTTCGCCGCCGACAACCCGGCCATGTTCGCCGGCACGCCGCCGATGACCCTGGCGGAGTTCTGGCCGCGCTTCTTCTACCGCTTCGTCGAGCCCGAGACGCGCATGGGCGCCCGGCTGAACTACGCGGGCCGCATGCGCGCGGCGCGCGCGTGGATCCTGTCCTCGGGCTGGGTGGTGCTCGACTGTCCGCCCCTGCCGTCGCCCGGGGCCGGGGCGAGCGGGTAGCCCGCTCGGAGACCTGGCCGCAGCGCTCCGTCCCCCGCATCGCCGCGGTCGCGCTCAGCGCGACGCGGGTTCGGCCGGCGCGGCGACGATGACCAGACCCTCGACGTCCCGCTCGAGCTCGACCGGCAGGTGTGCGCACGGTGCGCCAGGACGGCCGACGCCCGTCGGGGGGTGATGGCCCTTGCGCGCCTCGGCATTTCACCGAGACCCGTTGCGGTCCTGCAGCGCTACACTGGTGCCTTCGCACGGGCCGTCGAAGGAGGACGCCAATGGACCTTGATCTGCTTCGGATGGGGTTGACCTCGGTGGGTGGGCTGGTCCTCGCGACGGCGCCTGCGTCCGCGCAGCAGGTCGAGCGCGTGAACGCGCCGCTCGCGCACGCGACGGTGGGGGACGTCACCCAGATCCGCTTCACGCCCGACTCCGCGCAGGTGGTCTACCGCGCCGACCAGGAGCAGGACGAGCTCTTCCGCCTGTACGCGGTGGCCAGTACCGGCGGGCCCGAGCGCGCGCTCGGCGCGCGGCCCGTCGCCGGCGGGGCCGTGCTCGACTTCGATCTCGCGGGAGATGCGCGCACCGTCGTCTACCGCGGCGATCTCGAGGTGAACGACGTGCTCGAGCTCTTCGCCTGTCCGCTCTCCGGCCGCGCGCCCGGGGTGAAGCTGAGCGGTGCCCTGGTGCCGGGCGGCGACGTGACGCGCTTCGCCGTCGCGGCGCGCGGGCGGCGCGTCGTCTACCTGGCGGATCAGGACGTGGACGAGCGCTTCGAGCTCTACACCGTGCCCCTCGCGGGCGGGCCCCCCGTGCGTCTCAGCGGCCCGCTGGTCGCCGGCGGCGACGTGGCGCGCTTCGAGATCGCTCCCGACGGGCGCCAGGTCGTGTTCACGGCCGACGCGAGCGTCGACGGCGTGCTCGAGCTCTTCCAGGTGCCGATCGAGGGTGGCCCGCGGGTCCTGCTCGGCACGGGCGTGCTCCCCGGCGTCGACGACTTCGCCGTCGCTCCGGACTCGAAGCGCGTCGTCTTCAACACCGACCGCCTGCGCAGCGTGCCCCTGATCGGCGGCCCTGCGCAGGAGCTCTTCGGCGCGAGCGCGCGCTTCCAGCTCACGCCCGACGCCAGCCGCGTCCTGTTCGTGCCCCACGCCCTGGCGAACCGCCAGCTCCACTCCGTGCCCATCCGGGGTGGACTCGCGCGCCGGCTGACCGACCACGGCTTCAGCCGCGTGCACTCGTTCCAGATCAGCCCGGACTCGCGCCGCGTGGCCTACCACCTCGACGCGGGCGACTCGATCGTCGGGCTCTACTCCGTGTCCGTCAAGGGCGGCCCGGTGGCGGTGCTCGACGACGGGACGCTCGGCAGCGAGAACGTCTTCGTCTTCACGCCCGACTCGCGCCACCTCCTGTACTCGCCGCAGGTCTCGCAGGCGACCGGGACGCTGGTGACCTACCTGATCCCGAGCGCGGGAGGGACGCCGGTGCGCCTGACCGACCTCGCCATCGGCGCGCTCCGGGCCACGCCCGACTCGACGCGTGCCCTGTGCATCGACGACTTCCGCAACCTCTACAGCGTGCCCCTCGATGGCGGCGCCGAGGCGCAGATCAGCTCGCCGTCGAACGCCGGCGGGGGCGTCGCGGATGTGGTCCTCTCCCCCGACGGCGCGCGCGTCGCGTTCCGGGCCGAGCAGGACGAGGATCGCGTCTTCGAGCTCTTCTCGGTCCCGGTGGCGGGCGGCCCGATCGTCGCGCTGAACGGGGCGCTCGCCAAGGGGCCGGTCGCGGGCGACGTGCAGGGCGCCTGGTTCAGCCCCGACGGGGCCCACGTCGTCTACCGCGCCGACCAGGACACCGACGAGGTCTTCGAGCTCTACAGCGCGCCCAGCGCCGGCGGTCCGCCCGTCAAGCTCAGCGCGCCCTTCGTGCGTGGCGGCGACGTGGAGCTCTTCGGCGTGCAGATCAGCCCCGACTCGCAGTGGGTCGTCTACATCGCCGATGCGGAGGTGGCCTGGATCCGCGAGCTCTACGCCGTGCCGATCACGGGCGGACCGGTGGTCGAGCTCAACGCCGCGCGCGGCCGTGCCGTGGGCACCATCCGCTTCAAGATCAGTCCCGACTCGTCGCGGGTCGTGTACGAGAACGACGTGGACGGGAACCGGCTCTTCAGCGTCCCGATCGGCGGCGGGCCGTCGACGGAGTTCGTCGACGGGTTCGTCGGAGGGAGCCAGGGGTGGCTGGAGATCAGCCCGGACTCGACGCGCGTCGTGTACGCGACCGATGCTCCGGCCGACGGGATCGGGCTCGTCGTGCACGGCGCCCCGCTGGCCGGTGGCCTGGCGATCCCCCTGCACGCCCTGCCGGCTGCGGGGGGCGGCGCGGGGAGCTTCATCCGCATCCTCCCGGACTCCTCCGGCGTGGTCTATCAGGCCGACCTCGATGCCGGCGGCCGGCTCGAGCTCTACCTCTCGCCGCTCGACGCCACGGCCAGCACGAAGCTGAGCGGGCCGCTCGTGGCCGGCGGCGCCGTCACGGGACTCTTCGTCCCCAGCCCGGACTCGGCGCGCGTCGCCTTCCTGGCGGACGCCGAGGTCGACGGACGGCAGGAGCTCTACAGCGTGTCGCTCGCCGACCTGGCGCGCACGAAGCTCAACCCGCCGCTCGTCCCGGGCGGGAACGTGAGCTGGCTGGCGGTCAGCCCCGCTTCCGCGCACGTCGTGTACGCGGCCGACCAGCGCCAGGACGGGGTCGTGGAGCTCTTCCGCGTGCCCATCGCGGGCGGCACGGCGTCGGCGCTGCACGCGCCGCCCGTCACGGGGGGCGACGTCGACTCGACCTCCTTCCTGGTGAGCTCCGACTCGGCCCACGTCGTGTTCCGGGGCGACCTGGCGGTGAACGACGTGTTCGAGCTCTACAGCGCGCCCCTCGCGGGCGGGCCGAGCGTGACCCTCAGCGGTCCGCTGCCCCCCGGCGGGGACGTCTCGGCGGAGTACCTCGGTTTCCAGCTCCACGCCGATGGCAGCCGCGTCGTCTACATGGCCGAGCAGCGCGCCGACGAGCTGGTCGAGCTCTACGCCGTCCCGATCGCCGGTGGCACGCGCACGCGCCTCAACCCGCCGCTCGTCGCGAACGGCGACGTCGGCAGCGACTCGCCCTACTTCGTGAGCGTGCAGCTCGCCGGCGACCAGGTGCTCTACCACGCCGACCAGGACCAGGACGGCGTCGTCGAGGTGTATCGCACCGTGCTCGCGCCGGCTCGCCGGTAGGAAGAGGAACGCGCTCTTTCTTGCCTCTCCGCTTTCCTCCGCGCTCTCCGCGTCTGCCCTCCGCGTCTCCGCGCTCCTCCGACCTCAGCGTCGCGCGCCGACCAGCCGTACCAGCTCCCCCGCCATCGCCTCGGCGAAGGCCGCATCGTTGAGGTGCAGGTCGAGCTCGCTCACGGGGACGCTCCCGGCGTGCGCACGGATCGCCCCGTAGAGCGCGGCGCGGGCCTCGGGATCGTCGAAGGGTTGCCCGGCGCGGTCGATGGCCGAGACGCCGCGTAGCGGGAGGTAGATGCGCGCGGGACCCTTCGAGCGCGCGACCTTGGTGGCGAGCTCGCGGCCGAGGGCGGCGTTCTCCTCCACGGTCGTGCGCATCAGCGTCACGTTGGCGTTGTGGCGGTGCAGCCGGCGCCCGGCGAACTTCGCGGGGACCGTGTCGATCCCGAGGAAGTTGACCATGTCGAGCGCGCCGACCGAGACGACCTGCGGGACGCCGGCGCGCGCGGCGGCGGTCAGGCGCTCGGGGCCGGCGCTGAGCACGCCGCCGACCAGCTCGTCGGCCAGCTCGGTGGTGGTCACGTCCAGCACGCCGGCGATCACGCCGGAGTCGATCAGGGCCTCCATCGCGCGCCCGCCCGAGCCGGTGGCGTGGAACACGAGCACCTCGAAGCCGGCCGCCTCGAGCACGCCGCGCGCGCGCTCGACGCAGGGTGTCGTCACGCCGAACATCGTCGCCGCGACGATCGGGCGGTCCGCGACGCTCGCCGCCGGCAGGGCGCCCAGGGCCATGCCGGCCATCGCCTGGGCGGCCCGCGCCAGCACCGTGCGGCTGATGCGGTTCAGGCCGGCCAGATCCACCACCGGGTTGAGCATGGCGATGTCGGCCGCGCCCACGTAGTGCCCGACGGCGCCCGAGGCCAGCGTGCTGACCATGAGCTTGGGCACGCCCAGCGGCAGGGCCCGCATCGCCGCCGTGCCGATGGTCGTGCCGGCCGAGCCGCCCAGGCCGAGCACGCCGAGCAGCTCGCCGCGCGCGTGGGCCTGGCGCGCCAGCTCGGCCGCCCCGCGCGCGGCCGCGTCGACGGCCACGCCGCGCTCGCCGCGCGCGCGCACCTCGGCCAGCGTCGTGCCCGCGGCGCGGAAGACCTCCTCGCGCGCCACGTCGGGTCGCACCTGGGGCTCGCCCAGCGAGCCGCAGTCGATCAGCCGCGCCTCGACCCCGGCCGCGCGCAGCGTCGCGCGCAGGAACTCGGCCTCGTGGCCCTTCGTGTCGCAGGTGGCGAGGATCAGGACGGGCACGGCGCGCGGCTCACCTGTCCGCCCGCGAGCGGGCCCGCTCGCGGTCGAGCAGCAGGAACGGGAACTCGCGCGAGGGCGTCACCTCGTTCTCCAGGATCCGCAGCATGCGCGCGACGACGTCCGGGTTGGCTTCGGCCACGTCCTCGCTCTCGCGCTCGCTCGCCTCGAGGTCGTAGAGCTCGAGCGGCGGCACGTGCCCGTGCAGGTCGCGGCGGATGCCCTTCCAGCGCCCCATGCGCACCGCCTGCTGGCCGCCGTAGCCGTAGAAGCTCCACAGGAGGTAGGGGTGCGCCGGGGCCGCCTCGCCGGCCAGCTCGGCCGCGAAGGAGAGCCCGTCGAGCCCGTCCGGCACCGTCACGCCGGCCACCTCGAGCAGGGTCGGCATCAGGTCGTAGTGCGCGCCGATCCAGTCGCTGGTCGCGCCCGCCGGCACGCGGCCCGGCCAGCGCGCGATCAGCGGCACGCGGATCCCGCCCTCGTAGAGGCTGCCCTTGCGTCCGCGCAGCCCGCCGGTCGAGCGGAAGAAGCCCGTGTCGGCCCCGCCCGCACCGTCGGTCGTCGGGCCGTTGTCGCTCAGGAAGAGCACGAGCGTGTCCTGCTCGAGCCCGAGCTCCGCCAGCAGGTCGAGCACGCGCCCGACGTCGCGGTCGAGGCGCGTGATCATCGCCGCGTAGGCCGCGCGCGGCGTCGGGTGGGGGACGTAGCCGAACTCGCCCTCGTAGGGCGTCTCCTCGAAGCGGCCGAGGTAGGGCTGGAGGTCCTCGTCCTCCGGCTGCAGCGCGAGGTGCGGCAGCGTGAAGGGCAGGTAGAGGAAGAAGGGTTGCTCGTGCTCGCGCCGCAGGAAGCGCTCGACCTCCTCCAGGAAGAGGTCGTGGGCGTACTGCGAGCCGCCCAGGCCGTCCGGGCGGTTGCCGGGGAGCTCGACGCGCTTCCCGTCGCGCCACAGGTGGTCCGGATAGAAGGTCTGCGCCTGGCGCTGGCAGTAGTAGCCGAACCACTGGTCGAAGCCGTGCGCGTTCGGCTCGCCGCTCGTTCCCGGACCACCGAGGCCCCACTTGCCGACCATCGCCGTGGCATAGCCGGAGGCCTGCAGGAGCTTCGGGAAGGTCAGCGTGCCCCTGGGCAGCGCGAGCTGGCCCTCGCCGGGGAACTCCAGGTTGTCGCGCACGTAGGCGTGCCCGCCGTGCAACCCGGTCAGCAGGGAGCAGCGCGTCGGCGCGCACACCGGCGCGGCCGCGTAGAAGCGCGTGAAGCGCAGCCCCTCCTTCGCCATGCGATCGATGCGCGGCGTCTCGATCTTCTCCTGGCCGTAGCAGCCCAGCTCGCCGACCCCGAGGTCGTCGGCCACGATCAGGACGAGGTTGGGGTGCGCTGGTCGCGCCTCGTCCTCGGGCGCGAGGAGCAGCACGGACGAGAGCGCGAGGCCGAGCAGGAGTGCCATCGCTCCTACTGTAGCGGCTCCGGCGCCGGGCCGACTCAGGAGCGCGCCGCCAGCGCCAGGAACTCGCCCGCGAGCTTCGGTCCCGTGCCGGCGTCCTCGTGCTTGAAGAAGACGTAGGCCTCCTGCCAGGGCTGGGCGCGGGCGCGCGCGAGCCAGGTCGCGAGGGCCTCCGGCGCGTAGGCCGTGCGGCGCAGGCGGAAGTAGCCCCAGTCGGCGGTGGGGACGAGCGGCGGCTCGGGGCGCTCGTCGACGTCGGAGACCACCAGCGCGGCGTTGCGCGCGCGCAGGAGCGCGTAGGTCTCCTCGGCGAACCAGGTCTCGTTGCGGAACTCGAAGGCGGCCTGCAGGTCGGCGGGGACGAGGGCCAGGAAGGCCTCGAGGCGCGCCAGGTCCTGGCGGAAGTTGGGCGGGAGCTGGAACAGGATCGGCCCGAGGCGCTCCTCCATCGCGCGGTAGACCTCGAGGGCGTGGGCGAGGTCGGCGGCGCAGTCCTTCAGGCGCCGCTGGTGCGTCAGGCGCTGGCTGGCCTTGAGCACGAAGCGGAAGTCACCCGTCACCTGCGCGCGCCAGCCCGCGACGACGCTCGCCGTCGGCGTGCGGTAGAAGGTGTTGTTGATCTCGACCGTCGTGAGGCGCGTCGCGTAGTAGGCGAGGCGCTGCTTCGCCGGCAGGTCCTCCGGGTAGAAGGCACCCTTCCACTCGTCGTAGCTGAAGCCGCTGGTGCCGGCGAGGAGGCGCATCGCGGCGATTGTACGGGCTCGCGGAGAACGGGAGCGCGGCTGGACTCGGCCGCGCGCGCGCTCGACAATCCGGGACCGATGTCGCTCCGTTCCGCGCGCGCGCTGCTGCTCCTCCCGCTGTTCCTCGCTCCGGCCTGCCGGCGGGCGCACGTCCACGGCGCCGGCTGCGAGGCCGGGCTGGTGCCCGAGCGGCCCGTGGCACAGCAGGCAGGAGCAGTGCAGCAGCCCGCGGTCGAGGCGCCGCCGGCGGCCGAGGAGGGGGCGCTGACGGCCGCGCAGGCGCTGGCGACCTTCGAGGAGACCTGGCAGAAGGTACACGACACGCACTTCGACCCGCGCTTCAACGGCGTGGACTGGGACGCGGTGCGGGCCGAGCTGCGCCCGCGGGCCGAGGCGGCGCGCACGCGCGCCGAGCTGCGCGTCGTGCTGGACGACATGCTCGGGCGCCTGGGGCAGTCGCACTTCGGCGTGATCCCGTCCGAGGCCCTGCCGGAGGTCGGCGCCGGCCCGGCGGACCAGTCGGGTGGCCTGGGCTTCGACGTGCGCCTGCGCGCGGGGCGGCTGCTGGTCACGCGCCTCGATCCGGGCGGGGCGGCGGCCGCGGCCGGCGTCGGGCTCGGCTGGAGCGTGCTGGCGATCGACGACTTCGAGGTGGGTGCGCTGCTGGCGAGCATGGAGGCCGCGGCCGCCGCGCTCGGCCCGCGCAAGCTGGCCTTCAACGCCTGGAGCGTGGCGCACCAGCACGTCGTCGGCCCGACGGGCACGCGCGCGACGGTGCGCTTCCAGGACGGCGACGAGCGGACCGTGGAGCTCCAGCTCGAGCGCAGGCAGCGCGACGTGACGGTGCACGAGTTCGGCCCCAACCTCCCGCCCTTCTACCTCGAGTTCCGGACCGAGGAGCGGACGCTCGGCGGCAAGCGCCTGGGCCTGATCGCCTTCTCGAACTGGTTCCTGCCGATGATGAAGCCGCTCGACGAGGCCGTCGAGCGCCTGCGGACCTGCGACGGGATCGTGCTCGACCTGCGCGGCAACACCGGCGGCGCGGCGGCCATGACGATGGGCGTCGCGGGGCACTTCTTCCGCGAGTCCACGCGCCTCGGCTCGATGCTCACGCGCGACTCGACGATCCACATCCTGGCCATCCCGCGCCTCTCGAACGCGGCCGGCCAGCGCGTCGAGCCCTTCGCCGGGCCGGTGGCGATCGTGGTCGACGAGACCACCGGCAGCGCCTCCGAGGTCCTGGCCGGGGGCATGCAGTCCGTCGGGCGCGCGCGCGTCTTCGGCGAGCCCTCGGCCGGGGCCGTGCTGCCGGCCGTGACCACGCGCCTCCCGAACGGCGATACCCTGCTGCACGCGCTGGGCGACTTCGAGACCGCGCGCGGCACGCGCCTGGAGGGCGACGGCGTCCTGCCGGACGAGCCCGTGGAGCTCACGCGCGCCGCGCTCCTCGCCGGCCGCGACCCGGCCCTCGCGGCGGCGCTGGACTGGCTCGCCTCGGCCCCGAGATGAGATGGATTCCCACAGGAAGAACATGAAGCACTCGCTCCGCACGACCCTGCGCGCCGGCGCGCTCCTCGCGACCCTGTCCCTCGCGGCCCCGACCGCGCTCGCGCAGGAGGCCGCGGCCCAGGGGGCAGTGGCCCAGGCGCTGCCCACGGCGCGCGAGATCGTCGACCGCTTCGCCACCGTCTCCAAGCTGCGCGAGACGCTGGAGAAGACGCGCTCGATGCACGCCAAGGGCACGCTCTCGATCCCGGCCCTGGGCATCCAGGGCAAGCTCGAGACCTGGAGCGCCAAGCCGAGCCAGAACCGCATGTCGATGGACATGGGACCGGCCGGGACGATGGTCGCCGGCTGCGACGGCGAGGTGGCGTGGATGACGCACCCCCTGATGGGCACGCGCCTCCTGAGCGGCGCGGAGCTGCTCCAGAGCCGCGTCGAGGCGAGCTGGTTCGCGGCGCTCAAGCAGGGGGAGGCCTACGAGTCGCTGCGCACGGTCGGGCGCGAGAGCTTCGAGGGCAAGGAGTGCTGGAAGATCGAGGTCGTCACGCGGCCCCTGCCCGGCATGGACGCCGAGGCGACGCGCGAGTCGCGCACCACGCACGAGTACTACGAGGTCGAGAGCGGGCTCCTGCGCGGCGCGAAGAGCCGCATGGATGGCGAGCTCGGCAACGTCGCCTCGACCACGGTCCACGCCGAGTACCGCGAGCTGGGCGGACGCCTGCTGGCCACCCGGACCATCGTGCGCCAGACGGGGCAGGAGATCGTGCTGGTGGTGGACTCGGTCGAGGTCGACACCCTGGGTCCGGAGGCCTTCGTGCCCCCGCCGGAGGTCCAGGCCCTGCTGGCGCCGGCCGCCCCCGCCAAGAAGCCGCCACAGTAGGCGCGCGGGAGGTCTGGGCGGCGACGCCGTCCGGGTCCGGGGACGAAAGCCGGGGAGTCGCCTCAACCGGGAAGGGCTTTCGGCCGAGAGAGGGGACGCTCCGGCGCCAACCCGACCCATGGCACGACTCCCCCGATCCCTCCCCACGCGCGGCCGACAGGGCTTCTCCTTCCTGGAACTGATCATCGGCATGTCCGTGCTGCTGGTCGCGCTCCTGATCTTCTCCAGCTCCGTCAGCGGCGTCGCCAAGCAGCGCACCGTCAACCGCGAGACGAACCTGGCGGTGGCCGCGGCGCGCAACCTGCTCGAGACCCTGCGCTCCGAGGAGTTCGCCGAGGTCTACGCGCTCTACAACACGAATCCGGGCGACGACCCGGGGGGAGCCGGCACGGCGCCGGGCAACCGCTTCGTCGTCGCCGGGCTCGACGATGCGGTGGACAGCAACGGCTTCGACGGCGAGATCGTGTTCCCGGACGTGGAGACCGGAGGAGCCTGGCAGCTGCGCGAGGACCTTGAGCTGCCCGAGCTCGGGATGCCGCGCGACCTGTCGGGCGACAGCATCGTCGACGACCGCGATCACGCCGGCTCGTACTTCATCCTCCCGGTACTGATCCGGTTGCGCTGGCGAAGCCCGATCGGGACGCGCCAGTACGAGATGACCACCCAGCTCTGCCAGTACAACAAGTCATGAGGGCACCGCACCGCTCCGCACGCTCCGGCTGGACCCTGGTCGAGGTCGTTCTGGCCTCGACCTTCACGGTCGGCGTCTTCGCCAAGGCGGCCTTCGTGATGGAGTCGGCCCTCGGCCTCGCGAGCGACGAGACCGCCAGCATGCACTACGAGGACCAGGCGCGGCGCGTCATGGACCGCATCGGCCTGGCGATCATGGGCAGCGACCGCGAGACCCTGATGCCGCAGATCGAGGAGCTGCACACGAACAGCATCCGCTACTCCTTCAGCCTGGGCCTGGAGGACGGCGAGGTCGTGTGGAGCGCGCCCGAGGAGATCCGCTTCCAGAACGGGGTCGGCACGGGCGCGATCGAGTGGCGCGAGAACCCCGGCGCGGCCGAGGAGCGGCGCGTCGTGTGGAGCAACCTCGTCAGCCCCCTGCTCGAGGGCGAGGAGGTCAACGGCCTGGACGACAACGGCAACGGCCTGATCGACGAGGACGGGCTGTCCTTCGTCCTGGAGGGCAACCGCATCGTCATCCGCCTGACCCTGCGCCGCCCTGAGGTGGACGGGCGCCTGGTCGAGGAGAGCGTCGAGCACGTCGTGTACTGCAGGAACTGACATGCGCACCCGCTTCCTTCCCGCACCCGAGCGGCGTGGCTCGGCCCTGGTCTTCTCGGTGATGTCGGTGATGGTCGTCTCGATCCTGGCTGCCGGCTTCCTGCAGCTCTCGATGTCGGTCACGCGCCGCCTGAACGTCTACTCCGACACGCAGCAGGCCATCAACCTGGCCGAGGCCGGCCTGGCCGAGGCTTACTCGGGCCTGGCCGTGGCGCGCACGGGCAACGTCGGCACCATGGAGGCCCCGGCCGTGCTCGGCGGCGGTCTCCTGTGGGTCGAGGCGGAGCACCACGCGAGCGGGCTGGTCGAGCTCGAGTGCACGGCGATGTACGGCACCGGGCGCGCGACGCTGGGCCTGGTGTGCGAGCCCGTCGGCCTGGGCGTGGCCTCGCTCGGCTTCTTCACCGACGAGGACCTGCGCCTGAACCCGGACGTGCGCCTCGACAGCTACGACTCGAAGGTCAGCACCTACGCCGACCAGTTGAACACGGCCCTCAACAACAAGGGCTCGATCGGGTCGAACGGCGACGTCTCGGTCGCCTCGGGCAACACGATCATGGGCGACATCGTCTATGGACCGACGGGGCAGCTCAGCGTGGCCTCCGGCTCGGTCATCACGGGCGGCTCCTCGGCGCGCCCGGAGGAGGAAGTGCTGCCGCCCGTCGTCGTGCCCGACATCCCGCTGCAGAAGGCGGTCAAGTACACGGGCGGGATCCCCATGGTGGTCCCGCCCGGCCAGGCCGGCTACGCCGGACTCGACATCGGCAAGAACTCGACCCTGATCCTCAAGGGGCCGCTCGACCTGGTCGTGAACTCGCTGATCCTGCGCCTGGGGGCGAAGCTCGAGTTCGACACGACCAACGGGCCCGTGCAGCTGTTCGTCAACGAGTCGCTCGACTTCAGCACCAGCTCGGTCGTCTCGACCTCGACCCAGGTCACCTCCGACTCGCTGATCTTCGTGGCCGCGCCCGAGGGCAAGAGCGTGAACTTCGGGGCCAAGAGCCAGTTCTACGGCTTCATCTACGCGCCGAACGCCGACGTGCACATCTCGGCCCAGTACGAGCTCTACGGCGGCCTGGTGTGCAAGGAGCTCCAGCTCGCGGCCCAGGGCAAGATGCACTACGACCTGAGCCTGGGCGCGACGCTCTCGGGCCAGCTCCCGATCCTGCATTCCTGGCGCGTGGTCGAGCTGCCCCAGCAGGTGGCCGCGCGGCGCATCGACCCGTTCCAGCTCCTCGGGCTCGACCCGAACGATCTGCTCCCGCCGGCCCAGTCCCACCAGGACCAGGTCCTGGACGTGCGCTACGTCGACACCAGCGGCCGCACCACCTCGTACTTCGGGCTCGAGAGCGAGTTCGACTGGTCGCAGGTGGGCTCGCTGCTCTACGGCGTGCGCGACGGCATCGCCTTCTACCTGCCCGAGGACTATGCCCTGTCCGGCGACGTGGCCAACGACCCGCTGGTGGACCTGGTGGACTCGTCGCTGTCCTCGAAGCAGCTGCGCGACGCCCTGCTGGCCGCCTCGCCCTGCAGCACCGAGGCCCTGGTCGCCGCCTGCCTGCGCGACCCGCCGATGAGCCAGAGCGACCTGAAGAGCGTCCTCGACGCCAACGACCCGCTGGCCCCCCAGACGCTGCTCTCCGCGGTCACCTCGCCATCCCTCGACTCGAGCGCGCTCAAGGACGTGTTGCTCGACAACTCGCCGCTCCCGACCGAGGTGCTGGACGCCGTGCTCCTGCGGAACCCGCCGCTGTCCCCCTCCGACCTCACCAAGGTCCTCACCATCCAATGAGGAGCGCGTGCACCGTGATGCCCGGGCTCGTGCTGCTCCTGGCCCTGGGGCCAGGAGTCCGGGCCCAGGACGCCCCCCGGCGCACTCCGGCCCAGCAGGTCGAGGCCATCCTGGCGGAGGTGCGTCGCTCGTCGGACGTCGGCGCGGCCGCCGGCCAGCTCGCGCGCATCGGTGCGCAGGCGGTCGAGCCGCTGCTCGAGAAGCTGAGCACGGGGCAGGAGAGCGTCCCCACCCGCGCCGCGATCCTCGCGGCCCTGGCGCAGATGTCTCCGGAGCAGGTCCTGGGCTTCCTGGCCTCGCTGGCGCGCCCCCTGGCACCCGAGCCCCGACGCCTGGCCGGCCTCGACCTCCTGGCGCGCTTCGGCGGGAGCGCGGACCTGCGCCTCGTGTTCGAGCTGGGCTCCCCGAGCGAGGCCGACGCTCCCCCCAGTCCAGAGCTGCAACGCGCCCTGGAGGCCGCGCTGGCCGGGATCCTCTCGCGCGAACCGGGAGCGGCGCGCGCGCTGGCCGACTCCTTCACCCGCGTTCCGCCCGCGCACCAGGCTGCGATCGTCGCGGTCCTCGCCCCCCGCCCCGGGCGCGAAGCGCTGGCGGCCCTGGCGGACCTGCTCGGACGCGCCAGCGTCGAGACCGACGCCCTCATCCTGTACGCGATCGGCACCACGGCGCGGAGCCAGGCGCCCGCTTCGGACCTCGCGGCCCTCGAGCGCGTGCGCCTCTACCTGGCCCATCCCGACGCGCGCCTGGTGGTCCTGGCCTCCACGGCGGCTGCCGCGCTCCAGGACGCGGGTGGCGTGCCCGACCTGATCGTCCTGCTGGAGGACGGGCGGGCGAACGTGCGCGGCGCAGTTCACGGCAGCCTTCAGGCGCTGACCGGCGTGCGGCTTCCCGCGGAGGCCGACGCCTGGCTCGCCTGGCTCGACGAGGGCCTGGCCTGGTGGAACGACCGCTCCGACGACTGCCGCGCCGTGATCGTCTCCGGAGATCCGCAGGACGCGGCCACGGCGATCCACGAGGTCGCGCGTCAGCGCCTGTTCGTCCACGAGGTCGCGCCGCTGCTCGCGCTCGCCGCGCGGCGGCCCGAGCCGGACCTGGCCCGCAGCGCCCTGCGAGCCCTGTCGGCCCTGCCGGAGCCCTTCGCGCGTGCCACGCTGCGCGCCCTGGTCGCCCAGGCCGATCCCGAACTGGCCGAGCACGCCCGCCAGGCCCTGGAAGGGCTGCAGGCCGGCCCGCGCGAGAACCG
Source organism: Planctomycetota bacterium (assembly GCA_036376275.1). Classification (GTDB taxonomy): domain Bacteria; phylum Planctomycetota; class UBA1135; order UBA1135; genus JABFRZ01. The sequence continues at coordinate 8,227 of DASVAP010000305.1, read as the reverse complement.
AACCCTGCCCAGACTCCCCCAGCTCCGATCGATCCCATGACGCACACGGACGCCCTCCCCACGACGGCCGCCGCCGATCCGGCCCTGCCGAACCGCCGCGCCCGCAAGCTGATCAAGCGCGGCATCCAGCTGCGCATGGCCGCCCTGTTCGCGGGGCTCTCGGTCGTGTGCCTGCTCACGCAGTGGCTGCTCTTCAGCGCCATGCTCTCGAACTCGGCCCACAAGATGCCGGTGGGGGGCGACTACCTGCTGGACCTGGTCCCGTCGCTGCTCTACCGCTCGCTGGCCTTCTCGGTGCTCATCGCGCTGCCGCTGACGCTCCTGGTCGGCGTGCAGGCCACCTTCCGCATCACCGGCCCGATCTACCGCTTCGAGTCGTACCTCAAGGAAGTGATCCGCGGCACCCAGCTCGGGCCGTGCAAGATCCGCGAGGGCGACGCGCTGCCGGAGCTGTGCGAGCTGATCAACCAGGCCACCGAGCCGGTGCGCCGTCGCAGCGTGGAGCATCAACCCGCCGACGAGCCGGGCCGGCAGGCCGGCTGAGCCCGTCTCGCAGCGATCCGCTCCTTCAGCGGGCGACGGCGGGCACCCCGGGAGGCAGGCCGTATCCCGGCGGGCGCGCCAGCAACACGATGCGGCCCGAGTAGCCTGAGGCGATCAGCTCGTCCGTCGTGTTGCGGCCGTCGAGCTCGCCGGCGGCGAGCCAGTGCCCCTTGTCGGTGTCCACGAAGAGCGTCTCGGCCGTCCAGTGCCCGTCGTGGCGCGCGAGGAGCTCCACGCGCTTGCTGTAGCCGAAGACCGCCAGGGTCTCGACCGACGGGTCCGCGTCGAAGCGTCCGGCGCAGCAGCCGCGCATGCCCTGCGGACCCGCATAGACGAGCTCGCTCGACCATGAATCCGGCGCGCGCTCCTCGTGGCGGTAGACGCGTCCGTCGTCGCAGGTGCTGTAGAGCACGAGGGGCTGGCCCGGGGTCGGCGGGCGCAGGGCGAGGCGACCCGCGCCCATCGGGACCTCGTGGACCGTGCGCCACTCGAGCCGATCCGGACCGATGCGCAGCGTCTCGACCTTGCCGTGACGTCCCACCGTGGCGATGCGCGCCGCGCCTTCTCCACCAGGCAGGATCAATGCGTCGCGGATGCGGCCCTCCAGGTCCTGCAGGTGCTCGCTGGCGAAGCCGTCCAGGCCGTCGGAGCGCGGGCGCAGCTCGAACAGGGCTCCGGGGCGCGTGAAGACGAGGAGCTCCCCGCCGGGATGCCGCGGGTCGAGCTCGCCCGCCACGAGCGTGTGCACCTCGTGACCCGCGAGCTGCGCGACCAGCCGACAGTCGAGGAAGGCCTCGACCTGCCGTGTGACCTGCCACACGTTGCCGTTCTGGGAGCCGACGTAGACCTCCGTCCCCGGGATGCGCGGGTCGACATCGGCCTGGCTCAATCCGCCCAGCCACTTGCCGTCGTGCACCGTCGTGACCGGCGTCCACTTCCCGCTGTAGGACCAGAGGGCGTGGAAGCGACCCCTGTCGTCCAGCGCGGCGATCTCCGGGCATCCGTACTGCGGGAACACGTCCATCACGCCCACGGTCCACACGCCCACGGGCCCCTGGTCGAGCACCAGCGTCGCGTTCCAGCCGCCCAGGGCGGCGAGCGGGACCTCGTCCTTCGTCGGGTCAGCGCCCGTCGATCCGGGTTCCGGGGGGTGCGACGGGCCGGGAGCGCGGCATCCGAGCGGGAGGATCCCGGCGGCCAGCAGCAGGATCTGCGCGAGCGAGCGAGCCTTCACCGGTGCGACCCTCGCCCGCCGCTGGGGCCGGGACCAGGTGGCCTTGTCCGGGGCACGACCTGGAAAGGTGAGCAGGTCCGGCGCGAGCCACGTGATCCCTCGGGGATCCCTGTACACGTGGCCCGGCCGGCCTGCTCGACCCCTGCTCGCTAGTGTCCTGACTCGGGACCGTGGTCCCGGCGCGGGGTCACGCGCCACACCACGCCGCCGGCACCGCCCTGGTAGGCATAGGCGTCGCCCGAGGTCACATAGAGGCGCCCCTGCTCGTCCACCATCGCGTTCTCGCTCTTCATCTGCGGGTTGCCGGTGAGGGCGGCCAGATCGACGTAGGGCTTCACCTTGCCGCCGCGCGCGTCGTGGACGCGCTCCGGGTCGGGCGTGAAGCGGTAGATGCGCGAGGGCTTGGCCGAGACGAGGTAGACGTTGCCGGCGCGGTCGATGGTCATGTCCGTCAGGTTGGCGGACTTCCTCGTCTCCGGGTCGTAGGCGTCGTAGCGCGCGAGCAGCTCGACCCTCAGCGGCTGCACCGGCAGCAGCTCCGCATCGAGCTCGATGCGCAGGACGTGCGAGCTCGTGCGCGTCGCCAGGTAGAGCCACCCGTCGTGGTGCCCCAGCGCGCTGTGCCCCTCGATGCGCAGCCGCTGCCCGCCCTGCACCGTGACGTCGGAGCCCAGCACGACCTCGCTGGGCGGCGGGCCGGCCTCCGGATCGGCGCTCAGCGCGCGCAGGTCGTAGCGCACGAGCAGGCTGTTGTCCTTCGAGACGGCGTAGAGCCAGTCGCCCACCGCCAGGCAGTTGTCCGGACCGTTCAGCCAGCCGTGCGGCGGCTGCGCGCGCGCCGGGTCGTGGTGCGGATAGAGGCCGCCCTTCTCGATGTCGTGGCGCTCGACCTCGTACCACTTCGCGGTGCGCCGGTCATAGCGCAGGATCGCGTCCGTCAGGTTCTTGCTGAAGGGGCTCTGGCCTCCTCCCTCGGGCTTGTCCACGCCGGAGAAGGCGCAGATGTAGAAGCTGTCCGTGCCGCGGTGATAGGTCAGGCCGCAGTAGGGCCGGTCGGTCTCGCGGTCGCGCGTCGGCGGGCTGGCGCTGCGGTCCCACAGCCGGAAGGGCGGTGCGCTGGGGAGGGCCACGATCGCGCCGTTCGCGCGCACGGCCGGACCGGGGTCGCCCGGCGTGAAGGGCTCGGCCACGGACGGGTCGAGCACGTAGAGTGTGCCGGCTTGGTCCTCGACCTCCGCGCTCACCCCGCCGTACTCGCGCACGCGACCGCGGCACAGGACGTAGAGCTGCCCGTCGACGAGCTGCAGCCCGCGCGGGAAGGGGGGTCTGGTGGAGATGCGCTCGAGCAGGAACTCGGTCTCGAGCGGTTGCGTGCCAGCCAGGGCGGCGAGGACGAGGTTGGTGAGGGTCGTCATGGTCCAGGCTTTGCCCGCCGCGGGCCGATGCACGGGCTGCGCAAGGGTCGGGTGGGGGAGCGATGAGCCGCGCGCAGAGCAAGCCGCGTTCCGGCACGAGCCTCGCGACGGCAACGCGCGCTTCACGTGCTCCGCAGGGTTCCGGAGGCGTGACCGTCCTTGCCCCGGACGCGCCGCGCGGGGCGTCGGAGAGCCGAGTCCCGTGGCAGCGCTTCCTCCCCGCCGCGGCCCTCGCGCTGCTCGCCGCCTGCGGTCGGGCCCCCGACCTGGTCGTGTACTGCTCGCTCGACCAGCAGTTCTCCGAGGAGCTGATGCAGCGCTTCGAAGCCGAGAGCGGCCTCGATCTACGGGTCGAGTACGACATCGAGGCCAACAAGAACGTCGGCCTGGCCAGCCGGATCCGCGAGGAGCGCGGCCGCCCGCGCTGCGACGTCTTCTGGAGCAACGAGTTCGCTCAGGTCGTGTCGATGGCGGAGGAGGGCCTGCTCGCGCCCCACGACTCGCCCAGCGCGGCCGACGTTCCCGAGAGCTTCCGCGATCCCGCGCGGCGCTGGACGGGCTTCGCCGCCCGTGCGCGCGTCTTCATCGTCAACACCGAGCTCGCCGATCCGGCCGCGATCCGCTCGATGTGGGACCTCTTCGACCCGCGCTGGAGCGGCAAGGTCGCCATGGCCCGCCCGCTCGCCGGCACGACCCCCACGCACCTGGCGGCGCTGTACGAGGTCCTGGGCGAGGCCGAGGGCCGGCGCTACGTCGAGACGGCGGCGCGCCTGGCGCGCGAGGGCAAGCTGCAGCTCGCCACCGGCAACGCGCACGTGATGCGCCTGGTGCGCGAGGGCGTGTGCGCCTTCGGCTGGACCGACACCGACGACTACAACGTGGCGCGCGAGGAGGGGTATCCCGTGGCCGCCGTGTACCCCGACGCCGACGGCGCCGGGACGCTCCTGATCCCGAACACGATCGCGATCCTGGCCGACGCGCCGCACCCGGAGGCCGCGCGGCGCTTCGTCGACTGGGCGCTGCGGCCCGAGATCGAGGCCGAGCTGGCGCGCTCGCGCTCGGCCCAGGTGCCGGTGCGCGCGGGCGTGCCGCGCCCGGCGCACGTCGTCGACGGCACCGGTTTCCGCGCGATGGCGGTGGACCTGAACGCCGTCGGCGCGCGGATCGAGGCGCGCATCGCCGAGTTCCAGGAGCTGTTCCTGCGGTGAGCCGGCCGCTGGTCACGGCCGCGGCGCTGGTCTTCGCGCTGGTGGGGCTCGTGCCGCTCGCGCTGATGCTCGCGCGCGTCGGCGGGGGAGACCTGGCCGGCGCGTTCCACGCGCGCAGCGCGACGCTCCTCCTGCGCACGCTGTGGGTCGGCGGCGGCTCGGCGGCGCTGGCGCTGGCCCTGGGCATGCCCTACGGCTACCTCGTGGCGCGCACCGACCTGCCCGGGGCCGCGCTGCTGCGCGCGCTAGGCATCCTGCCGCTGCTGGCGCCGCCGCTCGTCCTGGCGATGACCCTGGCGGTCACCACCGGCCTGCGCGGCGGCCTGGCGATCCCGCTGATCCTCGGGCTCGGCACCTTCCCGCTGGTCGCGCTGTACAGCGCCCGCGCGCTGGAGCGCATCGACGCGCGCCTGGAGGAGGCGGCGCGGCTCGCGGGCGGCACGCGCGCGCTGCTCCGGATCCAGCTCGCGCTGGTCCTGCCGAGCGCGGCCGCGGCGGCCTGCTTCGCCTTCGTGCTGGCGATCAACGACTTCGCCGTGCCGGACTACGTCTCCTCGATCGGGACCAAGTTCCCGGTCTACGCCGACGAGGTCTTCGCCTCCTGGCGCAGCGCCAAGGACACCGGCCGGGCGGTCGCGGCCGCGCTGCCGATCGTGGTCCTGACGCTGCTGGCCCTGGCGCCGGCCCTCGGGCTCCTGCGCAGCACGCGGCTCACGAGCCTGGGCGGCGATTTCCGTGCGCCTGCGCCGGTGAGCCTCGGGCGCGCGCGCCCGCTGGCGCTCGTGTTCGTCGCGCTGGTGCTCGCGCTGGCGGTGGTGCTCCCGCTGGGGCGGCTCCTGTGGGAGGCGGGCGGCGGACCGCGCGGGTTCGGGCTCGCGAAGCTGCAGGCCGCCTTCGCGCGCGCGCTCGAGCTGGGGCGCGCGAACCTGCAGTCGAGCCTGCTGTACGCGACCGGCGCGGCGCTCACCGCCGTGCCGCTGGCGCTCGTCCTCGGCCACGCGCTGGCGCGCATCGGGCGCTGGAATCGCCTGGCGGGCCTGGTGGTGATCCTGCCCTTCGCCGTGCCGGCGATCCTGTTCGGGATCGGCAGCATCGCGTTGTGGAACCGGCCGCTCACGGCGCCGCTGTACGATTCGGGCTGGATGGCGGTGCTGCTCCTGGTCGGGCGCTTCGCGCCCTTCGCGGTGCTGGCCGTGGCCAGCGCCGCGGCGACGCTCGACCCGCGCGGCGAGGAGGCGGCGAGTCTGGCGGGGGCCGGGCCGCTGCGGCGCCTCGGGTGGATCGTCGCGCCGGCGCTGCTTCCGGCGCTGCTCGGCGCGGGCGTGCTGGTGTTCGTGCTGGCGCTGCGCGAGCTCGACGCGGTGATCCTGGTGCCGGCAGCGAACCAGATGGTGCTCTTCCGCCTCTACAACGCGGTGCACTTCGGGCGCGACGACTTCGTGGCGGCCCTGGCGCTGCTGGTCGTGTTCTTCGTCGTCCTGCCGGGCCTGCTGCACGCGCTCTTCGGGCGCCGACGCCTCGAGGTCCTGCCGTGAACGCGGTCGAGCTGGCGGGCGTCACGGTCGAGCTCGGCGGGCGGCGCGTGCTCGGGCCGCTCGACCTGGCCCTGCCGGAGGGCTCGTGGACCGTGATCGTGGGCCCCTCCGGTTGCGGCAAGACCACGCTGCTGCGCCTCGTCGCCGGGCTGGAGCGGCCGAGCGCCGGCACGCTCCGGCTCGCCGGGCGCCCAGCCAGCGCGGACGGACGCCTGCTCCTCCCGCCCGAGCAGCGCTCGATCGGCTTCGTGTTCCAGGGCGCCGGCGCGGGCCTGTGGCCGCACCTCTCGGCGCGCGCGACGCTCGAGTTCGTGCTCGCCTGCCGCGGCGTGGCCCGGCCCGAGCGCCGTACGCGCGCGGCGGAGCTGCTCGAGCGCGTCGGGCTCGCCGGGCTGGCGGAGCGGCGGCCGGGCGAGCTCTCGGGTGGCGAGGCCCAGCGCCTGGCGCTGGCGCGCGCGCTGGCCGTCGAGCCCCGCCTGCTGCTGCTCGACGAGCCCCTCGGCGCGCTCGACCTGCCGCTGCGCGCGACCCTGGCCGAGACCCTGGCCGGGATCCACGCGCGCCTCGCGCCGACGATCCTGTACGTCACCCACGATCCGCGCGAGGTCGCCGGGCACGCCACGCGCACGCTGGCGCTGCGCGCGGGCCGGCTGGAGGAGGCGGCGTGAGGGCGCGCCTGCTCCTGGGGCTGGGCGTGCTGGCCGTGGCGGGGGTCGCGCTCGTGGCCGTCTTCCGTCCGGCGGCGCCCGCGACCGCGCCGGTCGCCTTCCAGAGCTCGACCGAGTGCCGCGCCTGCCACGCCGAGGTCTACGGCGAGTGGGAGAGCTCGTGGCACGCGCGCTCGTGGACCGATCCCGACGTGCGCGCGCTCTCGAACGACTTCGCCAACACGGACTGCATCGACTGCCACGCGCAGCGCCCGGTGTTCGAGACGGGCCTCGAGGAGCGCGTCCTGCCGCGCGCCGCGCGGCGCGTCGAGGGCGTCGACTGCATCGCCTGCCACGCCCTGGCCGGCCCTGACGCCGGCCGCGTGGCGGGCACGCTCGAGCGCGACGACGTCGCCTGCCGTCCGCGGGCGGTGCCCGAGCTCTCGAGCGCCCAGTTCTGCGCGCCCTGCCACAACCAGCACCAGACGGTGACCGAGTGGCTCGCCTCGCGCTACGCGGCCGAAGGCATCGACTGCATCGACTGCCACATGCCCTTCCGCGGCGGCGATCCGAACCGCGGGCGCGACCACACGATGCACGGCGGGCATTCCATCGAGCTCGTGCGCTCGGCCGTGGCCCTGCGTGCGCGGAGGAACGGGGCCGAGGTCGTGGTCGAGGTCGAGAACGTCGGCGCCGGCCACTCCTTCCCGACCGACGAGCGCTCGCGCGCGGCGGACGTCTTCTGGCGGCCGCTGACGGAGCCGCGCGGGCCCTGGCGGCACCTCTACCGCTTCCGCAGCCCGTACCGCGACGAGGTCGGGCTGACGAGCACACTGCTCGTTGCGCACGAGACCCGCCCGATCCCGCTGGCGGACCCCGAGGCCGGCGGTCCGATCGAGGTGGCGCTGTTCTACAAGCTCTCGCCCTACTGGCAGGACCCGGAGCGCCCGGATCCGGAGCGCGAGGCGAGCCTGGTGCACCGGCTCGAGCTCGCGCCGTGAGGCGCGCCGCGCTCGCGCTGGCCTGCCTCGGCACGGCCTGCCGCGAGGAGACACCGCCGCCCGTCTTCGAGCTGCGCGCGGTCGTGGCTCCGGCCCTGGCGCGCCTGGAGGCGGAGCTCCCGCCGGTGGCGGCGAGCGACGCAGGCGACGCCGCCGCTGCCCGCGAGGCCTTCGATGCGATCCTGGGGCCGCTGCGCTCGGGCGACCCGGACTTCGTCGCCCTCGCGCTCGAGGACGCGGCCCGGCTCCCGCCCGCGGCGGTGGAGCTCGCCGCGCAGGCCCTGCTCGATCCGTCCGAGGAGCCGGCGGTGCGGGTGGCGCTGGCCGACGTGCTGGGCCTCTGCGCGACGCCGCGCGCGCTCGAGGCGCTGCTCGACGGGCTGGAGGCGACCGACGTGCCCGCGCTGCGCGTGCAGTGCGCGTACCGTCTTGGCCAGGCCGGCGACGACCGCGTCGTCCCGCGCCTGATCCTGCGCCTCAAGTACGAGCAGGACCTGCAGACCGTCTACTGGCTGGTCGACGCGCTGGCGCGCTTCGGCCACCTGGACGGGCTCGAGCCGCTGGTCGTGGTGTGGTCGCGCGCCGAGGGCGAGCTGCGCGCGCACGCCGCCGCGCGCCTCTCCGAGCTGGCGGCGGAGCACGGC
>DASVAP010000290.1:0-9415 GCA_036376275.1 Planctomycetota bacterium | reverse complement strand
CCCGGCTCGGGCTCGTCGCAGAAGTGCGCCGCGACGCCCCACGGCACGACGCGCGTCTTCCTGCGCACGGCCGGGCCGAGCTCGCGCGCCACGTGCTCGCTCGGGCAGACGACGCGCGTCGCGCGCCGCGCCGCGAGGCTGGCCCACAGGCGGTGGCGCAGGCCCGCGTTCTCGGCCACGCCGTGCCGCCAGGGCAGCTCGTGGATCGTCTGCACGCGCGCGCCGGGGCCGCGCAGGGCGAAGGCCGAGGTGAAGGAGTGCAGTCCGGCGAGCCCCCGCGCGAGGCGCGGCAGCTCGCCCTGGCGCCAGCGGCGCAGGCCCGCGCCGGCGGGGGGCGCGAGACGCACGACCGCGAGTCGCGCGCGACGCTCCAGCGCCTCCACCAGACCCGCCACGACGCGCGCCAGGCCGCGCGAGTGGGGCTGGACGAGGGGCGAGACGTCGAAGCCGACGCGCATGGGCCGGAAGCCTAGCCGCAGGATGGGACCACGCGCTCGCACGACCTTGCCCCAGGGCGAGCCTGGATTCGCCCGCCGGCCGTGCGCACAATCCCGCGCGTGAGCCGCAAGCCGCGCGTGCTGTTCCTGTGCACGGCGAACGCCTGCCGCAGCCAGATGGCCGAGGGCTGGCTGCGCCACCTGGCCGGGCGGCGCCTGGAGTCGCTCTCGGCCGGGACGCACCCGACGCAGCTCCACCCGCGCGTGGTGAGCGTGATGGCCGAGGTCGGGATCGACGTCGCGCGCCAGACGTCCGATCCGCTCGAGGCGTACCTCGAGGACCCGCCGGACCTCGTGATCGCGGTGTGCAGCGCCGCCGCCGCGCGCTGCACCAGCCTGCCGGGCCGCATCCCGCTGCTCTCCTGGCCCTTCGAGGACCCGGCCGACGTGCGCGGCAGCGAGCTGGAGGTGCTGCGCGCCTTCCGCGCCGTGCGCGACGCGATCGGCGAGCGCCTGCGGGCCTGGCTGGTGGCCGGCTGTCCGGGGCTGCCGCGCGACGTGCCGCCGCGCTGACGGCCCGGCTCAGTCGGCGCCGCCGCGGCGCGCGATGCGCGCCTGCACCCGGCGGGCGCGGGCCTCGACGCGCCGGCGCAGGGCGCGCTCGGCGGCGCGCTCGGTGGGCGCCAGCTCGGCCCGGTAGGCCGCGAAGAAGCGCGCGCAGTCGGCGCGCGTGACCGCCAGGGCCAGGGTCGAGTAGCGCAGCGCCGCCAGGTCCTTGCGCTGCCAGCGGCGGCGGGCGCGCGGCGCGACGTAGGCGCGGTGCAGGTCGAGCAGGAAGAGCGCGAAGCTCCCGTCCGCGTGCCGGCGCAGGCGGAAGTGCGTCAGGTACAGGTCCTGGTGCGCGAGGCGCGCCGCGTGCAGGCGCCCGGCGATGCGGCCCAGCTCGCGCGCGAGCGCCTGGCGGAAGCGAATGGTCGGGGGCGGCGCCCGCGCCAGGACCTCGGCCAGGTCCTCGCTCTCCTCCAGGCTCTCCGTGACCAGGAACGACTGGCGCCGGGCCGGGTCGCGGCCGCGCACGCCCCAGGCCGCGAGGCGCGGCGCCGCGAGGCCGAGCTCCGCGAGGTGCGTCAGGGCGCGCGCCTCCGGCCGCGCGTCGACGATCGCGCGCTTGCCCTGCAGCCAGCAGCGCAGGATCTCGCCCCAGCCGAGGCCGGTGTGCACCTTCAGGTAGAAGCGCCGGCCGCCGCGCTCGAAGCGGCTCGTGTGCCGCGCGCCGTCCGGGCCGGTGCGCACGTGCTCGCCGCCCAGGGCCAGGAACGCGTCGAAGTCGAGCCCGGCGAAGAGCGGCCGCAGGTCCGCGCGCACCCACGGCTGGCCGGGCGCGGGCGGCTCCGGTGTGGCGAGCGAAGGCGGCATGCGACGGCTGGGCTCAGAGCGAGCGCCGCACCTTGTGGTCGTCGTCGGGCACGGGCTCGGTGGCCTTCTGGTAGGCGAGCAGGGTCTGGCGCGCGGTCTCGCGCCAGGTGAACTTGCGCGCCTGGACCTTGCCGCGCGCGACGAGCTCGGCACGCAGATGGGGCTCGGTGAGCAGGCGCCGCGCGGCCTCGAAGATGCGCTCGGGGTCGCTGGGCTCGACGTACCAGGCGGCCTCGCCGCACACCTCGGGCAGCGAGGTGAGCGCGCTGGTCACGACCGGCGTGCCGGCCACCATGGCCTCGAGCGGGGGCAGCCCGAAGCCCTCGCCCAGGCTGGCGAAGAGGAACAGGTCCGCCTGCGCGTAGAGGCGCGGCAGCTCGGCCTCGGAGACGTCCGTGCGCCACTCGACGCGCGCGGCCGCCGGCGAGCGCGCCAGGGCGCGGCGGAAGTGCTCGACCCCGTGGCCGGGCGGCCCGGCCACGACCCAGCGGTGGGGGAGGCCCTCGCGCACGAGTTGCTCGAAGGCCGCCAGCATGCGCACGTGGTTCTTGCGGTTGTCGACGCGCGCCACGGTCAGGACGTAGGGCTCCGCCGGGCGTGGAAAACCCTCGGGCGGGAGCGCGCGCGCCAGGTGGTCGCAGCCGAGCGGCGTGACCGTGATCTGGGCCGGCCAGGCGCCGAAGTGCAGCACGACCTCGGCCCCCACGAACTCGCTCGGCACCAGGATGCGGCGCGCGCGCGCCACCAGCTCGCGCGCCGCGGCCGCCATGCGCTCCGCCGCCGCGGGCGCGACGTAGTCGGCGTCCTTGAGGTACAGGCAGTCGTGGATCGTGGCCACCTCGAGCGCCTGGCGCACGGGCAGGCGCGAGTACTGGGTGTGGTGGTAGACCTGGCAGCCGCCCACCAGGTCGTCGACGCCCTTGCCCAGGCGCGCCAGCAGCCAGGGCAGGGCCTTCGAGGGCCAGCGCAGGCGCAGCAGCTCCGGCTGGCCGGCCTCGTGCTCCAGCCCGAGCTCGGCCCGCCCGAAGCGCGCCCCGGCCAGGGTGTAGCCGAAGAGCCCGAGGTTCGAGCCGAAGCGGTGCTCGACCAGCCCGCGCACGAGCTCGCGCGCGTAACGCCCGATGCCCTCGCGGTTCACCAGGGCCGGACGGTAGTCGATCCCGACGCGCATGGGGCGGAGCCTAGCGGAGTGCCCCGTGCAGCGCCTGCGAGCCGGCCCAGGTCAGCGCCAGCACGAGCGGCGCGAGCAGGAAGCGCTTCGGAGCCCCGAGCGGCCAGGCCTCGATCCGGCGCAGGACGGCGAGCGCGCCCAGGGCCACGGTGCTCTCGGTGGCGAGCCGCGCCAGGGCCGCGCCGGGGGCGCCGAGGCGTGGCACGAGCAGCGCGTTCGCCGCCAGGTTGACCGTCAGGGCCGCCGCGGCGACGGCGAGCGCCGCGCGCATGCGTCCGGCGGCGATCACGGCCGTGAGCCAGGTCGCGCCGAGCGCGATCGGGAGCAGCGCGCAGAGCAGCCAGCCCAGGCTCGTCGCGCCGGCCTCGAAGCCGGGGCCGAAGGCGAGCCGCAGGAGCTCCGCGCGCCAGGGCAGCAGCGCGCCCGTCGCCAGCGCGGCGCCGAGCACGAGTGGCAGCGCCAGGGCGCGCGTCGCGCGGCCCAGCTCGGCGCGGGCGGCGGCGCGCGCCAGCCAGGGCAGGGCCGAGGTGCTGGCGAAGGCCGCGAAGAAGGCCAGCCACAGGAACGGGCGCGCGGCCGCGTTGTAGCGGCCGAGCTCCTCCGGCCCCGCCAGCGCGCGCAGGAAACCGTTGTCGGCCCAGGCGTAGGCCTGCTGCACGAGCCCGAGGGCCGCGAGCGGGGCCGCCACGCGCAGGAAGCCCGGCGCCGGCGGGGCCGGAGCCGGCAGCCGGGGCCGCGCGGCGAGGTGCACGGCGACGTTCCCGAGCGCCAGCGCGGCCGAGTGCGCCAGGAGGTAGGGCCCGAAGCCGAGCCCGGGGCGCGTCGCCAGGGTCGCGATCAGCCCCAGGCGCAGCGTGGACCCGAGCGCGCGCAGCAGCAGCGGCTTGCCCCAGGCGATGTCGCGCTGGAAGGCCACGGCCGACATCTCCGCCACGCGCGCGGTCGGGCCGAGCAGCGCCAGGCACACGTAGGGGAGCTCGCGCTCGCCGGCCCAGCCGGCCGTGAGCCCGACCAGCGCGGCTCCGGCCAGGGCCGCGACGGCGCGGATGCGGCGGCCCGCCGCGAGCGCGGCCGCGAAGGCGCGTGCATCGCTGGCGCCCTGCTGCACCGCCGCGCTCGAGGTGCCGCAGTCGACCAGCACGTCCAGGAAGGCGAGCACCGCCAGGTAGAAGGTGAAGCGTCCGAAGTCGGCCGCGTCGAGGGCGCGCGCCAGCACGGCCAGGGAGAGGAGCGTGCACAGCGCGCTCCACTGCCGCGCCAGGGCGGAGAGGAGCGTCGCGCCCCAGACGCGCGACGGGACGGGGGTCACGGACGCGCTCCCGGCGCGCGGGGCCGAGCCGACCGCGGGGACGGGGCGGAGCGTGGCGGCAAGGGGCGCGGGCGCGCGCGCTCCGGCGCGCCGGCGCGGTCGCACGGAACTCCCGCGGGCTCACTCGCGCCGGATCGTCGCGTCCCCGTCAGCGGTCGGTCCCCAGCGCCGCTGCCACGCGCTTGCGCACCGCCGCCGTGAACTCGTGCGTGCCGAGCGTGCCGCCGATGTCGGCCGTCTTCTCGCCGCTCGCGATCGAGTCGCGGATCGCGCCGCGCAGGGCGCGCGCGGCCTCGCGCTCGCCCACGTGGCGCAGCAGCGAGGCGAAGGCCAGCAGCGCCGCGCTGGGGTTGGCCACGTTCTTGCCGGCGATGTCGGGGGCCGTGCCGCCGGCCGGGTCGAACATCGCCAGGCGCACGCGCCCGTTGCCGTCGAAGGAGTAGGAGGCGCTGTCCCCCAGGCCGATCGAGCCGATCAGGCCACAGGCCATGTCCGAGAGGAAGTCGCCGTACTCGTTGGGGCACACGATCACGTGGTAGCGCTCCGGGTGCAGGATCAGGCCCGCGAGCAGCGCGTCGAACAGCTCGCGCCGGTAGGGGATGCCCGGGTAGTTGCGCGCGATGTCGTCGCACTGGTCCTCGAACAGGCCGTCGGCGGCGCGCTGGATGGTCCACTTGCTGGTCGAGACGACCGAGGTGGCGCGCTCGCTCGCCAGGCGGAAGGCGAACTGGGCCGCGTGGCGCGCGGGCGTGCGCTCGATCACGCGCAGGGCCACGGCCGACTCGGTGCCGATGCGCATGCCGCGGTCGGAGTAGGTGCCGCCGGTCGCGATGCGCACCACGTCGATGTCGAGCGTGCGCTTGAAGTTGTTCTCGACCCCCGGGAAGGTCATCACCGGGCGGTGGATGACCGAGAAGTTGAAGAACTCGCGCAGGATCTTGTTGGGGCTCTCCTCCTCGGTCGTGGTGGGGTACTTGAGCGCCACCGAGAGCTCGGTCATGGCCAGCTTGGCCTGCTCGTAGATCGTCTGGCGGTTGCGCGTGCGGTTCTCGAGCGAGAGGTCGACGGGCCGGAACTCGAGCCGGAAGGGCAGCGCGGGCAGCAGGGCGTGCACGCTCTCCGAGAGCTCGGGCGAGATGCCGTCGCCGAGGATCTCGACGATCGCGTAGGACTTCATCGGGACGACTGGGTCGGGACGTTGCAGGGACCGGAAACGGTTCGGGACGCCGGGATCGAACCGAATAGGATAGCGCCCCCGCATGAGCCGTCGCATCGCCTCCGTCGACCTGGCGGGCCCGCGCGCACGGCTGCGCCTGCACCGTGCGGAGGACGCCGCGGCCGCCTTCCTGCTGCTCGACGGTCAGGAGGAGATCCTGCGCTGGCTGCTGTGGGACGGGCCCTCCTCGCCGGTCGAGCTGGCCGAGCACTACCGCCACGGCAACGCCTTCGACGGCAGCCCCGACCTGCGCCTGGCGATCGAGGAGCGCGCCAGCGGGGCCCTGGCCGGCTCGCTCTCGCTGCGCTTCGGCGGGCATGCGGGCCAGGGCGACGTGGGCTACTGGATCGGCCTCGCGTTCCAGGGGCGGGGCCTGGGGCGCGAGGCCCTGGCGCTGGCGGCCTGGCTCGCCTTCCGGCACCTGGAGGCCGTGGCACTGGAGGCCTGGGTCTTCGTCGGCAACCTGGCCTCGCGGCGCGTGCTCGAGCGCGCCGGCTTCACCCTGGGTCGCACCGTGCCCGGGCGCGTGACGAAGCGCGGGCGGCGCATCGACGAGTGGCAGTTCGTGCTCTCGCGCGCCGACTGGCGGCGCCTGTGCGCGGGCTTCCGCCCGGAGGAGGAGCGCGTCGAGTGGCGCGTGGACGACGACGGCGGCGCGCTCGAGCTCCCGGGGCAGCCCTTCGGGCGCGAGTGAGGACCGGATGACCGATCCGGCGCTCGAGCAGGCTCCCGCGCGCTTCGCGATCGCCTGCTTCGGCTCGCGCGGCTCCTTCGGGGCCGAGGCCGCCGAGCGCCTCCGCGCAGAGCGCTACCCGGGGGCGGTGCTCGTGATGGCCGCCACGCCGGAGGAGGCGCTGGCGCTGCTCGCGCGCGGCGCGGTCGAGCGCGCCGTCGTGCCGGTCGCGAACTCGAGCGCCGGGCTCGTCGCCGACACGCTGGCGGCCCTCGGCGGCCGGCGGCTCGTGCTCGACGGCGAGCTGGTGCTCCCCGTGCGGATCACGCTGTGGGTGCGCGACGCGCGCGTCGCGCCGGGCGCGATCCGGAGCGTCGCCAGCCACCCCCACGCGCTGGCGCAGTGCCGGCGCACCCTGGGGCGCCTGCTGGGCGCCCACGCCGAGCGCGCCTGGCGCGACACGGCCGCCGCGGCCTCGGCCCTGGCGCTTGGCGAGCTCGGGCCCGAGACGGCCGTGCTCGCCTCGCGCGCGGCCGGCGCCGCCGCCGGTCTGCACGCGCTGCAGCACGACGTGCAGGACGCGCCCGACAACCGCACCTTCTTCGCCGTCCTGCGCCGCCCCGCCGGGAACGCGGTAGAGTGAGGCCATGGACGGGGATCTCGAGCTCCTGCGCGCGCGCATCGAGGAGCTCGACACGGCCGTGATCCGGCTGCTCGGCGAGCGCTTCGCCCACGTGCGCCTGCTCGGACGCGCCAAGGCCCTGGCCGGGATCGCGGTCGAGAACCCCGAGCGCGAGGCCGAGCTCTGCGCCTTCCACCTGCGCGCCGCCGAGCGCGAGGGTCTCGACCCGACCCTGGTCCGGCGCGTCTTCGAGGTCGTGCTGGAGCACTCGAAGGCCGAGCAGCGCGCCCAGGGGCGACGCCCGAAGACGGCCTAGCCGATCGAAGATCGGCTACAGATCCCGCCGTCAGCGTGACCGCCGCAGTTCATCCGGGCGGGCGCGCGCCCGCCCGGAGAACAGCGGCGCATTCCCGACCGGCTCCTGGCTAGCCGGGCCCCGGATTCGGCCCCTCGCGGCCCCCCGGTGACCCCCGGCGCTTGCCGGGCTATCTTGCGGTCGTGTCCTCCGCCCCGGACGGCGCAGTGCTTGCTCCAGCGCTTGCTCCCGCGTTCGCTCGTCCGTCCGCGCGCTGCCCATGAACCGACCTCTCCTGATCGTGCTCCTGCTCGCGCTGCTGGCGGGCCTGGGGGCTTTCCTGCTGCTCTCCGACTCCGGCGGGCGAGGCGGGGGTGAGCGCTCGCCGGCGCCGCTGCGAGCGGAAGCGCTCCCCGACGCATCCGCCGCTCCGGCCCAGCTCATCCCGCCGCCCCAGGTGCGCACGTCGAGCGGCCCGGTGCACACCACCGTCCTGTGGCCGGCCAAGGTCGAGCTCGAGCTGCTCGAGGCGCGCTTCCTGCCGAAGGAGGAGGGCGTGCCGCCGGTCGGCTCGGGCGCCGGCGCGCGCCTCTCGGGGCGCATCGCCGACGTGCGCGACCAGGGCGTGGCGGCCGAGATCCACTTCCTGGCCGGCGCCAACGCCGGGCGCGTGCTGCGCGCCGATCCCGAGGGACGCTTCGGCGCCGTGGACCTCTATCCCGGGCTCTCGGTGCTCGAGGTGCGCGGGCCCGGCACGCTCGGCTCGCGCCGCGAGGTGCGCCTGCGGCGCGGGCAGGAGACGCTGCTCAACATCGGCTACGGCCGCCCGGGCGCGGTCATGGGCAAGGTGCAGGACTCGACCGGCAAGGGCCTGGAGGGCGCGCACGTGACGGTCGACGGCACGCGCACGACGACCGACACGGAGGGGCGCTTCTTCCTGAACGCGGTGGCGGCCGGGCAGGTGCTGTGCGAGGTCGAGCTGGAGGGCTTCGCCTACTACCAGGAGCTGGTGTGGGTCGCGGGCGCCGACACGACCGCGCAGGACCGCATGACCTTCACGCTCAAGCCCGAGGCCAAGCTGACGCTGGCGCTCAGCGGCAACGCCGGCGGCCCGGGTCCGGCCCAGGTCTACGTCTTCTCGGACCGGCCCGAGTTCAACGCCAACTCGGCCTTCCGCAACGAGGGCTTCCCCTGGCACAAGCTCAACCCGATCGAGGTCTTCCCGGGCCGCCCGGTGACGATCGGGAAGCTGCGCCCCGAGGTCGTGAAGATCCACGTCTTCCGGCCCGGCGCGAAGGCCGCCATGAAGGTCGTCAACCTGGCGGCGAGCCAGCGCGACGTGGTGATCGACCTGCAGCCGGCGCCGACGCTCACGGGCACCGTGATGCAGGACGGGAAGCCGGTCGCGAACGCCTTCGTCAAGCTCGAGGCCCCCGACCGCGTGCGCGCCACGCTGGCCTACTTCACCGAGCCCTCCTACTACCTGGAGACGGCCGTGATGCCGAACCTCCCGCCGGGCCTGCAGGAGACGCGCACCGACCGCGAGGGCCGCTTCGTGCTGACGGCCTGGGAAGACGTCAGCCCCGTGCGCTACCTCGAGGCGCGCGGCCCGGGCGGCGGCGGCTGGGCCGGACGCTTCGTCAAGCCGGGCGAGAGCGGCGTCACGCTCGAGCTCGCCAGCGTCGAGCTGGGCGACTCGACGCTGCTGGTCGAGTTCCCCGGGCGCCACCAGGGCCTGCCGCTCGAGCTGTGGATCGGCGGCTCGCCCACCGCCGAGCAGACCCTCGCGCCCGAGCAGGACCTCGAGATCGAGAGCCTGGTCGCCGGCCGCTGGCGCGCCAAGGTGAGCTGGCACGCCCAGCCGCTGCTCGAGGAGGAGCTGGAGCTCTCCGACGTGAAGCGCCTGGTCGTGCCGCTGATCCCGGAGTGCGTCGAGGGCCAGAGCGAGGAGCAGTGGAAGCGCGCGGGGCGCGAGTACCCGCACCGTCCCTGATCCCCTCGCCTTCTTCCCCTCCCTCCTGCTCCGCGTCCTCCGCGTCTTCCCTCCGCGTCTCCGCGCTCTTCTTCTTCAGAATCGGAATCGGAAGGGCGCGGAGACGCGGAGTGACCCTCCCTCGATTCGGTGGACACCAGGCTTAGGGAGTTTGAGATGGCTGCGAGGAATCGCAGCGTTCGAGGGGAAGGGGTCTGGGGAAGGGTCCTCCCTTCCCCAGTGTGCAGCGAAGCTTCGAGGAGCCAGAGAGCCTCCCGGGAGGGCGGAGCAGCGCCACGAAGTG